>JAFWKF010000006.1 GCA_017533605.1 Candidatus Saccharimonadota bacterium | reverse complement strand
TTGGCGGGGGAAGCCCGCAGGGGCCCTGATCATAATGCTGGGGACTTTCGCGAGTTTGGCGGGG
Source organism: Candidatus Saccharimonadota bacterium (assembly GCA_017533605.1). Classification (GTDB taxonomy): domain Bacteria; phylum Patescibacteriota; class Saccharimonadia; order Saccharimonadales; family Saccharimonadaceae; genus Nanosyncoccus. Next base: position 42,031 of record JAFWKF010000006.1, on the reverse strand, counting down.
GGAAACTCGCGAAAGTCCCCCACTTATTCGAGTTTTGTAGTAAAATAGTTTCTAGCGGTGTTATATAAATGCACCATTTTTTTGCTTATTTTTCTAAGAAGGCGCCGCTTTGTCTTGACCAGAGTTTTGCGTATTCCTGATTGGCTTTAAGTAATTCTTGATGGGTGCCGCGCTCTACGATTTGACCGTCTTTTAAGACCACAATTTCGTCTAAACTAGCGATTGTGGATAGACGGTGGGCCACCACGATGGAAGTCCGGTTTTTCATTAGGTTTTTAAGAGCACCTTGAATTAAGCCTTCTGACTCTGAATCTAGAGCTGAGGTTGCTTCGTCTAGCACTAAAATGGGGGCATTTTTTAGAATAGCTCTGGCGATTGCAACTCTTTGCCTTTGACCGCCAGATAGTTTGACTCCACGTTCTCCTACCAGAGTGTCATATCCGTCTGGTAAATCTTTAATAAACTCATCGGCGTTAGCTAATTTTGCGGCGCGCAAAACTTCTTCGCGAGTAGCACCTATTTTGCCGTAAGCGATATTTTCATAAACCGAGCGATGAAATAGTGACGATTCTTGTGGGACGTAGGCGATTGCTTCACGCAGAGTTTTTTGCGTTACGTCGCGAATATCTTGTCCATCGATATAAATGGCACCTGCCGAAACATCATCAAAACGTAGTAATAGTTTTGTGAGGGTGGTTTTACCAGAGCCAGATACGCCAACTAAGCCGATACTTTTTCCGCTTGGAATGGTTAGACTAAAGTCATTAAATAAAGGTTTCTTTTGGCCACTATGTTCAAAAACTATGTGCGAAATCTCTATTTCGGCCTGCGATATTTTGAGCGGCTTGTCGGTTTTGTCGTCGATGATTAATGGTAAATCTAAAATACTCACCATTTCTTTAGCATTGCCAAATGACCGGTTCATAGCTCTTAAAATATGATTAATTGTCCATACATTTGAAAGCAAAGAATTTGACAAAGAATACAAGAATACCATATTTGCAATTGTGAGCCCGAACCAGTTGTGACTCATTATTATTAGGATTAGCAACCCAGCAAAAGTAATCATATTGATAATATTCATTGATAAATTGCGCCACAATGATACTTTGGCTGCCCCGAAAACTGCCATCTTGGTTCGCTCTGTAGCTGTCTTAAACCGTGTTTTTTCTTGGTTTTCTCGCGCGTATGATTTTACCGACATTTCGTTGGTGATTGTATCTGCAAGTTGTCCGGTTTGTTTGTTTTCGGCGTCTGCTAATACTTCATCCACTTTACGTGTTTTATAAAAAGTAATTATTGCGACCGTCATGTATATCACGATATAAATTGCTAAGATTATAGCAAAAGGCGCACAAACCATTGCTGCTACTCCGATTGAAAATAGCGCGGTCAGTATTAATGGGTAAATATCCCAGACAAAGTTTGATTTAAAATCAATAAAGGCTCCGGGTAGTTTGTTGGCGGCGCTAGTGAGTGAGCCAGAAAACCTGTCGTTGTGAAAAGTCATTGATTGATTGATCACTGCCGTGAAAGCTAATCTTGCTAAATATTCCCCGCCCAATGCGTCTAGTGACCAGTCTAACCAGTCAATTGCCCGAATTACCGCTAAATTATTTACTCCAGCGGATAGAATAGTTAGCAGTAAAATGCCAATATAGTTTTCAATAATAAAATCGCCACTTGATAATTTACCAATGATTTGCGAAGTGCCGTATGGCACAACGACGTTTGACAGAAAAATCCAAATTGGTACCAAAATCAATAACAGAATCGTTCTAATTTTATGCTGCATCAAAGCTAGCCAAAAATAGTGCAGAGTTCTTTTGATATTACCAGGTTTTGCCATGACTATATTATGGCACAGTTATTTGTCCCAGTCAAAACCTTCGCCGTAGTGGCCGTAACGCGCGGTTTTTTCGTAAATTGGGCGTTTTAAGTCTAAGAATTTAATGATGCCGCGTGGGGTTAGGTCGTAGCCTTCAATTTCTTCGGGTTTTCCGTCAATAATGACGGTTTTTTCTAGTGGTTCGGCATAGCCGATGGCATAAGCTAGACGAACTAAGACTTCGTGGGCTTTGCGCTTCCTTAGATAGTCAACCGCGATTTTGCGGGCCATGTAAGCGGCGGAGCGATCAACTTTGGATGGGTCTTTGCCGGAGTAACAGCCGCCGCCGATAGCTATGCGTGGGCCGTAGTTATCTACGATTAGTTTGCGGCCAGTGAGGCCAGTATCAGCTTCAAAACCGCCTTGTTTCCAGTCGCCGGCTGGGTTGATGTGGAGCTCTAATTTCCCTTCTAGTTTTTGGTCAGCGATAAATTTTTTGACCATTTCTTCAAGTTCTTTTTTAGGTACATTTTGGAAGCTAGCTACGATAGAATCAATCGTGCCATCTGGTGCGATGGTGATTTGGGTTTTGCCGTCGTATGGATATTTGTCGTAAATAAATTGATTGAGCCGGCGAGATAAAACTACTTCTAGTGGTAACATTTCAGGAGTTTCGTCGCAGGCATATCCAATCATGATGCCCTGGTCGCCAGCACCGCCAGTGTCTACGCCGCCAGCGATTTCTGGAGACTGTTTAACAATTTTAGTGTGAACTTCATTGTCGCCGGCAATGCGTTTAACAATGGCTGGGATATCTACGTCGCTAGCCGTAGAAGTGATTTCACCGGTTACAAAAACTACACCGTGGCCGCCACAAGTTTCGGCAGCAACGCGGGCATTAGGATCTTCTTTTAAGTAAGCATCCAAAATCGCATCGCTGATTTGGTCGCATAGTTTATCTGGATGTTTTGGAGAAACACTCTCCGCAGTTCTATAGAACATATCTTTCCTTTCTGGTCGGAATTACCACCTTGGCTTAGCTAGGTTGGCAGGGGGTCGTCGGGCCGCTCCCTCACCCCTTCTTGATATTATTATTGTAATAATGATTATAACATAGTTTTTCGTGTTTATAATCTTAACTTAATAACATGCCTACAGTATTATAAGCATAACAAGCAAGTGCTAGAAGTTTGCTGTTGGGTTTAAGTTTACTGTTCAGGTTCGGTCTGGACAGTAATTTTTTTAATTCTTGGTTTACGAGTAAACTTGAAGTAGAATTCAATTTCCATCGTGGCCTCCTTTAGTTTTTTGTTTTACCAAGTTACCAACGGAAATTTATAGGCATGTATGGTAAAAAAATGCAACCTGTTAGCGCTCAAAATTGAAACACAAGAATTAAGAAAATGGAAATAGACAAAGGAAAAGAGTATAATTATATTATGAAAATTGCATTTTTTTCGGATTGCTATTTGGATTTGACGGGTGGGATAAAAAGCTCAATTGATGCGCAAAAAGCGGCTCTTGAAAAAGATGGCCACACGGTTTATGTTTTTAGTTCGTCTTTTCCAAAAACTAAAGAACAGCTAGACGAGATGGCCAAAAACCACATTTTTCCAGTGCCTTCTTGCAGGTGGGCTTTTCGGGGGCTGACGCCGGTTTCGCGCCGACCCGAAATTATTGAAAAGTGGCTAATGAAAAACTTTCCGGAAATTAAAAATTTTGATGTGTTTTATGTGCACTATGAGAGTGGTTGTTCTATTGCGGGATTGAGGTTGGCTAAGAAACTCAAAATTCCTTCAGTACAAGTAATGCATGGGCGCGAAGATATGGGCGAAGGTAATATCATTCCCTTTGGTTTCAGAACGATTGTGGCGATACTTTTAAATTGGTTTCATTCGTGGTATTTGCCACATAACACAACTATTCATCGCGATAATTATTTGGCAGATACAATCGCCAAGGCTAAAATGTGGACTTTAATGGTAAATCACGCGAATTATGCAGACTTAGTTTTAACGCCTTCAGAGCATTTTCGTAAAAAACTAATTCATTATGGTGTAAAAAAAGTAATTAAAGTTTTGCCAAATGGCTATCCGGACAGTAAGTTTCCTAAAAATCCAGCGGTTAAAACTTTAAAGCCTGGTGAAGAATTAAGGATTATCTGGCACTCGCGAGTTTCGGCAGAAAAGCGTATGATGCCGTTTTTAAGAGCATTAAAACAGGTGCCAAATAAATATCGGATGGATGTTTATGGCGGGGGCGGAGATTTCTTCCGCGCTAAGAGATTTACTAAAAGACACCATATGAAAGTAGTTTTTCATGGTAATGTGCCGTTTGATATATTAAAAGAAGCTATTAATAATGCAGAGCTAGATGTGCTGGTGTCATATAATTTTGATACTTTTGGGATGACTTTGATTGAGGCAGAGGCATATGGGGTGCCGGTGTTTTTCTGCGACCCCGATATGAAAGAGGTTGTACCGAGCGGAAGCTATATTTTGAGCGCGGATCAAAGTTTCGAAAAAATGGCTGAAGCTTTGAATGATTTATTAGCCAATCCAGATAAAATAGAACAAATGTCTAAAGTGATGCTAGCTCACCGCGATGAGGTTTTGATTTCTAAACGGATTAAGATTTTAGAGAAATTATTTAGTGATATAATTAAATCATGAGATACTTAGCGGATATTCTTACCTTACTTAGATTCATTTTGGCGCTGGCTTTAATTTATGGCTGCGTAATACATAGTGGAGGGCCGGAAGCCGCTTTTATTATTTTCCTTGCAGCCGAGTTTACTGATACTTTTGATGGTACTTGTGCGCGCAAGTGGCCATTTCCAAAAGGCAAGGAGCCAAAGTATCGTAAATACGCTGCGCAGTATGATATGATTTCGGACGTGTTACTCGCGGCAGCACAGGTATTATTTGTGACTGTTAGGGTAAATATGGTAGTAGGGCTAATTGTGATCTTTTATTACACCATCGTGTGCGGTGCGATTGAGTTAATTGTGTATGGTAAGTTTTTTGGTCATCCAGATAATTGCACTAAAAACTCTTTAACGCAAAGAAACTTTACGTTGGCTAAAAAGATAGTGCTTGCTCGGCGTTATTTGTACACGATTTGTCTTGGCATAGTAAATGCATTTATTCTGTTTGCAACGAGCTGGCCGTTGCCGGTAAAAATCGTTTTGTTCATTTTTGGTTGCTCAATCTTTCTGTTTATTTGGTTTTTCTTGGCTCAGCGCAGAAAAAATGTTTCACGCGATGCGGTTGAAATTGAAGAGAAGTTAGCTAAGAAAAAATCGCACTAATAGAAGCTGCGATAAAATTGTTGGGGTTGTAAAGATTAATAGCGGCGATTTTGGCGGCGAGTTCGCCCTGCCAAAACATCAGCACTGAGTAGTCGGATTTTGCTAGTGGTATGGCTTTGACCTCGCCGTTTTTGGCGATTAAGATTTGTTCGTTATGAAGAGTAATAATTGCGACCGGATAGCTTAAGGTGAATTTATGCAAAACTTCAGAAACTTGAATTAATGATTGCGATAAAAGCAGTACCTTAGGATAATAAACTGCGCGTAAAAGTTTTTGGAGCTGAGCTAGCGAAGCCATGAAGCAAAGGTTGGTGTTCATGAGGAGTTTTTCTGGTTGGGATTCAGCGATGGCGTCTACGCTGTCGCGAGTGATTAACAGAGGCTTATCGGAACTTTTGACCGCGCTGGAAATTGCTTTTTTGGTGATGGAATTTTTAGATAAGTCACCTAAAAGTAGGTTATATTCTGCAGAATTAAAAGTGTTTAACAACTCGTCTTGGTCAGCAAAAGAGCCGGAGTCGGTGGATTTTAAAAAAGTGAAATTTGGCAAGTTCGGGAGTTTATTTTTAAGTGCGTCTGGCAAAACTAGGTTTAGTTCGGCGATGGGGTATTTATTTAAAAATTCAGCAACTTTAACTTCGTTTTTAAAAGATTCGCTGGTGCCGCCGATGACGTTAAGCGATCCCTGCTTTTTTTCTGGGATATTCCAGTTAAGGTCGGTGGCGGGTTTTTCGATTTTTTCAAAATAATCCATTAAAACTCCATTGTGATTGAGATGGGGCAGTGATCTGAGCCCATAACATCTTCGTAAATTTCGGCGGATTTAAGATTTTTTAGAAGCGATTTAGAAATAAAGAAGTAGTCAATACGCCAGCCGACGTTGTTGGCGCGGGCCTGGCCCCAATGGCTCCACCAAGTGTAGCGTACGGAATCTGGATGCAAGGTGCGAAAAGTGTCAGCTAAACCAGCGTTAATGTAATTGGTGATTCCCTGGCGTTCTTCATCGGTAAAACCGGCGGAGTGATGGTTGGTTTTTGGTCTAGCAATATCAATTTCTTCGTGTGCGGCGTTAAAATCGCCACAAACTACTACTGGCTTTTCTTTTTCTAAAGATTTTAGATACTTTAGGAATTCCCTGTCCCAGAGTTTCTCGCGCATAGCTAGTCTCTCGAGGTTGTTTTTGGAATTAGGAGTGTAGACATTAACTAAGAAAAAGTCCTCATATTCGGCGGTGAGCACGCGGCCTTCGGTCAAAGGGTCGCCGAATTGGTCTTTAAAATCTTTATCAGTAGGGAGAGAATTTTTGACTGACAAGGGTTTAATTTTAGTAAAGATTGCGGTGCCAGAATAGCCTGGACGCTCGGCGGAGTTCCAAAGTTCTTCGTACACAGGTAAGTCAATCACGGCTTGGCCGGGTTTGGCTTTGGTTTCTTGAATGCATAAAATATCTGGGTTATTTTCGGCGATGAATTTTTGAAATGCGCCTTTGTTGATTACGGCACGCAGGCCATTCACGTTCCACGAGAAGATTTTAAGCATATTTACCTCTTTCTATGTCGCGTTTTTTGATGGTTTCGCGTTTATCGTATTTTTTCTTACCTTTTCCTACGGCAATGACTAGTTTGATATGCCTGCTGCCACCTAGGAGTTTAACTGGCACAATGGTAGAGCCAGCGACTTTTTCGCGGGCGAGAGTGGCGATTTGTTTTCTTGTGGCGAGCAGTTTGATATTGCGAGCGGTATCGGCACCGAGGGTGAGGTTATTTAACCAGAGTTCATTGTCTTTAATAGTGACAAAAGAGCCTTTGAGCTGGACGTGGTGATCGCGGATGTTGCGGACTTCTGGGCCAGACAAAACCATGCCCACAGAAAGATTATCGCCGAGCGTGTAATCATAATGCGCTCTGCGATTAACTGTGACCATATCTGGGTTTTTTGGCTTTTTCATGACTTAATTATACCATATAGAGATAAAAAAGCCCGGGCCGAAAGTCCCGAGCGGATGAATGGCTTGATGTTACTCTGAATATTTTCTAACAAAACTCATATGATAGCTTAATGCCTCTTTATAGGTTTTATTGTAGGCTGTTTCCAGCCATTTTAAGTATCCTTGTTCATCTTCTCCTGATACATAGGTTTCCCACTTAAATTGCGGGTCGCCTATATTGGAAAAAAAAGTGTAGACGATGATTTTTTTCTTGTCTTTCTCGTCACGAATGATTGTTTCAAGTGGGCAATATTCAATTTCTTTCATTTCCCCCTCCTGGTGCTATTTGGCCGTAAATAATTAAGAGATTTTCCTCGCCAAATCTAGATATATTATACCATAAAAATTGAAAAATCCCCCGACAGTGTGCCGGGGGAATGGAAGTATCTGGGGAGCAGCTGAAAAGTGCGTCTATCGGAGGCGTGTCGCCGGTGGCGGCACAATATGAAATTTTTAGTGCGCTCGACCCAGAGTACTTTTTAATGGTTTTCCCACAATCTGCGGCTTATGGCATTTCCGTTTTATTTGCACGGAATGCTTTTCGCTTTACAGAACCAGTAACCTCTACTGGTGCGTACTTGGCTTGTGGGATACGAAGCACCTCTTGGGAGGCGCAAAGAGTAATTTTTTGAAGTGTACCGCTCATCATCATTCAGTACACCCCAAAGCTCCTGCGCTTCCCTTTATAGAGATGCATTGTTATTATTATAGCACACAATTTAAAAATGTCAATATGGACTAGGCTTTTAGCTGATTTTGACGTTTTCTTCCCCTAATAAATCATTTAATTTAGTAAGGAGCTCTTCATTAGCTTCCACCTTAAATGGCATTTTAAGGGGGCGTTTTTTCTCCCCTTCTTTAAGGACTAAGACTACTTCTTGCATGCCTAGATGAATGTCTGCAAGGCGGCGAATAGCGGCTAAAGTATCAGTGTCATCGGGGTTTTCAATTAAGATAAAGAGGCGTTCTTTACGAGTGTCTTTAGGGGGTTCTTTGAGGATATGTTTTTCTTCCGTTTTATTATTATAGACTCTTTCAGCAGAGGAACGTCTTTTGGGGCGGTTTGTACCAGGAGCAGCCGTTGGAGCTTCTAGTTTAGTTCCGGTAGATTTGTAGTTTTCTAAGACTTCGTCAGAGATCAGCTCTACAGATTCGGCGAGAATCTTGATATCAGAGGTGAGATTGCCGTTTTTGTCTCTAGCATTTACGCGGCCACGGACTTTTACTACGTTGTCCGCAACTAATTTGCCGCCGTATTCTTCAAAAACGCTCGGGAAAACAATAAATTCGGTTTCGTCGGTCTTGTTCTCTATTTTTACAAAGGCCATTTTTTCGCCTTTTTTGGTTAAAATGGTACGGACTGCAGTGATGATTCCCCCGATAGTGACGAGTTTGTTATCGTTTTCGGCGGTAATAATGGACATCGGATGGGTCTGTTCCTCAAAATATACATCATATTTATCAAGAGGGTGGGCCGAGAGATAAAGTCCCATTAGATCGCGTTCCCACAGGAGTAATTCTTTGTCTGGTTGTTGTACAGGGGCGGTTTTGATTTCTACCTCTGGTATAGCGCCGGCTTCGCCCATCATACCAAATAAATCTGTTTGGCCAGAGCCGACATCTTTTTGAATCTTGGAACCGTAAGCTTGAATAGCTTCAAGATTAAACAGCAAATCTGAGCGTGATGCCTTAAAGCGGTCAAAAGCGCCGGTTTTAATGGCGGCTTCCCATGATTTTTTATTAAACTTGGTAGAATCTACGCGCTTGGCAAAATCACAGACAGATTTAAAGGGGCCGTTTTTGTCGCGTTCTGGGATGACGATTTCTTCTACTAGGGCTTTGCCCATGTTTTTAACACCAGAAAGTCCAAAACGGATAGTTTTTTCACCGCCGACAATGCCAAAGTCGCCATAGCTTTCGTTAATATCTGGGCCTAGGACTTTTAGTCCCATTTTTTTGCATTCGGCAATTTCTATAGCTAAGCGGTCGGTCCAGCGCATATCCGCGGTCATTAGTGCCGCCATAAAGGCATCTGGGTAGTGGGCTTTTAGGTAAGCTGTCCAGTAAGCAATTAGGGCGTAACAAGCGGCGTGGGACTTATTAAAACAGTAATTAGCAAATTCTAGGAGTTGGTTCCAGAAGGTTTCGGCGATTTCTTTAGTGGCGCCACCAACTTTAATAGCACCCTCAATAAATTCTGGTTTGACCTTGTTCATTAAGTCTATCTTCTTTTTACCTACGGCTTTACGGAGAGTATCAGCTTGGCCGCCGGTGAAACCGCACCATTCCTTGCTAATCTGCATGAACTGCTCTTGATAAATTAGAATACCGTAGGTGTTTTTGAGCGAGTTTTCTAGACCAGGGTGGAGGTAGGTGATGGGCTCTTCGCCGTGTTTGCGTTTAATAAATGAGTCAATAAATTGCATTGGGCCAGGGCGATAAAGCGCGACCATAGCGATGATGTCTTCAAAGGAAGAAGCCTTAAGATCTCTTAAATAGCGCTTCATGCCGGCAGATTCCAGCTGGAAGACGCCAGTAGTTTCGGCGCGTTGTAAGAGTTCGTAGGTCTTTTTGTCATCAAGCGGTAAGTTTGATAAATCAATATCATCGTGATAGACTTTGCGAACCATACGCAGGGCGTTATTAATCACTGAAAGGTTAGAAAGCCCCAAAAAGTCCATTTTAAGAAGGCCGAGTTCTTCTACTTGACCCATTGGGAATTGAGCGGCGATGGGGCCTTTAGCGGAAACTTCAAGTGGTAAGAATTTAACTAAATCGTCTGGCGCGATAATCACGCCGCAGGCGTGTACGCCGTGATTTCTGATGGTACCTTCAAGTCGCGAGGCAAAATCTATCACTTCTTTTGAAGTAGGGTTGGTTTCGTATTCTTGTTTTAAATCTGGCACTTCTTTGATGGCATCAGCGAGATGGACGTGGTGGCCTTGCACGGGATCTGGCACGAGTTTAGCTAGGCGGTCGGCTTCAGCGTACGGTACTTCTAGCACGCGCGCTACATCGCGTACGGCATTTTTAGCCATCATTTTGCCGAAGGTAGCGATGTTTGATACTCTGGCTTCGCCGTATTTTTTGGTACAATATTCAATCACTTCGTCGCGGCGAGTATCCTGAATATCCGTGTCAATATCTGGCATGCTGATACGATCTGGGTTTAAGAATCTCTCAAAAAGAAGGTCATATTTAAGTGGGTCTAGATCGGTAATTCTAAGGGCGTAAGCTAGAATTGAACCAGCAGCGGAACCGCGACCTGGCCCATAAACGATTCTTTGGTTTTTGCCCCAGTTAATAAAGTCTTGAACAATTAAGAAATAACCGTTGTAGCCCATTTTGTCTACTACGGATAATTCATAATCAATGCGAGGTAAAATCTTATGGTCTTCGTCACGAGTTTTGTCGGTTTCGGCTAAGATTTTGCGGCATTTTGCTACGTTTAATTTAGAAGCTTCTTCTAGGCTTTTGCCACCGTAACGATAAACTAAACCTTGGAAGACAAGTTTGTCGAGGAAAGTTTTTTCGTCTTCGCCGTCTGGTACTGGGAATTTAGGAATTAAAACTCGACCAAGTTGCAGATCTACATTGCAGCGGTCGGCGATTTTTTTAGTGTTTAACACGGCTTCTGGGCAGGTGTCTTGCCAATGGCTGATGATTTCTTCTGACGAAATAACATGGAGATCGTATTCTTTTAGACTCATACGGTTGGGATCGGAAAGATAGGCTGCGGTACCAATACAAAGTAAAACTTCGTGGGCATCTTGATCTTCGTGGCTTAAATAGTGAGCATCACAAGTGACTACTAGTGGTAGTTTTAGTTCTTCGGCATGCGCCATCAACCAATCATTAACCTTTTTTTGTTCTTTGGAATGAGTGGAAGATTTAGGATGGCCGTGGTCTTGCATTTCGAGATAAAAGCGGTCTTTAAAAGTATTACTATACCATTTGATGAGTTCTAGGGCGCGTTTATCGTCGCCAGCGCGGATGGCCTCAGATATTTCTGAACCCATACAGCCGGACAGGCAAATAATGCCTTCGTTGTATTTTTTTAATTCGTCATGGTCGGTGCGTGGTCTGTAGTATTTGCCGTACTCTTCGGCGTTAGTCATAATGCGGCAAAGATTTTCAAAGCCCTTATTATTCATGGCTAGTAACGTAATATGAAATCTTTGTTTGTCGTGAGCTGGGTCTTTGTCGGTCATTTTGCGCGCCGCGACGTAGGCCTCAAGGCCAAGAATGGGTTTAATTCCCTTGTCGTTGCATTCTTTGTAGAGTTCGACTAGCCCAGACATAGTGCCATGATCGGTCACAGCTACAGCTTCCATGCCGTCTTTTTTAACAAAATCAACTAGCTCGGGGACCTTGGTTAGCCCGTCGAGCAAAGAATAATGTGTATGATTGTGCAAGTGAACAAAATCACTTGATTTTAACTCCATAATAAGATTATAGCATAAAAGTTGGTACTATTTTTTGGCGGCTTTTTCGGCTGCAGGTTTGGTTTCTTTTTTGGCTTCCTTTTCTTTGCAGTCGCATCTGCCTTCGCAGTTACATCCTTCTTCAACTTCTTCGCCACCATCGTCGCCGAGTTTAATAAATTTGCCAGCGATAGCACCAGCAATACCGCCGAGCAGAGCACCTAAGAAAAACTTGCCAGCACCACTTTTGTTTTTTTCGGTATTTTCAGCCATTTTACTTTTCCTCCTTTTTGGACTCTTTAATTTTATCTTTTAACTTTGGGTTGATGTATTTATCAACAAACATTTCTACAGTCCCACCGATAGAAGTCATACCTCTGACGTTTGAAACAATACCGTTGGTGTTTTTGGCAATGTCTTTACCTTCAACAATTACTTCTTTGGCATCTTTAGTGAGGCCGATTAGTTTTACTAGTAGAATAATTCCAACAATCAAAAAGATGAAAAGTGTGACTGCTAGAATTACTACGATAATCCATTCTGCTGTATTCATTTTTTCTCCTTTATTTTATTGTATCACAGATTTTTTTAATATCATCGCCGTAGTCGGTGTGGGCTAAAACAAATTCAAGTTGAGCGAGGAAATAGTTTTTAGGATCACCAGTAGTAATCCATTTACCTTGGCTTCTAGAGATAATCACATCACCGTGTTCTGCGAGTTTGGTGATAGCATCTACGGTCCAAAGTTCATCGTCTAGGCCAGTGTTAGAAGGAATCAGATAATCAAATACTTCTGGTGTTAAAAGATAGCGGCCGTAGCTAGTAAGATTGCTGGGGCTTAGATCTGGAGTTTTAGGTTTTTCAACGATGTGGCTTAGTGTACCATTTTCTTTTAAGGCAATCATGCCGTACTTATTCCAGACTTCCTCAGGCATTTCTTGAGCAGCGATTACGGCTTTAGCTGATTTGTTGGCTTCATAAGTATCAATTAGGGTTTTGACGTCGCTTGGTCCAAGGATTAAATCATCGCTATATAAAACCGCAAAGGCTTCTTCATTTTTAACATATTCTTTAGCGGAAACAATTGGCGAGCCGTTGCCATAAGGAAGATTGATATCTTGCTCGATGATAGTGATTTTGGGGAAATTTTGGATTTCTTCAACTGGCGTAAAACGATCCATTTTGCCCTGCTTTTCTAGTAAAGCTTTGACATTCTCGGACTTGCCGTGGAAATAATCTTCGTAAATTTCTTTAGATTTAGTATTTGGTGCTACTACGATGATGATTTCTTCAATACCGGCAGCGACACATTCTTCTACACAAAGTTGCATTACGGGTTTCGCGCCAATTGGAATCATGGCTTTAGGAATAGTTTTAGTGATTGGTAAAAAGCGGCTAGCAAAACCAGCATCTGTAATAATTGCTTTTTTAATAGGCATAATAAGTTCTCCTTGAGACTTTATTATAACATAAAATGGCTATTATTTGCGACGGTTTTTGGGTTTTTTCGGAGATTTGGTGCGCGCTTCTTTTCGGGCGGTTTTGTCTTCTATATCTTGGGAGCGGTTGTGTACGCCATAAATCATACTAGTAACGCCAACAATTAGCATATAGGCACCAAAGAAGCGAATAAAGGTGGTTACTTCAAATTCGCCAGCGTTAATGATAACTACGCCAATAATACAACCACAGACACCGGCTAAAATACGAATAAAGCGGTCTGTGGGGTCGGCAGTAGAAAGAAAACCATGGAAGATATCAATGACGCCAGATAGGATAGTATAAACTGAAAGAATGATCAGACCAAATACGATGTTGCCTTGTGAGCAGAAGAGCAGAAGAAGTGCTGCTGCAACGTCTATGAAGGCATCAATAATGGAATTGACCCAGCCACGTTTTTTAGTGGAGTTATAAAGAGCGCTGGCGGAATCAATTATACCCATAAAGAGCAAGAATAGGCTAATAATTGCAATCATGCTTTCCACGTTAACCATACCGCCAAATAGAGCGATAAGGCCAAAAACCCCGGCGAGTACGCCGCGGATGATAAAGATTAGCCAATGTTTATCAATAAATCTTCTATTAATATGTGCCATAATTATCCTTTATTACTTATGCTTATTATAGCATAAATTTTAGACATGGCGGATTTTTTTGCGGGCACTTTCCACTATTTTAGTGATTTGGTATTTGGTGGGTTTTAGAATTAGGTCGTGAGCTGGGGTGTATTTTAATTCTTCGCAGCCAAAAGAACGTTTAAACTCAGAAACTCCATAAAAGCGGTGGGATTTTTCTTCTAAGCCAACAATTCCCCAGAGATTGTAGCGGATGCAACCGCGTTTTCTGGCTTCGGCCATGGCTTTAATATGAAGAAGTGGGGCGGCAGAATATTTAGTACCGAGGTCAGAAGATACGCCGTAATGATAGCTAGCTTCAGGCCCGTAAAAAATTATAAAGTTTTGAGCTAAGATTTCACCGTCTTTTTTGGCAGTATACATTAAAACTTCGTGGTTTTTGGCGAAGGCGGCAAATTGTTTGGTGAGAAAATCTTCTGAAAAGGCAACAAAACCTTGGCGTTTGGCATGGGTAACTTCTAAATTGTAAAAAGTTTTAACGATTCTAGGATCTTCGGAGGTCTCGGTGGTTATTTCGGCTTTCTCGGCTTTTCTAAGCTTGCGGCGGAAGCCCTGCGAAGCGCCGGCTAGAATCTCTTCTTCGGATTTAGTTAGGTCTAGAATGCCAGCATATTCTACCGAGAGATACATTGGGGCTTTTTTAAGACCTAAACTTTGCATGAGTTTTAGTGATTTATCAGATAGTTCAAGTTGTGGGCGGACGCGTACAAAAACGCAGTCGTTTTCTTCCCCGGACTTTTTAATGTCTTCAAAAATCTTTTTAACGAGAGTTTTATCTTGCCAGTCCAGAATTGGGCCACCAGCGATGGCGAGATATTTACCACGCTTAGCAGTTTCTACCACGCCGGCGTAAGCGGCGGTGATTTCGCCTTTTTCGTTTAAAGCGGCACGGCGAACGATGGTTTTGCCGCGTGCGGCGTGAAATTCATAAAAATCCCAAGATTGAAGAAAATTTGATTCCTTATGGGATTTGATAAAATCGTCCCATTTTTTTTGGTCGGTGATAGTTTTTATAATCATAGGTGCCTCTTTTTCTTTCGCAAAGTTTCTACTGCTAAGTTTTTAAGATATTTAACTTTTGAAATGATTAAATCGTGAGCCGGGACGTATTCTATGATTTCCCCGCCGAAGCCAGTTTTGAAAGTGGTGACGCCGGCATAGCGGTGGTTGGGCTGGCCGGCTGGGGCGATACCCCAAAGATTAAAACGTTCGTAGCCTTCTTTTTTAAGGTCTTTTATTGCTTGCCAAAGCAGGGCATAGGCGCCAGGAATTTTGCGATTTAAGTCGGTGGAAGCGGCTTCATAGTAATCCCCTTCTTTGCCGTCTTTGATAATGAGGCCGTAGGCGATTGGTTGGCCTTCGCTAGTTTTAGCGATATAAATAACGGAATCAAGGTTTTCTCTTTCGGCGAGGAGAGTTTTTAAGTCTGGTGGGATAAAGCCTTGGCGCTTAGCCGTGGCAACTTGAACTTTGTGGAATTCTTTGAATATTTCTTCGGAATTGGACTTTTCTACTTTGATGTTTTGCTTTGTAGCTCGACGAACTTCATAGCGAGTTTGACGGCGCATGTTGGCAAGTAATTCATCTTCAGTTTTTTGTAAGTCAATCATTACAGTGTGTTCCGCTGCTAGGTGCATAGGGGATTTTTTAAGACCGAGG
Organism: Candidatus Saccharimonadota bacterium; assembly: GCA_017533605.1. Taxonomy (GTDB): domain Bacteria; phylum Patescibacteriota; class Saccharimonadia; order Saccharimonadales; family Saccharimonadaceae; genus Nanosyncoccus. Next base: position 26,688 of record JAFWKF010000006.1, on the reverse strand, counting down.
TTTTCTAAAAGTTTTAAGTTTTCTTTAGTGGCTGAAAGTTGTGGGCGAAGGCGGACAAAGACGCATTTTTCTTGCTCGGCTATTTTAGTGATTTTTTGGAAGACTTTTTTAATCAGGGTTTTGTCTTGCCAATTAATTAAAGGTCCGCAAGGGATTTCTAGATAGCGACCGCGTTTGGCGTCGCGTACAATCATGAGTGCATGGCCGGAGCCGTCAAAATCTTCAGTAATAGTTTTACTACCAAGTGCTTCATTCATTTTGGCGTAACTTGGCGATTGTAAGAAATTAGCTTCAGGGTATTTTTTGACTATTTCTTGCCAGCTCACTGTTCCTCCTCTAGATATTCTTTGATGATTTCGCGTGCGGCCTTGAGGCTGTTCTTTTTATAATAGGTTGGCAAATTGATAATATGGTCGGCCACGTAAACTGCATTTTTGCAGGATTCTTCTGGGAAATGGACTTTTTTGTAATATCTGACTGGTGAAACTGGTTTTTCGTACCAAAAGGCGTCAAAATAGTAGCCGGATTTCTTTAGTTTAGCCAGGACTTCGGCGCGGTTTTTAACTAAGTAAAATTCGCGAATAGGCTTTTCGCCGGATTTACTGAGACTTTTAATTTGGATAAGAGCACGACGGGTTTCAAACTTGCTGGGTTTGCGTTTTAAGTCTAGTTTGCTGTCAGCGGATTTTTCAACCCAGTGAATTCTAACTAGAAATCTCATTAAGGCGCCACCAAGATGAATGTGGGCGAGAACGCGGCAAATTGCACCAAAAGTAGGGTAAAATCTAGCGCGCAAATGATCAGAGAGTTTCGGAGTTTTGAAGGGCGCTTCGATTCGGTTTTTATAGGGGTGGCGGAAGATGACGGCGCCACCAGAAACAGTGTCAATGGACTTGTCTTTGCCGAATGATAAGGCGGTAGCTGCGCCGACCGTACCGACTTCTCTGCCATCTGGGTATTTTACGCCAGCGCAGTGGGCGAGATCTTCAATAATGATTAAATTGTGCTCGGTGGCGAATTTTTCAATGGCGACGATATTGGTGGGATGACCGAGAGTGTTTTGAATGATGATACCCTTAATGCTACTCTGGGCGGGTCCTGCCGTCGCAGTTTCCCCCACCGTGCTCGCTTCGCTGCGCGCGGCGGGGGTCCCCCCAGCTTCGTCACCCGCCCATGGTCTTGAATTATCAGAACCCGCCCATGCGTCATTTAAAGTATTAGCATTAAAATTGAGGTCGGTTTTGGTGATGTCGGCGAAGACTGGCTCTAGGCCGGCGGCTTTGATGGCTTCATAAACGGCATAGCAAGTAAAACCATTAACCAGGATTTTGTCGCCTTTGTCAAAATAGGCTTTTAAGGCAAGAGCAAGAGCCGAACGGCCGTTTTTGGTAAGTAAGGCACGTTCGCCGGTGTATTTACGGAGTAAGAATTGTTGCAGATCTTTGTAATCTTCTTTGCGACCAATCGTAAAAAGCTGAGAATGGCGATCTTCTCGGTTGTAATTTGCGGCGAGTCCTAGAAAGAAGCGTCTCATTTTTTAAGCCTTTCTACTAGCGCAGCGAGGGCGCGCGCAAGTTCATCAGGGCTAGAAATATAAGGGGCGTGAGTCCAGTTTGAATAGAATTTAAGTTCTGCGTTGGGGAGTTTTTCGTAAATTGCGGTGGCTTGGCGAGGCGGAGTAACGGTGTCTTTTTTGCCCCAAAGAATGAAGGTTTTAGTTTCAACTTTGCTAAAATCTAGGTTTTCGTCTGACTCTAGCATGTTGGCCAGAGTTTGCTTCATGTTTTCTGGCGCGCGGGAATAATCCGTTGAACCAGTAACCTTGTGGAAAACTTTATCAATTAAAGGTATCTTTTTAAACGGTTTACCAATTTTAGCTAGGAAACTAACCACCTTTTTCTTGGTGGTGGGTTCATAAATTCCGGCGGAATCAAGTAGAATTAGATATTTTAGTTTATCTGGTTTTTTAGCACAGAGGTTTAAAAGAATACGGCCGCCGTTAGAATGACCGAGCGCGATGGCGCCGTCTGGGATTTCTTTGTTGGCCCATTTGACGTAATCTTCAATAGTGAAAACTTTTTTGGATTCTTCGGTCAGGCCGGGGACACGGAGCATTTTGACGCTGATGCCACGGTCGCGCAGCTCACTTAAAGTTTGCTTCCATGGTTCAACCGTGTAGGTCCAGCCGTGAATTATATATAAATCTGCCACTTTCCACCTCCTTTCATTATGAATCTAGCCCCCAGCTTTTGCGGCGCATTACGGCCGCTTTTTCTCGGCGACAAAGCTTTTTGGCGTCTTTAGGATCGGCTAATAACTTCTCAATGATCCATTCTAGATATTGGCTGCCTTTAAAGATGAGAGTTTCTTTGCCGGTGATGCTTTTTTCAATATATTCAAGGGCTTTTCTAGGATCTAGCGTAGCTACGGCAGAAACTCCGAGTTTTTTCAGCTCTGGTGCGGTGTATTTTTTAGTGCGTTTACCGACTAGAATCACCTTTTCTGGCTTAACGGCAGCAATCAATTTAGCGAGTTTGCGGTGCTCCTCTTCTTCTAGCGAGCCTTGGTCTACGATATCACCGATAACTAGCCATTTGCGTTCGGCGTGCATGCGTTTTGCCATGTCTAGAACTGAGGTCATAGAAATCATGTGGGCGTTGTAGCTGCTATCTACGATATTGATTCCCTTTTTGCCCTTAAAATAAGAGGAGCGACCAGGGGCAATTTTCATGTCGGAAAAATCTGGATTAAACTTGAGTTTGAGGTATTTCATGAGGTCGCGCACGACAAAGAGGTTAAAGGCAATGTCTTTAGGCTCAGGGTGATTAAAGTGAAAAGTTGTATCGCCGTAAGTAAAATCGGTAGAATCTGGGTAAACTACGTATTTTTTAAGCTCGTCTTTTTTAATCGGGATAACTTCGGCAGTGATGTTGGCGGTGGCTTCAATCATGTACTTAGAATCGGCATCAATGTAAACTCTCTTTGAGGTATTTACGGGGAGATTGGTAAATTCGGCTACAATTGCTTCTTTAACATTTTTGAATTTGCCGTTTTCTACTTCTTTTTCAAATTGTACAGCGTGAGAAAGTCCGATGGAAACCCAGATAGTTATTTCTGGGCGAAGCCATTCGGCGAGAAATTCGGTTTCGTGAGGGCGTTCGCCATCAATTTCTACTACGTAAAATTCCTCTTTGTGGCGGTGAAAAATACTCTTGAACGGAGCGGCAATTAAAAGCCAAATCCAGCGGATTTTGGAACCGCGGATACCTTTTAGACCTAAAACATCAAAAGGTACACCAAAAGCTGAGTTGGCATCGTGTGAATAGTGAGCTTTTTTGCCGATCTCGTGCTCTAGCATGGTCATCATAGTGGTTTTGCCTGCAGAGCCAGTAACGGCTATTACTCTGGGGTGCCACTTCTTAAAAGCGATATTTGCAAAATGCCGAAAATACTTCGCGACCGCGAAATAAAAACGTTTCTTAAACTTAGCAACGCTCATAAGAATATTATATCAAAAATCCCCCATTTTGGGGGATTTTGTATTACATCTTGATTTCGGCGTCTACGCCAGCTGGCAAAGAGAGATTTTGTAAACTCTCAATGGTTTTAGGGGTGGCGTTAGAGATGTCAATTAAGCGTTTGTGGACTTTCATTTCAAATGCTTCACCGCCGGTTTTATAGACATGTGGGGATTTTACTACAGTAAATGTTGAACGTTTGGTAGGAAGTGGAATAGGGCCACTTACAGAGGCACCGGTACGAATTGCGGTGTCTACAATTTGCCTTGCGCTTTGATCAATGACACGATGATCGTAAGCTTTGAGGCGGATACGAATTTTGAGACCTTCTTGTTTTTTGGCTTCTGTCATAGTTTCCTTTCTTATCCGATAACCTCCAAGACATGAGTTTTTCGGATTTGATAATTAATGATATTTATATCTATATTATATCACAGATTACGAAAAAACACAAGATAGTGACTTTTTTGGTCTCTTGCTATAATAGTAGTATGAAGAAATATGGAGGAGCTCGAAGGGTAAAAAATGTCACTGGCATGGCGCAAATAAGTATTGATTTAAAGCCCAATCGTAGCGTAAGTGATGTTTATATTAATCAGAAGATGGATTTAACTAATCTGTCAAAATTTATTGAGAAAAAGAAAAAATCTGGTGAAAATATTACGTATTTTCATGCTTTTTTGACTGCGATCGGTAAAACAGTTTATAATCGCCCAAAACTAAACTATTTTGTGGCCAACCGTCACCTGTGGGAACATGATGAGATTGTGCTTTCTTTCGTGGCGAAAGTGAGTTTTGACGATCATTCGGAAGAGATGATGGTAATGATTCCGATTGAAAAGAATGATAATATTTACGCTTTAGGTGAAAAGATAAAGAAAAAGACTGATAGTTTTCGCAATCGTAAGACGGGCAGTATCGAAAAAGCTGGGGCCAATTCTGCAATTGATACTTTGGGAAAGCTTCCAAATATTCTTCGCGTCCCGATTGTTGGGCTTTTTAAATGGTGCGATAAAAAAGGTATTCTGCCAAGTTCTTTGATTGAAGACAATCTTTATTATAGCACGATGATTTTATCGAATCTCGGTTCAATTGGCTGTGGGGCGATTCACCATAATATTACTGATTTTGGCAATTCATCTTCCCTACTTACGATGGGCGAGATACGAGATGAAGAAATAATAGAAGATGGTAAAAAATCCACACGCAAAATGTGTGAATGGGGGATGAATTTTGACGAACGGATTGCGGATGGCTATTATTTTGCGAAATCCGCCGATTTGTTGCAGTATCTTTTGTCTAACCCGGAAGAACTAGAAAAACCAGTCAGCGAGAAGATAAATCTTGAAGAAATAAGATAAAAAAATCTCCCCCGTAAAGGGGAGACTTTTTAGTTCAGTATCAAATTATTTGATAACCTTGGTGATAACACCAGAACCGACGGTTTTGCCACCTTCGCGGATAGCAAAACGGTCTTGGTCGTTCATAGCGACTGGAGCCAAGAGTTTAACCTTGAAGGTTACTTGGTCGCCAGGCATGACGATTTCTTTGTCAGCTGGAAGTTCTACTTCACCAGTAACATCAGTGGTGCGGAAGTAGAATTGTGGCTTGTAACCTTTTGAAAATGGAGTGTGGCGGCCACCTTCCTCTTTCTTAAGGATGTAAACCTCAGCTTCAAATTCGGTATGTGGGGTAATGGTGCCTGGCTTGGCGATTACCTGACCACGTTCGATTTGGTCGCGTTCAATACCACGAAGTAGAAGACCTGCGTTATCGCCAGCTTGGCCTTGATCCAAAGTCTTGTGGAAGGCTTCGATACCGGTAACGACAGATTTTTGAGTGTCTTTAAGGCCAACAATTTCAACTTCGTCGTTTAGCTTAACAATGCCTTGTTCAATACGGCCAGTAGCAACAGTACCACGACCTTTGATGGAGAAGACATCCTCAATTGGCATGAGGAATGGTTTGTCTAGATCGTGCTCTGGGATGTCAAAGTATTCATCCATAGCGTCAACGAGATCCATAACAGCCTTTTCGTTGTCTGGGTCACCTTCGAGAGCTTTGGTAGCAGAACCTTTGATGATTGGGCAGTTACGATCAAAGCCGTTTTTCTCGAGAATGTCGCGAACTTCTTCTTCAACTAATTCGACCATCTCTGGATCAGCGAGGTCCATTTTGTTTAAGAAAACGATGATTTTAGGCACGTTTACTTGGCGAGCCAAGAGGATGTGTTCTTTGGTTTGTGGCAAAGCACCATCGTTTGCTGCAACAACGAGGATAGCGCCATCGATCTGGGCGGCACCAGTAATCATGTTTTTGATGTAATCGGCGTGCCCTGGCATATCTACATGTGCGTAGTGGCGTTTGCTGGATTCGTACTCCTGGTGGGAGGTAGCGATAGTAATACCGCGAGCCTTTTCTTCTGGAGCGTTATCAATTTGATCATAAGCGACAGGTTTGTTTACGTCTGACGGAAAATTTTTCGCGAGAACGCTAGTAATTGCCGCAGTTAAAGTAGTTTTACCATGGTCTACGTGACCCATAGTACCCACATTGATGTGTGGTTTGGAACGGTCAAAATTTGCCATTCTTTCTCCTTTTATATTATTATGTTTGGAGCGCTAATAAAAACCAGCTCCAAATCTCTACCCTACTATTTTAGACTATTTTTTATGATTTGTAAAGAGTATTTATGCTATTTTTTGATTATCGGTGCTTCATTTGACTTTTTTGCTAAAAAAGTGTAATATATAAGGAGATGGAGGGGCGTACATTCAAAAGGAGGGTTAATATGGACAAGTTTTTACTTACTGTAGACATGCTGTCGCTTTGGGCGACGGTCGTTACTTTTGTCCTGCGTATTGCAGGTAAAGTTAGAACTTCGGTTCCACTTATTTGCTTGTTTATTTTTATCGGGCTGACGATATTTGTGATGGTAAGAGAGTTTAAAAATGCCGTTACATATGATGATCCAATGGACAAATTGGATATGACAAACAAAGAAACTCCTCCATGGGAAGAAGACGCTTGAATTCAAGCGTCTTTTTAATATAAAATTTGGGCTTGACAAAACTTTAAACATAAGTATAATATAAGGTAGAGTCAGAGTTATACACAAAAACAAAACACAATCTAAATAAATATAAAAAAACAAAGGATATTTCTATGTTTGTTCTAAGTAAGAAGAGGATTTTTAAACGAGCGCTGCTTGTTTTTGTCGGTTTTGTTTTGGCTATCTTGGCGATGTTTGCCATTATAAGGCATGTTCAAAACAAGGTTAGCGCTAATACGCAGGATGGAGCGGCTGTGGAAATCTATCCTGGACAAGAGATTAGATATGGTGACACTGGTTGGGAAACGAATATTTTTACGGTTAATACTGGCACGAATCAGTATTACGGTATGTGTGCTGATCCTAGACTCGGGACGCCAACGAATGTTCATTATCATGCCGGTCTCACTAGTGACACAGTCGATAATGGAAAAGTTAAATTAATTCTTTATATATTCTTCGTCGATACGCCTGCTAATAAAACATACCTTAATACTATTTTTCAAACTATACCTGAGTCCGATTTTGCATTAAGATATGCGTATGTCCATGGCATAGTTGGTTATATTAATGGTGGAGACACAACTGGTTTTAGTGATGCCCAGAAAGAATGGTTGCAAACAGTGAATGCTGATTTAGGGCAAATGATTTCTACCAATGATGAAAAATGGCAAGCGGCCAGCAAATATAAATTATACTCGACTACGGATACTGGTGGAAAACAGCGTGTAATGTGGATTGAGGCGCCGGATATTCAATATGGCAGTATCACAGTTAATAAGATTGACTCAGATACTGGTAGCTGTACTACTTCGGCGGCTCTTTCGCTTAATGGTACCACTTTTGCATTACTTAATAGTAGCGGTGAAACTGTTGCCACTAAAAGTCTTTCTGGCGGTTCGTGTAGTGTAACATTTGAGAATGTACCATATGGCAATTATACGGTTAGAGAAACAGCCGCTCCTTCAGGCTATTCGGGGGCTGGCGATCAAATAGTCACTTTGAATAGTGGCAGTGTTTCAATTAGTTTTTCCAATACGCCAAACAAAGGTAAAATTACCGTAAACAAAGTTGACGCAGATACTGGTAGTTGTACAAATACCGCAGGCCTTTCATTTAATGGCATCAAATTTACTTTGATTAACAAGACTGGTGGTCCGGTGAAATATGGCGGTAATGTAATACAAAATAATGGTACGATCGACACTAAAACTCTTTCTAACGGAAACTGTTCAGTAGAATTCACTAACTTACCTTATGGGCAATACACAATTCAAGAAAGTTCTGTGCCAACTGGATACATTGGGGATTCAGATAAAAATGTTGGTCTTTCTGGTACATCTACTTCTGTAACGTTTACTAACACTCCGAAGAAAGGCAAAATTGTAGTTAACAAGACTGATAAAGATACTGGTAGTTGTACTCCAACTGGTAATTTATCGTTAGTTGGTACAGTATTTGATCTTTATAATAAGACTGGTGGTCCAGTAAAATATGGTGGTCAATCTTACGCTAATAATGCTAAGATTGCTTCTAAAACTATTGCTACTGGCGCATGTAGTGTAGAATTTGACAATTTACCTTACGGTGCGTATGAAGTAAGAGAGGCTTCAGCAAGTACAGGTTATACCGCCGACACGGATTCTAAAACCGTAACTCTTGGTGGCTCGTCAGCTGAAACGGAGTTTAGTAATACTAGCATCAAAGGTAAAGTTACTGTAAATAAGGTGGATGCTGATACTGGTAGTTGTACTAATAGCGATGGCCTTTCATTTGCCGGTGTTAGATTCTCTATCACTAATGACTCTACAAATGCAGTATATTATAATGGCAGTCCAAAGCCGAAAGGTTCTATTATCACTACGAAAACTATGTCTGATGGCGATTGTAGTGTAACATTCGAAAATCTTCCGTATGGTACTTACATTATAAAAGAGGAAGAAACTAGTGAAGGGTATATGCTAAATACAGAAGCAAAGACCGTAACAATCCCAACTAATAATACGGTGAATGTTTCCACTACAGTTGCGAACCAGCCGATTCGTGGCGACATTAGATTTGTAAAGATGGATGCCAATAATAACGTGCCAATGCGTGATGTAATCTTTAGTATTTCCTCGATTGATGAGCACAACCAAATTAAAGAAACTCACATCGTGGTGAGTAACGATGATGGCGTGGTAGATACTTCATCTAGTTTCATTCTCCACTCTATTAATACTAATGGCTACGATGCGCTATATGATGAAGTTGATCCATTCTTCTTCTCTGGTTATGGCTCTTGGTTTGGGCTAGATAAAAACGGCGATGGCGTGCCGGTACGTGATGAAGTAGGAGCGTTGCCATATGGTACGTACCTAATTCAAGAGCTACGCTGTGGTTCAAATCTCTTCTGTACGGGTATTCTAAACCAAAAAGTCACCGTGACAATTAATAGCGCTAATCAAGTAGTTGATTTAGGAGACTGGAACAATGCTTGTACTAAGTTTAGCCTTGGTACCACGGCAACTGATGCTGAGGATGGTGATCATTACGTTGAAATTTCCAAAGAAGCTAAAATCATCGATAAAATTGAATACTGCGTCAAGCCAAATACGAATTTTGTGATTAAAGGTATATTGATGGACAAATCTACTGGTGAACCACTTCTAATTAACGGTGAAACGGTAGAAAGCAGTGTCAACCTACGCTCCGAGGAAGACTGTGGCGAAATTGAGATGGAATTTACCTTTGACGCCAGTGAGCTAGGCGGTAAAGAAGTGGTAGTATTTGAAACTCTGTGGTACAAGGACGACGTGATTACTAGACACAATGATATTAATGATTTAGGTCAAACTATTGAGCTAATCAGCTTGAAGACTTACGCAACGAATGCCAAAACTGGCGAAAAGCTCTTGCCACTTGATGAGGATGTAGAAATCAAAGATTTAGTGAAATACTGTTTGAAACCAGGCGTAGAATACACAGTTAAAGGTATATTGATGAATAAAAAGACTGGAAATGGACTTTTAGTTAATAGCGAACCAGTAGAAGCTTCTACTACATTTACTCCAACTGAGGCTTGTGGTGAAACTACAATGACCTTTAAGTTTAATACTGCTAACCTTGGTGGTGCTGACCTCGTAATCTTCGAAAGTTTGTACTATGAAGATGAACTAATCTTAGAACATAAAGATATTAATAACGAAGATGAAACTGTCAGCGTGATTCCACCTGCTCCTGAAACAGGTTTGTTTACTAGACTCGCTTCTGAGGGCGCGGGCGGTGGCCAGATACTATATGTGGCTATCGGAATTGTACTAGTAGGTATTGGTGGGTATGGTACTTATAGATATATTGCTAGGAAAAAATTCTACAAGCACATGTAAGACAAAAAACCGGCCTTCTGGCCGGTTTTTTGTTGTTTGTTATTTAGAGTTTCGTTTTTCGATGATTTCTTGAGCTACGTTAGGTGGTACTTCTTCGTAAGCGAAGAGTTCCATAGAAGAAGCAGCACGACCTTGGGTCATACCACGTAAATCGCCGGTGTAACCAAAGAGATTAGCAAGTGGACAGAAAGCTTTAATAAGCTTAGCACCACCATTTAAATCTTCCATTTCGTCGATGCGACCGCGGCGAGAGTTGATGTCACCAATCACGTCACCCATGAATTCTTCTGGAGTAGTAATTTCCATTTTCATGACAGGCTCTAAGAGTACTGGGTTAGCCTTTTTGATACCTTCGCGGGTAGCAAGTGCACCTGCTAAGGTGAAGGCGAGCTCAGATGAGTCTACATCGTGGTAGCTACCATCGTAAAGTGTGGCTTTAATATCTACTACTGGGTAACCAGCAATAACGCCGCCAGCGAGTGTATCTTCAATACCCTTTTGGACTGGCTTGCGGTATTCTTGAGGAACCACGCCACCTTTAATTTGGTCAATAAATTCAAAGCCTTTCCCTGGTTCATTTGGCTCAAATTTAATCCAAACGTCACCATATTGGCCGCGACCACCGGACTGCTTGATGTGTTTACCTTGGGCTTCGGCGGTGCCACGAATGGTTTCGCGGTAGGCTACTTGTGGGGCGCCAGTGTTAGCTTCTACATTGTGCTCACGTTTTAAGCGATCAATAATAATTTCTAGGTGTAATTCGCCCATGCCAGAAATAATGGTTTGGCCAGTTTCTTCATCAGTATGAACGCGGAAGGTTGGATCTTCTTCAGCTAGTTTTGAGAGGCCAAGACCCATTTTTTCTTGGTCGGCTTTAGTTTTTGGTTCAACGGCAATAGATACTGGTGGGTCTGGGAACTCGATAGATTCTAGTAAAATTGGGCTAGATGGAGCACAAAGCGTAGTACCAGTTGTGCAGCTCTTTAAACCTACCACGGCAGCGATGTCGCCAGCGCCGATTTCTGAAATGTCTTTACGATCATTGGCATGCATACGGACTAAACGGCCGATACGCTCTTTGTCGCCGGTTGAGACATTGAGAACGGTGTCACCCGATTTGAGTTTACCAGCGTAAACGCGGATAAAGATTAATTTACCTACGAATGGGTCAGTGGCAATTTTGAAAGCGAGGGCAGTAAGAGGTTCTTTGTCGTCGGCTTTACGAATAATCTGATCGCCAGTTTTCGGATCGGTACCTACGGTTTGACCTTGGTCACGATCTAATGGGCTAGGAAGATAATCGGTCATGAGGTCTAGGACCTTTTCTACGATTACACCACGACCATCACCACCGGTTACTAGGAAGAAATCGCCATCAAGGACGCGTTTTCTAAGAGCAGCTTTAAGTTCATCAATCGTGATTGATTCTTCGCCTTCGTTGAAGTATTTATCCATCAAAGCTTCGTCGGCTTGGACGGCTTCTTCTACGAGCATAGAGCGAGCATTTTTGGCTTTTTCTACCATGTCGGCTGGAATTTCTCCTACGGTAAGCTCATGATCGGCGTAATCTTTGTAGGTGTAAGCCTTCATATCAACTAAATCAACAAGACCACAAATGTCTTTTTCAAAACCAATTGGTAAATGAATGGCTACAGCGTTTTTAGAGAGACGTTTGTGAATGGAATCGAGGGATTTGTAAAAATCACCGCCGATTTGGTTGATTTTGTTAACAAAACAGATACGTGGAATACCATATTTGGTGGCTTGACGCCAAACGGTCTCAGATTGAGCTTCTACACCCATTTTGCCATCAAAAACGACTACTGCGCCGTCAAGTACGCGGAGTGAGCGTTCCACCTCGGCGGTGAAATCAATGTGCCCTGGGGTGTCGATAATGTTGATTTGATGGTTTTTCCAATATACAGTAACGGCAGCAGAAGTAATCGTGATACCACGTTCCTTTTCCTGTTCCATCCAGTCGGTATCAGCACCACCGGTGCCACCTTTGACTAAATCAATTTTATGCTTTAAACCAGTGCGATATAGAATTGCTTCACTGGTGGTAGTTTTACCTGCATCAATATGGGCAATAATACCAATATTGCGCAGTTTACTGAGATCGTTGTTCGCAGTAGCCATATACTCCTTTATTAATTTAATTGTTTTCTCGCATAGACAAGAAAAATAAGACTTTTGTTCATTTTAGCACATTTGTTTTAAAAAAACAATGAAAATGCCCCGAGCATAAAGCCCAGGGCAGTGAGGGGTGGTAGAGCGGAGGCGAACCGCCCTTTGTATCAGGAGGGTTGATACGCTTTTATTATATCACACTTTGCAAAAAAAGTCAATAAATTAGGCTAATTTTTGCTTGATAATCTCTTGAACGGCAGAGGGGTTAGCTTTACCCTTAGATTCTTTCATGACTTGGCCGATCAGGAAGCCAATTACCTTTTGTTCCCCGTTTCTATAATCTTCTTGGGCTTTTTTGGTCTCCGGTTTAGCAAGTACAGCATCTACGATTTTTTCTAGGGCGCCGAGGTCATTTTCTTGGATTAACCCCAGTTCTTTAGCGATGTTTTTGGCGCCACGATGTTTCATTTGGGGGTCAAATAATCTTAAGAACACCTCTTTAGTGGCGGTAGAGCTAAGTTCTTTATTCTCGTTCATCTCGGCGAGTTCGTTTAAGTCTTTAGTAGATGGTAAATCATTGAGATATTCGGCGGATTTTTCTTCGGCTAATAAAACAGAGGTAAACAGATTAGCGATGTTTTTAGCATATTTTTCATCGGTATCGTTTAATTTTTCGGCGAGTTTAGGATAATCAAGCAAGAGTTCAAGGATATCCTCTGGGATTTTACCCTTGAAAATCTTGCGATAATCGGCTGGCATAGGTGGAAGTTTGGCCGATTCGGTTTCAATGAAATCATCAGAGAGATTAATAGGCGGAAGATCTGGTTCTGGCATATAGCGGTAATCTTTGGCCTCTTCTTTAGAGCGCTGAGTGGTGGTTTTACCAGAGGCATCGTTCCAGCCACGGGTTTCTTGGACGACTTTTTCGCCTTTCTCGTAGATTTTAGTTTGGCGGATAATTTCATATTCGGCAGCGCGTTCAACTGATCTAAAGGAATTGAGGTTTTTGATTTCGGCACGGGTGCCGAGTTTTTTGGCGCCCTCTGGTGCGAGCGAAATATTAACATCAAAGCGCATATTTCCGTTGTAGAGGTCGCCATAGGATACGCCAGCAAATGTCATGAGACGCCAGAGTTCTTTGCAATAATCGTGGGCGTCTTTAGCAGAGTGAATATCTGGCATGGAAACGATTTCAATTAGTGGCGTATCTACGCGGTTTAGATCCACTAGTGAATAAGAATCATAGTGAGTGAGTTTGCCAGCGTCGCCTTCTAGGTGGGCGTGTTCAATGCGGATTTTAGTACCAGAGGGCAATTCTACATAGCCTTCGCCGATGATTGGCTCGTAAAACTGAGTAATCTGATAGCCTTTAGGTGAATCTGGGTAAAAGTAGTGTTTGCGATCAAAGCGAGAATGGGAGTTGATTTCGCAATTCATGGCGCGGCCAGCTAAAATTGCTAGACGGATGGCTTCGCCGTTCAATCTTGGCAACATGCCGGGTAGGGCGTAATCTACAGGTGAAACACAGGAATTAGGCTCTTTACCTCTGGCGTCGTTATCTACTTCGGAAAAAAGCTTGGTTTTAGTTGCTAGCTGGACGTGGCATTCAATACCGATGGTCGGAATATATTTAGTATTACTCATATTGCCCCCAAATCTTTTAGAGCTTGCTTGTAAATCTCTAATGCGTTATATGCTTGTTTGTAGCTGATTTCTAGGTCTGATTCGTGAGCGATGGCGTTACGGAGTTTGTGGGCGCGCCAAACGGCGTTAAGATTGCCGAATTTGTCGCCGGATTTTTTAAGGCGATCCCCCATGGTTTTACCAGGGATGCCCATTTCATTTAGGGCTTTGTCTAGAAGTTTGTCTGCCTCTATAATGGTAGCGGTAAAGCTGGTGGGGTTGTCTTTGTTTAACTTGTTTTCAATTGATAAAAACTTGGTTTGGTAGGCTTCGCGATTAAAAATATATTTACGTTTGCCGGTGAGCAGAATAGCGACAAATACAAAAACTGCCACGATTAAGATTGCTAGGATAAAGGTAACTACTCCACCATCCATTAGATTAACTCCTTGCTAAATTTAATTAATGCTTTATCGCTACGGCGAGGACCGATTAATTGTAGGCCTAGTGGCAGACCGGATTTGGTTTCTCCTGCTGGAATAGTAAGCCCGGGTACGCCGGCGAGATTTAGAGGTACGCTCATGACGTCTTCTAGGTACATGGCTACTGGATCGTTTATTTTCTCGCCAAGTTTAAAGGCTGGGTTTGGTGCAACTGGGGTTAAAATGAAATCACATTTTTTGAAGGCATTTTCGTATTCTTTGATGATGAGAGAGCGGGCTTTAGCGGCTTTTAAGAAGTAAGCATCGTAAAAACCACTAGATAATACGAAGTTACCGATCATAATGCGGCGTTTGTTTTCTGGCATGAAGCCTTCGCTACGCGTGTTGTTATATAGAGCGTCTAAATCTTCAGAGTTTTTAGAGCGAAAACCATAACGAACACCGTCGTAGCGCGACAGGTTGCTGGCGATTTCGGCTGGGACAATGATGTAATATGCAGCAAGAGCATATTTTAGGCTAGGCATTTTAAGTTCAACTATTTCGTGACCCTTGGATTTTAAGAGGTCGCACTTAGTTTCTAGCGCAGTGCGAATCTCCGAATTGACAGATTCATTATCAAAGTCTTTAATGATGCCGATACGGTAATGAGCTTTTTGTTCGCTTTCCTCATTATAATAATCTGGCAATGTGGTCATGTCTTTGGGGTCTTGGCCGCTAGCGATGGACATCAAAAGATCCATGTCGTCAGGGTTTTTAGTGAAAAAGCCAATACAGTCAGTAGAAGAAGCCATAGCAACTACGCCGTATCTAGAAATACAGCCGTAAGTTGGTTTCAAGCCATAAATGCCGTTAAAAGAAGCAGGTTGGCGGATAGAACCACCGGTGTCGGTACCAGTAGCAAATTCTACAATATCTAGGGCTACAGACACGGCTGAACCACCGGAAGAGCCACCAGAAACGCGTTCTTTGTCGTGTGAGTTTAAAGTGGGGCCAAAATAGGAGTTTTCGGTAGATGAGCCGTGAGCAAAAGCATCCATGTTGGTGCGGCCGATCATAATTGCACCTTCGGCTTCTAGTTTAGTAACAGCGGTGGCGGTAATAGGTGAAGTAAAACCTTGTAAAATATGTGCTGATGCGGTGGTTTCACCGCGCGGGCTTAAGAAATTATCCTTTAAGGCGTATGGTACGCCAGCAAGACGGCCGACTTTTTCACCTTTTTTAATTTTGGTGTCAATTTCTTTGGCGCGAGCGATAGCGCCTTCTTCGTCTAGAAAGGTGAAAATATTGTAGTCGGCGTAGTGCTTAGCTTTTTCTAGTGCATCGCGGACTAGTTTTTCGGCTGTAAGAGATTTACTTGCAATTTTCATAGAACTTTTGGCACCTTTATTTGATTATTTTTAGCTTCTTTAGTAAGAGCGAGTAGATCTTCTCTTTTAGCGTCTTGCTCTAAAATTTCATCATCGCGCCAGATATTTTCCATTTCAAAAACCTGATAAGTAGGTTTAATATTATCAGTATCTAATTCATCTAGTTGAGAAATATACTTAATGATATTATCAAGGTCTTTACCGAGCGAATCTGCTTCTTTATCAGAGAGGGCAAATTTTGACAAGTCAGCTAAATGTAAGATATCCTCGCGTTTTATATCCATATCATTAATTATATCACTTATTTTGCATTTCTAAAGAGTATTTTTTTGATGTAAGTAAAGACCGGTTTAGCTTCGTTTAGGTCTAAGAAATAGCTTGCCACAAGGTAGGCGGCAGCCGAAATTGAAGCGATGAGGAGGAATTTCGGAATGGTAATTACGAGCGAATTATCGGTGGCCATAAGTGGAATAAATTTAGTCATAGAAAAGGCTACGCAGCCGGTAATCAGGGTAGCAATTCCCATCCTAAAGGTGGCTTTCCAAAAAGCTTTGTCTAATAATTGTCTGTGTGAGCGGTGATTCAAAATATATAACAAAACAACAATTTCAATTACGGCGCCGATAGATTGAGCGAGGCCGAGCCCATCCACGCCCCAGCCAAGTAAGTAAAACCAAACTGCTAAAATAATAGTAAGACCGATGGCAAAGATAGAAATATAAAATGGTGTTTTGGTGTCTTGGTATGCGTAAAATCCGCGTGAAGCAATGTGGAAAACAGATTTGGCAAAAATAGCAATACAGAGCATACCGAGAATTGAAGAAATTGTGCCGTTACTGTCGTTGTTGCCGATGTTGGAAATAAAGCTCGTGACGTAGCCGCGACCAAAGAACGCAATGATAGAAACTGGTAAGGCGATCCAAATAATAGTGCGTAGAGCCTGCCTAAAAGTATCATTAAACTTTACTTTGTCGCCGCTGCCTAGTTCGTCGGTGAGTTTTGGAAAGAAAGCAGTGGAAATTGCGACACCGATTAGATTAACTGGTACGGTATGCAAAGTAGTAGCTTGGTCAAAAGAACGTACAGCACCGGCGCCCATACGAGAGGATAAGTTGGTGCTAACGATAGCATTAATATAATCAATTCCCTGGTCAAGTGAGCGAGGTGGCAAGAGCCTTAGGATGGTGCGGAAACCTTGATTACGCCAATATATTTTAAAGCAGTAATCAAAGCCTAAGCCGAATAAGCCGATGAGCGCCACGATAAGTTGCATGATAGCACCGAGAATAACGCCAAGTGCTACGCCCATGATACCACCTTCAAACAATTGAACGCCAAAGATGTTAATTCCGCCAGTAAAGCAAGTAATACCAATGATAATGCCTATATTATATATGGTGGGTGCAATGGCATAGAATACGAAACGCCCGACAGCCTGTTGCATGGATGTGAGCACGGTGGCAATAGAAAACAAAAATGGATTAATCGCAATCACCCTAGTCATATTGATGGCTAGTACCATACCAGATTCGTCTAGACCTGGGCTTACTACGTAGCGAATTAAAGGTTCAGCAAAAATCATAATTAAAACACTAGTAACTAGGGTTAAAAGTGCTAAAAGATTTAATAGACTGGCGGACATTTCCCAGGCGGATTTTTTATTGCCAGTGGCAAGACGCTGGTTGAAAACCGGAATAAATGAAACCGCTAGGGCGCCGGACGTTAAAATAAAAAACATGAAATCCGGAATAGTAAAAGCAGCAGTGTAGGCGTCAATACCGGTGGGATAAGTACCGAGGTAATATGAGTTTAGTAAGCGATCGCGGAAAAGCCCTAAAAGTGCCGAAATAAAAGTTGAGCTGGCTAACACAATAGCAGCTGATTTAACAGATAGTTTCATGTTCGCTAGAGCAACTACCGACTTAAATCTGAATTTCCGCATATATAATAATTGTAGCACAAAAGGCGATAAAAAAATTTACACATTTAAAATAATAATGCTATAATAGAAACATGAAGAAAAAGAAGAGTGTGGTAATTTTGCCGTCTAAGACAAAGAAGGCAAATAAATCGAGTAAGAAGTTTTCTAAAAAGAATATGAATTTGTACTCTAGTTTGGCTTATAACTATCGTGCAAAGAAAGAAGCTAATTCTAGGAGACGAGCCGAAGAATTGGCCAAGCTACCTAAAGAACCGGTTAAGAGGTTCTTTGCTAGATTACATCCTAAACGTGTATTTAAATGGTGGTTTTCATGGCGTGGCCAGAAAGCCATTTTAAAATTTCTTGCGGCTTGTGTGTTAATTGGTATTATCTTTATTGGCGGTCTGTTCCTTTATTATAAAAAGGATCTTGATGAAATTCGCCTTGACGAGATGTCAATTTCGGAAACAGTTAATACTTACTTGGATCGAAATGGTGAATTGCTTTGGAAAGATACTGGTAACGAAAACTATCGTTTAGTAGTAGATGCTGATGATATTTCCGAATATATGTATCAAGCTACGGTCGCGATTGAGGATAAGAATTTTTATAACCATATCGGGGTAGATTTCGGAGCTTTGATCCGCGCTACATTTTCTACGCTTTCTGGGCATGGTGTGCAGGGTGGTTCTACTTTGACTCAGCAGCTTATCAAGCAAGTTTACTTCTCGGATGAAGCAGCTAGCGAAGACCGTGGTGGTCTGTCCCGCAAGATTAAAGAGTTGATTTTGTCTATTGAACTTGAAAAAATGTATAGCAAAGATGAAATTTTGACTATGTATCTAAACCAGTCGCCATACGGCGGTCGTCGTAATGGCGTGGAGTCAGCTGCGCAAACTTACTTTAACAAATCGGCTAAAGATTTGACTTTGGCTGAGTCAGCACTTTTAGCTGCGATCCCAAACAACCCGGCCGTGCTAAATCCATACAATTCATATGGCAATGATATGTTGATTGAACGCCAGCATAAGGTATTAGATGATATGGTGTCCATGGGCTATATTACTGAACAAGAAGCAAATGAAGCTAAGGAAGTTGCAATTCTAGACACAATTCGTCCAGAATCTGCTCAGTATGCAGATATGAAAGCTCCACATTTTGTACTAGAGGTCAAAAAACAGTTAGAAGAAAAATATGGTATTCAAACCATGCGGGCTGGTGGTTGGACTATCAAAACTACTCTAGATTACCGTGCGCAGAAAATTGCCGAAGATGCCGTGGCGGTAGGTATGAGCCACGCTTATAAGAACCGCAGCGATAACCTTGCTTTAGTTTCAGTAGATGTGGAAACTTCTCAAGTTGTAGCAATGGTAGGTTCATCTGATTTTAATAACCCGACTTATGGTGAGCTAAATGTCACGACTGATTCTTCGATTGAGCCGGGTTCTTCGATCAAGCCTATCTTGGATTATTCGCCATTGTTTATGCAGCGAGATGGCGTGAACTATGGGCCAGGTTCAGTGCTTAAAGATGAAAATATTAATAAATTATATTGTGCGGGCTATTCTGGTAGCTGTTCGCTTACCAATGCGACAGGTACTTTCTATGGTGATGTAACAATTCGTTTTTCGCTTGGCCACTCTCTTAATATTGCCGCAGTTAAAGCTCTATATATTAATGGTATCGACAATTCTCTTGAAATTGCTCATGCCCTTGGTGATAAAGCTTATTGTGATGGTCGCGAGGGTTATGGCCTATCAATTGCAATTGGTTCCGGTTGTGGCGTTAAGATGGTAGAGCATGCTAACGCCTACGCTTCCCTTGCGAGAGGTGGAGTTTATAAAGATTTATCATATGTACTTGAAATTAAAAATTCTTCTGGCGAAGTGATTGAATCATGGTCCGATTCAGAAGGTACGCGTGTAGTTGACGATCAGGTTGCTTATATGGTTTCTAATATCTTAAGTGATGGTAGTGCGCGCTTTGGTATATATGCTGCTGGTGGTTCACAGAGTGCTGGTTATGTAATACCGGGTGTTTGGACTGCGACTAAAACTGGTACTACTACTACCGCAAATGCTGCCGTTACGAAGGATTCTTTGATGGAGAGTTACTCGACGGCTGTTTCTACTTTAGTTTGGAATGGTAATCATGATGGTTCTGGGTTAACTTCTAACACGCACGATATCGCACGTTATACTATTGCTGAATACATGGGTCGAGTACATAGCGAGGTTTATGCACCGGATGGTAGATGGCATTCTGGCGATCAACCAGCACGACCAGCGGGTATTCAGACTCTAACCGTAAATGGTAAAACTGATATTTGGCCAAGCTGGTTTAACGCCTCTAAGAATTCTGGTATCTCTAAAGAAACCTTAGTATTTAACCGCTATAATCATTTGTTAGCTTCGGATTGTACGGACGAATCTTATAAGATTGAGGTTGAGGTCACTAAGACAATTGATCCAATGACTGGTGAATCCGTCTATAGTGTTCCAGAACCATATAATCGCGAAGTTAGTGATACTTGTAATTATGCTCCACCGCGTTTATCGTTGTCAGTAAGTGAAAATAGAATCATTGCTACTATTCGTAAGGGTACGTATGACATTGCTGGTTATACACTTTATGTCAATGGTGTAGAACAAGGTGGTATTTCACTAGGTGGTAATGGCGTGATTAATGGCTATGCACTTAAAGGTACTGAGTCTTCAATTAGATTTGTGATTACGGATACTTCTGGTTATTCAGCTTCAAGTGAAATGACTTTAACTCCAACCGTTCCGGAAGAAACTAACACTCAGCCGGAAACTGATCCAAAGAATAAAAACTAATTTCTAGTAGGTTTAGCAAAGATCATTTTACCAGCAGGAGTCTCGTGGAATCTAACAAATTCCACAGTGATTTCCTTACCGATTTTGTTAGCAGCTTTGTCAACTACTACCATAGTGCCGTCTTTTAGATGGCCGACACCTTGACCACGATTGGAACCTTTTTCGGTAATCTTAAGTTTAATTTTGGCACCAGGTAGAAACTCGGTGCGCACGGCTAGTGCAAGGTCATTAATATTTAACGTAGCGATTTTTTCAACTTCAGCAACCTTAATTAAGTTGTAATCAAGTGTAAGCACAGCGCCTTTAGTTTCTTTGGCGTGTTTTAAGAGTTCGTCATCAACTTTTTTATAGCCTTCGCCGTCGTCTAGAATTTCAGTATTAACCTCTATGACACGTTCTAGCTCGGAAAGATTGTTGAGCCCGGCTCTGGCGCGACTTCGTTTCTCACTATCTTTACCATCGGCTAGGAGTTGAAGTTCTTTTAACACGCTCTTTAAAATAATTAAATCGCCGTCTATAAAACCTGTTCGAGCGATATTTAGAATTCGGCCATCTATTAAAGCTGAAGTATCTACAAAAATTTTGCGAGCGCCAATTCTGGTAGTTTTATACTTTTTAAATAGTGAAAAAGTAGTCTCTGCCAAAATAATTAGTACAATAATTAGAATTATTATTTCCATAATTTATTTTATTAAATCTTTACCATATTTTATAGCATGTAAATGGTTTTGTGTCAAAAATGAATCATATTTGGAGACGAGATCTTCGCGGCCTTTAACTCTAGCTACATCCATAGCGAGGTCGTAGCGCGAAGCCATATTGCGGCGGAGCATTTCAAATGGAGTAGTAGTAGAACCTTCCTCGTTAAAGCCGTGGACACGTAAGCGGCTGCGAGCAGTGTAGTTTTCTAGAATATTTTCTAAGGTTTCTGGATAACCGTGGAAGTTAGCGAGAATTGGTTTATTAATGGTGAATAATTGATTAAATTGGCCACGACTTAGTTTATTATTAGTGGTTCCGATAGCGCGATAAGAAAGCGCATTGATACCGACAAAACGGATTTTAACTTCGGGCATATCTTCTTTGATGATTTTGATAGCTTCTAAGATTTCGTGCGAAACAATATCACCGGCGGCAGTAAAGACGAAATCTGGATTTGAATCAGAAGCAAATTCATATATCTTAGCACCGCCATTTTCTAGTTGCGATTTAGCTTGCTGTTGATCTAGGTAGCGAGGGCGCTCATTTTTATCAAATGTTGTAAGATTTACAACATTTTTAGAATTAATCATGAAGTTATAAATTTCTTCAGCCGAAACATCATCAATCGGAAAGAGACAGTTGGCGAGATTGGATGGGTGAGATAGAAGCATTGAGATTAAAGCGGGTGATTGGTGTGTGAAGCCATTATGGTCTTGGCGCCAGCAGGTTGAAGTAGATAATAGATTAATTGCCGGGATTGGTTTTCGCCACGATACCGTCTTAGATTGTTTAATGAACTTGATTTGCTGCAAAATCTGCGAGGTGATAATTGGATAAAATGCTTCGTAGCTTCCCATCATGGCTTTTTCGCCGTTCTCTAAGTGACCGGTCATTACGGAAAAGAGTACATTTTCTGATAACATTTCAATTATGCGTCCGCCTGGAGCTTCTGGCAAATCCCACGGTTTTTGCTCGTAGCCCCAAGCGCGTTTTTCGACTTCAAAAATTTGATCTAGCTTATTAGAAGTAGTTTCGTCTGGTGAGAAGAAATAAAAGTGAGGATCTTTTTTAAACTCTTCACTTAGGAGTTTGCCAATTCTTAAAGCGGGGGAGTATAGTTCGGTCATAGTTTAAACCCCTTTTCCTTATCAAATAATTCATTGAAGTTATAGGATTTGAGCCACGTTTCTAGTTGTTTTAGTTCGTTTTCGTCAGTAGCGGGATTTTTAAGTGGAATTTGGTGCGACATGTGATAATGAACTGGACCGCCAAAACCCTTCTCTGTCTTTAAAATATAAAATGGCGAATCTGTCGGTTCGTCTAATTTAGTTTGGAACTCTTCAGGATTATCCGTAACGGTAACAGGCGTAAAACCGAAGCCGCGGATAAGCTCGTGCAATTCTCTTTCGGATTTGCGGGCGTAAATGGTGGGTCCGGAAATTTTATAACCATTTAAATGTAATATTGGTAAGACAGTGCCATTTTTAGAACCGGCAAGTAGATTCTTGAGATTAAGTGAGTCTAGAGCAGTGGCGGTTTCAAGTTCGCCATCGCCGATTAATACAGCAATAGTTTTTTCTGGATGTCCGAGAGCTAGACCATAGGAATTAGCTAGAGCGTAGCCTAGTTCCCCGCCTTCAGTAATAACACTGGGCGTATATGGACTGGCGTGGCTCGGAAAACCATCTGGCCAGGAAAAGTTTTTACAGATGTATTCTATACCGGCTGCATCTAATGAAGCGCGAATATCGACTTTTTGGAGCTCTTTATCGTAAAAAAGGTTGGCTTGCAAAGCGGGGAAACCATGTCCTGGGCCAAGCACAAAAGTGAAATTAGGATTATCTTTAAAATAGGTTTTTAGATTGGCGTAGGCGACATTAATGCCGTGGCAAGTGCCCCAATGCCCAAGGAGGCGGGGTTTGATGTCACTGAATTCAAGCGGTCTTTCAAGAAAAAAATTATCTTGCAAAAATAATTGCGCGACTACCAAATAATCGCAGGCTCGGACACGTTTTTTGATGCTTTCGGTTTCAGCAATGCCCACCGTGCTCATGGTTTAATTATATCATAATAAACCAATTATTATTTGTTGTTCATAAAATCTTTGATTTTTTCAATCTCATCTCTTAATAGAGCGGCGCGTTCAAATTCTAGGTTAGCGGCGGCAAGTTGCATTTCTGATGTGAGCGATTTTATTAGTGGCGGTAACTCATCTTTCGGAATTCGTTTAATATCTAATTTGTCGATCTTTTCTTTTTCTGGGATGATAGCGCGTAAACCAACTCCAACCTCCTTTTGGATAGAGTGAGGAGTAATGTGGTGTTTTTCATTGTATTCTTTTTGTATCTCACGGCGGCGATTGGTTTCCGAAATAGCTTTTTCCATACTTTCAGTGATAAAGTCTGCATACATAATAACTTTGCCTTCTTCGTGACGGGCGGCACGACCGATGGTTTGGATTAAAGCGGATTCGCTACGCAAAAAACCTTCTTTATCGGCGTCTAAAATTGCTACAAGCGATACTTCTGGTAAGTCTAAACCTTCACGGAGTAAGTTGATACCTACTAATACATCATAAATTCCGGCGCGCAAATCTCGGAGAATGTCACCGCGCTCTAAAGTATCGATATCGGAGTGGATATAAGCAGTTTTAACACCACGCTCCTTTAAGTGATCAGATAAATCTTCAGCCATACGTTTAGTTAGAGTAGTAATTAGAGTTCTTTGGCCTTTGGCTATGCGTTTGTCAATTTCTTCCATTAAATCATCAATCTGGCCTTCGGAACCGCGTACTTCTATTTCTGGGTCTAAGAGTCCAGTTGGGCGAATGACTTGTTCGGCGGGCTTAGGTGAATGCTCCAACTCATATTCCCCTGGTGTAGCAGAAACATAAATGGCTTGGTTGATTTTTTTCTGAAATTCGCCATAAGTAAGTGGGCGGTTGTCTAATGCGCTGGGTAATCTAAAACCAAATTCTACTAATGTTTCTTTGCGAGAGTGGTCGCCATTATACATGCCACGTACTTGCGGTAAGGTCATATGAGATTCATCAACAATAAGTAGCCAGTCTTTAGGAAAGAAATCTAGCAAAGTAGAAGGCGGTTCACCTGGTTTTCTGCCGTCGAGATGACGAGAATAGTTTTCAATTCCCTTGACGAAGCCAGTCTCTTTTAGCATTTCTAGGTCGTACTTGGTACGTTGACTGAGGCGTTGAGCTTCTAGATATTTTTGATGCTTTTCGAAATATTTTAAACGTTCTTCATATTCGGCGCGTATAGTGATTAAGGCTTTTTCTAATTGGTCCATCGGAGTGGCGTAGTGGGTGTTTGGAAAAATATGTACATGCCCTGGTTTCTCTCTTACTTCAAAAGTGAGCGGATCTACGATTTTAATATCTTCTAGTGTATCAAAGCCAAATTCAAAACGGTAGGCGTATTCACCGTTGGCAGGATATAAATCAATGGTGTCGCCCATGACGCGAAAGTTGCCGCGCTCAAAGGCGAGATCGTTGCGGTGATATTGCATGTTAACTAAGCGGCGAATGAAGTCAAGCTGTGTGATTTCGGTTTTTTTGTCTAAAGGTAAAGACATCTCGGTGTAATTTTCTGGTGAACCAATGCCATAAATACATGATACTGAGGCCACTACGATAACATCGTTTCTAGTTAGCAGTGCTTCAGTGGCGCCATGACGGAGGCGATCTATTTCTTCGTTAATAGCGGAATCTTTTTCGATGTACGTATCGGTAGAAGCGATGTAGGCTTCTGGCTGATAGTAATCAAAATAGCTAACAAAATAATGCACTTCGTTTTTGGGAAAGAAATCGCGAAATTCAGAATATAGCTGTGCAGCAAGAGTTTTGTTATGAGCTAAAACTAAAGTAGGTTTTTGCACATTTTGAATAACGTTGGCCATAGTGAAAGTCTTGCCAGAGCCGGTGACACCGAGCAGGGTTTGTTCATGTGTACCACGCAAAATACCATTAGTCAGTTGGTGGATGGCCGCTGGCTGGTCTCCGGTTGGTTGATATTTTGAAACTAATTTAAATTTAGCCATATCTAAAATTATATCACAGTGTGGGTTTTACCCTTCTCCGTCTTCTTCTTCGTCTTTACGACCTTTGAGTAGAGCTAGCGAAACTGCGGCAGTAGCAGCAGCGGCCGTAGTTACAACGGCGATGTCTCCTACTGATGGTGAGCTGGTTGTAGTAATGTAGTCGTCTTCGGCATTATCTGAATTATTATTGGCGCCAAGCGGTAAGCTATAACCACTGTAGGTATTGGTGGCTCCGTTATTGTTATCTTCGGTGTCATTAGGGGCTTGATTATTAGTGATACTTCTGTTGGAACTGATATTTAGAGAATTAATTTGGTTTTGGATATTGTTTTGCCCTGCTGCTGGTGACTGCTGCTGTTGCTGGGTTGTAACGGTCATTGCTGACCTAAAGGCTTGTACTAAGTTTATATCGGAGTTTGGATTACTCATGTACCAGTTGAGGATGTCCGCATTAGTTTTAACATATTCCATCATGAAGACAAACTTCAAGTTATTAGTGCTAGTTTTCTGCTTATAATACCTGGTTCTATCATAAAGACCAGACAGATTTGTAAGCTCATATTCCTCATACCTTGCCTCATCGGGTACACCGAGCAAACCTTCAAGCAGATACGCTGTTGTACCTGTACGGTCGGCTCCAACGCGGCAATGGAAGTAAATATTTTTTGGATCGTTGGCGCTTGTAATATCGGTCATGATATCAGTTACGGCTGTCCAAGCCTTCATATAATTTGATGAAGCATTGTTTTCGTCACCAGAATTATAGTCGAAATTGTAATGGATTACTGGATCCCATTTATAATCGCTGAGTTTCGTATCGTTTGCATATTCGGTAGGATCGCCTACATCATACTGTTTATTGATGCCTAAATTATATAGTTCGGTTGCTGGAGTATTCCATAGTCTCTCTCCACGGAATAATCTTCCATAAGCTAGTGTACCTGTTACAGTCTGATTATTACTATCTGTATAGGTCACTGGCAAACCACCCAGGTCACGAGTATTGCGATTTGCACTGAGTTCAATCGGTCTTCTACCATTCACAGAGGTAGCTGTCACATAACCATAAACCGTGCTATCGTCTGCTTTCTCCCAATAATACGTCTGCCCAGGAATCATATTGTGGATGATGCCATTTGTAGCATTTGCATATGCGACTTGTTCACCATTTTCGTCATCTAGATAGACGTTAAGCGCTGCGCCAATTTTTGTGTCGTAAGCTCTCGGTTTGGAGCAGTCTACTGAACCATTTCCCCAGTTGGAAAGCGAAGATAATGGCTTGGTGGCATCACCGTAACTCGGTATCGAGCATAAATTGTTTTCAAAATTACCTTTTATGCCCTGCCA
Organism: Candidatus Saccharimonadota bacterium; assembly: GCA_017533605.1. GTDB lineage: Bacteria > Patescibacteriota > Saccharimonadia > Saccharimonadales > Saccharimonadaceae > Nanosyncoccus. Next base: position 324 of record JAFWKF010000006.1, on the reverse strand, counting down.
GAATTCTTGCTCAGAAAGTTCGCTTGTGTCGCCCCAGGTCGAATTGTTAATCGGTGAACTTTGATTGAATGTAGTAATATTAATCGGACTTGGTACCCAACTGTTGATGAGGGTCTGATATCCTTGCCAAGCGTCATTTGCTATATTAAATACTACCGGTTCATCAGATGAATCATAAGAGTAATGTGCTACGTATACTTTATTGCCATCTGGTCTTGTGGTAGAAGTAACCTGGACGGCTGGCGAAACCGATTCATCAAACCACCCAACAAAGGTATAGTTTTCATTTGGCGGAGTTGGGGTCGGCAAAGTACCTAACTCATC
>JAFWKF010000002.1 GCA_017533605.1 Candidatus Saccharimonadota bacterium | reverse complement strand
GGCAATCCAAACCAGAAAAAGCAACTCGCGCTAGAAATGTTCGGCTCGAACCTCATTTTAAGCGGTAAGAAAATCCACTTGGCAGGCTGTGAAGTCGGGCAAGGGGCAGGCGAAAATGGGCTCGCGACCCCCGCACCGCGAGCCCATTTTCGCCATTATTCCGAGCTTCGCTCGGCAATAAAAAACGCGCTTTCGCGCGAAGATCCAGAATTTTGTTCTATGATGGTGGGCGGGAAGGGAATCGAACCCTTACGATCTTACGATCACCAGATTTTGAGTCTAGCGCGTCTACCAGTTCCGCCACTCGCCCATATCAGTAATTATATCATAATTTCGTGCAGTATGCTATAATAAGCCTATGGATTCCAAAACCGGTGGGCAGTCTTCTAGTGACTTACAACGCCAAGCGGCTTCAGCAATCGCCAGAAAGAAAGTTCTGGCGGCTTATGCTAAGTCTGCCCAAAAAGCCGCACACGAAAAAAGCGCCAGCGCTCTTAAAAACGAACCAGTTACACCTAAAATCAATTCAGAATCCTGGAAAAAATACCACTCTGCCTGGCAAGATTATTACCAAAAATACTACAGTGAATACTATTCCAACGCCGCTAGAAATTACATTGCAAAAGAACGCTTAAAAGACGCACGCGAAAAAGCTGAAGAAGAAGAAATCTTAAACTCCATTACTAAATCCAGTGCCAAACTCAATAAAAAATCAGGTTTATCACTTGGCACTACAGAGGTAAACCAAGAATGGAGCGCGGATCAAAACTCCGACAGTATCCGTCAAAATCTCCGCCGACATATCCGCAAAAAAGCCACTGATAGCGCCAAAAAAACCCGCCGTCATCGCCGTTTAATCCCCATTATCGCTGGTGTCGCCGTAGTACTAATAATCTTGTTCTTACAATACAACCGTCTAATTTTTGCACCTATCATGGCTTATGTTTCACCAGGCAACGCCCCCGCTTCAGAGATTGAAGCCATTGATCCAACTATCACCCAAACAGTTTCTGCTGAACCACGCCTAATCATTCCCAAACTCAACATTGACGTTCCAGTACACTTTGGCATTCAACTCTCCGAAATTATGTCTGCTATGAACAACGGCGTAGCACATTATCGCATCGCCGGCGCTAGTGCCTACCCAGGCGAAATTGGCAACTTGGTCATTACTGGCCACTCTGCTGGCGATGTTTATAGCTCTAACCCATACAAATACATCTTTTCTGGTCTCGAGAGGTTAAATGACGGCGACTTAATATATGTCAATTACAACTCCACCCGATACACCTATCGTGTTATCAAGAAACAAGTCGTAGAACCTACTAATGTAGCCTCACTCGTCGTGGACACTGACAAACCTTTACTTACCCTTGTAACTTGTACGCCGCTTGGTACTTCACGCTATCGTTTGCTAGTCACCGCAGAACAAATCTCACCAAGTTACGAAGGGGCCGATGAATCCGAAAACCTCCCTACAGTTGACCAAAATCAAGAAGAACTTCTCCCCGCCAACGAACCTTCCTTCTTTGAAGGAATTTGGAACTGGCTTACTGGAAATTAACGTTTAATTAACCATTCACGTACTAAATAGTCATCACTAAAATAATACAACCATTTATCTGAAGTAATTGTAGCAGGAAAATGCTCAGAAACATTTTTAGCTAGTGACCGATGATTTAGCCCATCAAAATCATAAACCGAAAGCTCGCCTTCTTTTACCGTATAAATCATATCATTGTCTACCCAACCATATTTAGCGTCACCTAGCGACCATTCGGTGGTTTTCATCGCTTCCATGTCTAGTGTAGCGATACTACCACCACTTGCCATGATAATAAACTCTCCGTTATGTCCGACCTTCAAACTTTCCGGCACGAAACTAAGCTCGTATTCTTGAACCTTTATATAGTCATCCTCACGATATAAAGTTACAGTTTGGCCTTGCACTAATGTAATATATTTATCGTCATAAAACTTGCTAATTAAAACTCTCGCCGAGCTCGCTAAATGATCAAGTATTTCAGGCTCGTTATCACCGATCTCGGTTTTACCCATTACAAACCCTTCATCCTTTTTGGCCACATATATCACCTCGTTTTCAAAATGATCAAAGCTGACAATGTTTTCAACTATCACCGCTGAAATTGCCTTACTAGATAAATCAACTCTCTGCAAATTGCTATTCTGTACTATTAACAAATTATTAGCCGAATTATCCAATATCTCTACTTTAGAAAAATTCACTCCAAATTCTTTAGTAAGGTTAATGGTATTCTTTAAGTTTCTAACATCCACTAAAACCCATTCTACATTTTCACCGCTACGTACTTTGAACAATATATGATTATCATCTTTCGCCCAATCCGCGTCCAGTATATCACTATTAAATAAACCTACAGTTGCTCCTTCTGCCATACTTACGCCAGAAAAATACTCAGCTATATTTATTTTTTTAGCTTCAATGCTTTCTCTATCAAGATCAATTAGTTTCCATTCGGTAGTATTATTGGCTACTAACAATGTTTTACGATTTGGTGAAACACTAGCAAAAGTAGCACCGCCCACACTTAAGATTTTTTCTTTTTCACGTTTTAGCAAAAAGAGCCTTGGGTAATGAAGACGATACAGCAAACCTTCAGAAATATCAATCGTTTTAGACCAAGAATCATAACCCTCTTTTTTAAGCTCAACTTTATGTGTGCCACTAGGTAAAACTTTGGAAGTGTTAGTGCGCTGCAGCCACGCAGATTCATCGTCAATCACTACTTCAGCGCCAGTTGGCACAGAAGAAACTTGCAAAAGTCCTTGACGTTCCACTTCGAAATCCGAATTGACCCAATATCCAGATACAATAAAAGCTAAAACAATTACTGTAACTACCACCGCTAAAGTCATTAGTATTTCCGAAACAATTACTTTAAAGCTTTGGCGACGGCGTTTTTTCTCTCTATCCATACATCTAAATTATATCACGAAATCTTTTAATTAGCTCTTGCATTTTGATTTAAACAATAGTATGATGGATATAAGAATAAGCGAGGTAATAATGCAATCAAGAGATAATACAGCCCCAACCGCTAGAAGGCGTGTTCAAGCTTCCACTACATTAAACCGTAAATATGTCAGTCGCCCAGCAAGAAGCACTGACGTTATGGTTAAGGTCAACAAGAATCAAACCTCGCAACCACAAGTTTCTAAAGTTACCGCCAAAGAGCTCAAAGAACAAGCCATTAAAAAGGCTCTCGCCGAAGCTTCCAACACTACTACCATGGCCGAAAAAACCACCGATAAAAAATCCGGTAAAATCAAATTCGGTTTTGGTCGCGTGATGCTCGCCTTGTCCTGCGCCGCAGCTGCAGTTTTTGCTATTGCTTATTTCATTAATATCAATATGCCAGACATTTCCTTAAAAGTTGCCGCTATGCAAACTGGCATCAATGCGTCATATCCTAGCTACGTTCCTAGGGGTTACGTTACTTCTGATATTTCTTCAGAAAACGGCAAGGTTACCATCAGATTTAAAAATTCCACCGAAAACACTTCCTTCACACTTACTGAAGAAAAATCCTCTTGGGATTCTAACGCCCTTCTTACTAATTTCGTAAAGCCCACTTACAAAGAAAACTATTCTATCGTTAGGGAACAAGGTCTCACGCTCTATGTTAGCGGCAGCAATGCAGCCTGGGTTAATGGCGGAATTATCTACAAGATCGAAGCAGAAAACGGCATCCTGACCAACAAACAAATCCGTTCAATTGCAGTTTCATTATAATTTATATTGCACTAGCTACAGCGTTTAATCTAGCTAGTGTAATATTTTTGCCCAAAACTTCTAGTGTCAAATTAAGAGCCGGGCTAAATGGTGCAAAACTTACTGCGATTCTAATTAAGCTAAACAGTTCTGCCGGCTTTTTGTTAGTTTCTGTCAATAGTTCATTTAAAGCATTCTGAATATTATCAGCCGTGAAGTCATCAACATCAGATAGTTTTTTCACGACCTGCTTTAATAATCCCTCAATCTCCGATTCAGACATCTTTTTTAAGAACTTGTTATTTATCAGCATATCAAGATCAATTCTCGGTTCCGTAAAGAAGTATTCTGTCATACTTCTGAGATCTGACAAAGTCTTAAGTCTATCGTAAATAATTGCGAGTACTCTCATTTTATACTCATCGTCGTAATTATCGGCAACTTCTGGCCAAAAATCTGTAGTCCGCGCATACAAAGCATCCGCACCATTTTCATCAAAGATTTTTCGGATCCATTGACCGTTGTACCAAAACAGTTTAGTTTCGTCGTATCTTGCACCAGAATTCTGGATGCGACCCAATGAAAACTTTTGAATTAATTCATCCTTAGTGTATATTTCTTGTTCCGTACCATCATTCCAGCCTAGACACGCAAGATAATTTAGCATCGCTTCAGATAGCACTCCATCATCACGATATTCAGTTACAGATTTAGCGCCATCACGCTTGCCGAGTTTTTTATTACCCTGTGGCGCCAATATATGCGGCAGGGAAACCAACTTCGGTCGCTCTAACCCTAACGCTTCATAAAGCGCCAAATAATTTGGTGTACTAGAAAGATACTCTACGCCCCGCATTACGTGTGTTACGCCCATCTCGGCATCGTCTACAATATGTGCAAAGTTGTAAGTCGGAAAACCATCTTTCTTTATCAAAATAATATCATCCAGCATTTCTGGCCCCGTACTCATTTCACCCATCACCTCATCGGTCCAAGTATAAGACTTTGGCTCAGCTTTAAACCTTAACGGCATGCCCTCCTCCCATTCAGGCGGGTTTTCTGGGCGATAATTACGGTACAAAAACGGAATTTTTTTCTCATTACATTCTTTGCGATATTCCTCTATTTTCTCAGGGGGTGTAGGATCAGCATAGGCTCGACCACTTTCAATTAATTTTTTCGCCCATTTAATATATATTTCTTTTCTTTCACTCTGAAAATATGGGCCATTCGGGCCTCCAACAATCGGACCTTCATCCCAATTTAGCCCTAACCACTCTAAAGTATCTTCAATCAGTTCAGTCGCGCCTTCCACATAACGAGCTCTATCAGTATCCTCAATCCTTAAAATCATTTTGCCATTATTTTGTCTTGCTAAAAGATAAGGATAAATTGCTGAGCGCACATTACCAATATGAATATAACCAGTTGGACTGGGCGCAAACCTTGTAACTATTTCCATACCGTTATTATATCACATCTTCTTCGTCATCATCGTCACCTTCATCACGACCAGCTACGATAAAGAAGAACATACCCGAAGCTGCCGCCACCGACGCTGCCGTACCAAGCCCCATAGCAAGCATCGAACCAGTAGCTATATTAGTGACACCTTGCGCGGCCTGGTTCAATCCGTAAATATCACCAGCAACCACATCCGTAGTAGTAGTTGTACCACTCCTGTTTGTAGTTACTGTTGTTCCAGAAGCGTTACTATTACCTACGCCATAATAATTAGTTTCATTATAGGCTGGTGTATTATTAGCTAGCTCATCAACAGCCGGATTAGTGGGCGTAATCGGATTGGTATTATTATTAATCGCACCAGTTACCACGCTAATAATCACTACATTAGCATAAGTACCAGCACCCTGATTTAGATTAGCCTTTGCGCCAAAATAAATATCCTGGGTACCGGTGCCACTTGTATTTTTATAAATCAAAGTGATCGGGGCATTACTTGTTGCCACCATCGGATGATAATAACTTGAGTTATTCCCAGCCATAGTTTCACCATAAGTAATACCAGTCACACCACTAGGTACTGAACCGAGCGAATAGCCCCAATAATTACTCGGAAAACTACCTCTAGTTGAGCTACTACTCAAAGTTGGTATGTAAAGAGTATTTTTAGCTGTATTTACTAATCTAGTATTATCCCGTGAATACATTGAAGCAGTAAAACCAGTTGGTACATTTGTAGTCACCGAAAGTCCAACCTCATTACGCAAAAAGACACCATCGCTCGTCACAGTATCAGTACTCGCCCAAGAATCTGGAGTTGTAATCGTGACGGAAAGATTATCTACTACATTTACTTCAAAATTAACATTTGTACTAGCAGCAAAAACCTGCCTAAAATCTACTAGTAACATCGCAAACACAAGAACAATGCACGCTATGACCTTCGTTTTGATTTTAAACATAACTTTATTGTAACACATATTTATAATTTTTGTGCTAAAATTATAAAAAATAGTTATGTTTTTTAAAGAGTGGAGCTAAAAATGGAAGAAAGTATAACAAATGAGCAGCCAAAACTCAAAGAATCAAAAAAATGGCTAACTTTTTTAATTCCTGGTATTATCTGTTTTGCAATCGGAATTGCTCTTATTCTTATCAGTGCTTTAAGACCGGCAGACGAGATAAATAGTCTAACATTCCCAAAAATCCCATCAAAGGATTCTGATAAGGAAATCGTCTATAGCTCCCTCACTGGCGAAGAACTTGCTGACGCCTCACTCAAAACCGCTCCAACCTTTTGCATTCAAACCCCCAATGGCACCGACGGCGCCCGCCCCCAAGCTGGTTTAACCCAGGCTGGAGTCGTTTTTGAAGCCATCGCCGAAGCCGGCATTACACGCTTTGCTGCGATCTATCAAAATCCAACTTCTGCTATTATCGGTCCAATTCGTTCGCTCCGCATTTATTATCTAGAATGGGACACCCCATTTGATTGTACTATCGTTCATGCTGGCGGCTCCGGTGACGCCTTGGCTGCTGTTGGCAGTGGTCGTTACCGCGACTTAACCGAAAACTACACCTATATGTACCGCGGTACCTATAAAAATCGCCTTTGGAACAATCTATTTACCACTTCCAGTTACTTAAAACAATACAATAGCGACCGTGGCTACAATACTTCAGACGTCAAAGGCTTTACTCGTCTCACTCCAGAAGAATCTACCAAATCCCGCGTTGACAAACAAGCAACTCATAAATTAAACATCACTTCGCCCGCTACCGGCAACACATCTGAACTCACCGCCGAAGTTTCAAATATTAGAATCAGTCTCGGAAGCAGTGCTAATTTTAATCCAATTTACATTTATAACACCGATACCAACACCTACGCTCGTAGCTACGCCAGCGCCATGAGCCATGATGTCTACGAATGCCCGGACGGTGATTTGGGCGAAAAGAACCCCGAAGACAATTGCTCTTTAACCGCCGTTAATCCGTCTGTAGTAATTGCCATGATCGTCCAAGAAAGACGCGCTTCCGATAATTATCACGAAGATATTACCACTATCGGTTCTGGTGATGCCTATATTTTCCAAAATGGCACCGCAATTCGCGGCACTTGGCAAAAAGCCACTCGCGAAGATCAAATTAAGTTCCTAGATGCCAACGGACAAGAAATCTCCCTCGCCCCTGGCCAAACCTTTGTCACCGCTGTCCCAACCTACGGTAGTGTTGAATATTAATCGTTGTTGTGTTAAAATATGTTTGCGGACCTAACCCCCCTTGGGTCCGCACTTAGTATATAGACAATTTGGCTCCGTCGTCTAGTGGTCTAGGACGTCTGGTTCTCATCCAGAAAATCGCGGGTTCGACTCCCGCCGGAGTCACCAATGAAAAGAAGACGCTTGCGTCTTATTTTTATTGGTGACGAGAAGGGAGAAACGAAGTTACTCCCGCCGGAGTCACCATATAAAAACCGAGCCTTATAAGGCTCGGATTCTTTATTTGCTAAGGAACGATCTCAACGATATATTTGTGCACACTACAGCAACCAAGACAATTGCAATTTCTGAACACAAATACTCAACTTTAGTTTCAGACTTGCCGGAAAGGAAGTCAAAGATGTTTCCGATTGCTTCTTCTACCTGCGAAGAAGCACATCTAACAGTGGATATTGCGAGATTATACAACTCATCGCTAGTTTTCCTCTGTCTCTCAGCCTCATAAACGCAATCAATCACGTCATCGATGTGATCAATTATAATAGACACGCCTTCAATATACTCCATATAATCATTGTCAAGTTTATTAAACTCAACGATCATATTAAAAGCATATTTCCGGTCGTCATAATTTAACTTCGCCTTTTCGTATTCAATTTTTTTTCTATCCACATTACCCCTCCTTCTATGGAAATTTTAAAGTGCTATCTTTATATTATATCACACTTGACTAAAAAAGTCAAATCTGTTACAATGTGGTTATGAGTAAATTACCAATCGTAGCACTAATCGGACAAACTAATGCGGGCAAATCTAGCCTCTTAAATCGCATGGCTCATAAAAATATCGCCATCGTCGCTCGCGAAGAGGGCACTACGCGCGACAATGTAATTGCTACGATTGATGATAGTTTTATCTTAATTGACACCGCCGGCCTTAAAGATCCTTCTGACGACTTTGAAGCTTCTATTCAAGAACAAATTGAAGACGCCATTGAATCGGCAGATCTCATTATAGTTACTCTAGATTCTACCAAATATCCAGATCATCGCGACAAAGAAATCGCCAAAAAAGCCCTCAAATCTAAAAAACCGGTGTTTTTGGCGCTTAATAAAACTGATTTGAAAGAAGCGCTTGATACAAATGAATTCTTATCACTAGGAATCAAACCTAGCGAAACTTTCCAGATTTCCGCCACCACCGGACTGGGAATTAGCAAATTAAAGGAGAGCTTAATTGGCTCTTTGAGGGGATTTCGGAGCGCGGCAGCGCGAGAGTTAGCGCCGTCCGCCCGTGGCGACGGGCCGGACGGACGCGACCCAAAAAGAGCTAATAAGCTCTCCCTTAAACTTGCCTTAATTGGTCGCCCCAACGTCGGTAAATCCAGCTTATTTAACGCCCTGGGCAAAAAACAGCAAGCTTTAGTGAGCTCAAAACAGGGAACCACAAGAGACGTAAACCGAGTTAATATTAAATACAAAGGCCAAGAAATCGAAATCTTAGACACCGCTGGTCTTAGAAAACCCGGCAAACGCGAAGTTGGTATCGAAAAATTCAGTGCCATCAGAAGCTTAGCCGCCATAGAAGAAGCTGATATTTGCGCACTCTTAATAGATGCTACCGAACCTCATTCTAAACTAGACCAATCTCTCGCCGGCCAAATTACCGAGGCAGGCAAGGGAATTATCGTAGTAATTACTAAAACTGACCTCGTAAGCGATACTGACCAAATTCTAGACAATTTAGAAAACGATTTTAATTTTATTCCTTACGCTCCAGCGCTTCTTACTAGCTCCGAAACCGGCAAAAACGTCACAAAGCTTTTTGAACTAACCCTAGAAATCAATCAAACTAGACACCAAGAAATTAAGACTTCTGAACTCAACAAAATCTTAAATGAGGCTCTAATCAGCCACCCACCTGCCGGTCTTAAAAATACTCGTCCTAAACCTAAATATATCGTCCAAACCGACACTTGCCCGCCTTGGTTTGTGGTTCATGGCCATGATCTTGGTCTACTTCATTGGTCTTATAAACGCTTTTTAGAACGCAAAATTCGCGAGAAATATCCCTTCGTTGGTACACCCATTAAGTTTTCATTTATAAGTGACAAAAATTCACAATAATTTACAAAAAACCGTGCTACAATAAAAACACGTGGGAGCAAAATTGTACTTTAAAAAGGAGGAGGGATTCTATTGCAGCGACCAATTTACGTAGTGGACACAAATATTTTAGTGGATTATGTCGAGATTGTGCCTAACGGCAATGGCTACCAGCCTGAAAATCCGACAGTTGATTTAAGTCACGCCCACATTGTGATTCCCACGGCAGTAATCCGGGAATTATCGCATTTTAAAGGTGAGAAGTCAGACCGCGGCAAAGCGGCCCGAGAAGCTCTGCGGCGCATTCGTCACTTGGTGGAAAAAGACATCAAAAGTATCGGCGAGGTTTATAATCTGAAAGCTCCTATTCATACCTTGAATGGCGATCAGTTAATCTCGGTTTTACCGGTGCATCAAGATTTTAGCAAAAGTCTGCCTTTCCGTCCGTCAGATACCGACATGGATGGCCAAATCATTTTGGCTACCCTAGTTGTGGGCTTTATCATAAATGATATCCCCATAGACGGTACAGCAAAACCCACCATGGTAGCGGATTATGTCTGCCAGGACATCACCTTGCTGACTAATGACAATGGGTTGGCTATTCGTGCCAGAGAACGAGGAATTAAGACCCAGCGTTATGGCTACAAGTATCCAGAGCCCTACACTGGTCGGCGTGAAGTCATTGTGCCTAGAGACCTTTTCTGGGATTTCTATGACTATGGCGAAATCTCTGTTGTAGATTGGGAAATCGCAATGCCTAAACAGCCGCCACTGGTGGCCAACGAATTCATTGTAATGAAACTGGCTGACGAATTAGATTATCCAAGTGATTTTGACTTTAAGTACAATTCGTTCTTTAGTCACATTGGGCGTTTTGACGCTCATGAAAGAACGATTGTAAAATTGCAACACGTTAAGGAGTTTCCAATTCGTCTCAAGAATGATGGTCAGGCCATTTACGCCGAAGCATTGATGAACCCAGACATCGCCGCCGTTATCTGTACCGGCCCCGCCGGTTCGGGTAAAACTTACATGGCTACGGTCTATGGTTATCATGCCTGCAAAAATGGCGATTTCATTGGAGTTACAGTCGTACCGTGTGATTCCAAAAGCAAACTTGGCGCCTTGCCGGGCGACTTGGATGAAAAGATGGACCCCGAAGTACAGCCAATCAAAAATTCTCTTAGGAATTATCTCATCAACGAAGAAGCTAAATTCCATAAAGAGATGGAATGCCTTAAAAAGTTTGGGCCTAACGATAAGCCCAAATGTGCTAAAGAAGATTCGGCAGAAAAGAGATCCATTAAAGCCCGTCTTAAAGACCGTGTTGATATGATCTGGGATAATTGGTTTTCCAACATCCCCATTGAAAACGCGCGTGGCCGCGACTTTTCCTACGAGCTTGCCATTTATGACGAGTTTCAGGATCAGAGCGTCAGCCAGGCGGATACCCTGATTAAACGGCTTGGCACCGAGGGCAAAATCATTATCACTGGTGACATAGAACAAATTCATGCTCCCTACATTGACTCGTCTAGCAGTGGTTTGGTTTATGCCTCAAAGCAGCTCAAAGATAGTCCCATGGTGGCTCAAGTCAACTTCACCGAAGCAGAAGTGATTCGCCATCCGTTGGTTCGGATGATTGCCAAGCGTCAAAAAGACAGCAAAGCTATCACCCACTAACGGCGTATACCTCCATTCGCCCCCGCTAAAGCAGCGGGGGCCTTTTCTATGATATAATTAAGCCATGAAACTGATAGTAGGACTGGGAAATCCAGGTGACCGATATAATTTTACAAGGCATAATATTGGCTTTTTAGCACTAGACTTTTATTTTAAGCTAAATAACCTTAGTTGGGCCCCAAAACCTCACCTGGGTGCTATATATGGCCGCAAAGATGGTATTTTGTTTATTAAACCCCAAGAGTTCTATAACGAAACCGGCTCCGTAGTACAAAAATACATGCATTTTTATAAGATACCCGCCTCTGATATTTTGGTGATTTGTGACAATTTTGATTTAAATTTTGGCCTTATCCGCTACCGTGCCTCTGGTAGCGCCGGTGGCAACAACGGACTAAAATCTATTGATACCGCACTTGGCACTTCAGATTACCCTCGCATCAGGGTTGGCACAGGGAACGATGAGCTCCACTCTAAAATGGGCGACACCGAATTTGTACTCTCCCACTTCACTACCGAAGAAAAAAATAAACTCCCCGAAATATTAAGAGAAGTCTGCGACAAAATTACAACAACTATGCATTAGGATCTGGGGCGACTGTAACGAAGAAATTAACCACATTTCTATAAGTACCTGCCGGCTGGGCCGCCGAAGCCTTTGCGCCAATCTTAAATTTAATGGATTTACTATCTGCTGCATTAGAAGTAGTAATTAAAGCTGTACCCTGAGTACATTCACCGCCAGAAGGAGTGCAGTATGGCAAACCAGAATAATTAGACCAAGTACTACCAGAATTAGTAGAATAAGAATAGCCCCATTTATTGTTACCAGCTGAACTCATAGAACTATAACTATCAGTAGTAGCTAGACTAGTAAAAGTATTACTACCATTAACAAGGTTAGTATTCGTATACGTCGTGCCATTACCAGTCGCCGCAGACAGAGTATAACCAAAAGTGGCATTAGTGTTTACGCTCACCGTAATAATATTAGAATCTTGATAAGTACCAGGAGCAAGATTTGCTATTGTTATATCGGCAGAAGACAGAGAAAGATTGAGCGTAGATCCCCAAGTAAATTGCACATTAACCGGCGACTGATAAGTAAGAGCGAAAGTTTTAGCAGCCGAAAAACCAAAACCAGCCACGCCGATAAAACCTAGCGCCAACCATAACCTCATAAGCTTACTGCCGCTTCGTGCATGACCTAGTTTCATAAAATCTATTATACATAAGTTTTTTGTTTTTAGCAAGCTTTTTTAATTTAAACTCCAATTATTTGCTCCAAGAGAACGCACGCGTCCTTTTATCTCTAGCATCGTTATTGCCTCATTAAATACTTCTGGCGGCAAACACGCATTTTTCATTATCTCTTCACCAGAACGCATGCCCACATCTAGCGCCTGCAAAATCAGGGTTTCTACATCCGTATCACCAATTAATTGTTTTCGTCGCTTTTTACGCTGTTTTTTAAGATATTCATCAGGGAACAACACCTGTAAAATATCGTCCACTTCCGTAAAGGGAATTGCCCCCTGTCTAATTAGCTTATTGCACCCCTGTGAATATGGGTTATTAATGTTTCCAGGCACAGAAAACACGTCTTTACCCTGATTTAAAGCATGCGTGGCAGTATTTAGGGAACCAGATCGCTCAGCCGCTTCTACCACCACTACCGCATCAGAAAGCCCAGAAATCAAACGATTACGATGTAAAAATGAGCTTTTTGCGTCCTGCAAACGCTTTCCAGACTCGCTTAAATACTCACCCGGCGCCAGAGGTGCATCTCTGTAATCAAAGCTGCGCGGAGCATACTCGCTAATAATTGCACCACCTTTTTCAATAATCTCATTGGCAAGCCCAATATGACTACGCGGGTAAATCTTATCTATCGGTGTACCTAGCACTGCCACCGTACACCCACCCGCATCTAGACACCCACGATGCGCAATGGAGTCTATCCCATAAGCAAGCCCAGAAATCACCACTACTCCATGCCGAGCCAATTCATAACCTATCCTGTAAGCTACTTCCTCTCCATATCTAGTATTATGTCTAGATCCCACAACGGCCACAGTTTTTGCCACATTTTCTGGCAATTTACCATAAAAATACAATATTTTAGGCTTAAGCGCAATAGTATCCAACGCCTCTGTAAAATTATGCTCTAGGGGTGAAATATGGTTGATTTTTTTAGAAAAGTGTGAAAAAAGTGTTGACATATTTTTACTCCTGTGATATAATTAAAGCAGTTGGCACGAAAAAACGTGCCACACCGCACCTAAATAAGTTATAATTTCAGCTATACTACTCCTAGTGTAGCAGAAATTGCGAGCTTTTGAAACCCTTTCGGGCTTTAAATTTCTTCATGGTTTAAAGTTTATAAGTATTACCTCCACTTTGAAAGGTCACTTTCGAAGGCTTAGCAATCCCTCTAACCGGCGGGCCCCAATTTGTGTGAGGTGGGTTACGCTCCGGGGTCTCCCCGGTATAATATAGAGAAGCGTTAGAGGGCCAAAATAGCCTCAGGTGATGCCCACCCTTACCTGAGGCTTTTTTGATACTTAAAATCAAGATGGCATTAGAACGATAATAATAGCCGCAACCGAAACTAAAACCTCAACCCCAATTGCCTTTTTACATTTCTCAAATTCTAGTTCAATAGTGGCGTAATCGCGTTTTTTCAATCGTATAATAAAAGGCACTAAAAACAATAGTAACGAAATAACACCTAATGCAATAATCGGCCCAATATAAAAAAATACCATCACCATCCCAGCGCCACTACTATTGTATTGTTTGGCATTTCTTAGCCAACTTAAACCAAGAAACAAAAACAAAAGGACAATTATACCAATATTAATGTACATTATTACCCGAAAAGCTCGCATCAAACCAATACATAGTTTCAATTCTTTATTATTTTTTTTATAGAGTCCTTTTCTAGCCATACCATTATAATAGCACAAAAAAGTTAAAGCTTATGCTTGCAATGGTGTGTTATTATAGATTATATGGCGAAAAATTTGGTAATAGTAGAAAGCCCCGCAAAGGCTCACACGATAGAAAAATACCTAGGTAGTGACTTTAAAGTCCTGGCCTCAGTTGGTCATATTAGAAAAGACACCAAAGTAAACAAAGAAACTTTTGACGTGACTTACGAAATTGAGCCAGAACACCAAAACATCATTAAAGAACTCAAAAAAGAAGCCAAAAACGCCGACAAAATCTGGCTCGCAACCGATGAAGACCGCGAAGGAGAATCAATTTCTTGGCATCTCTTAGAGGTATTAGATCTACCTAAAAATACCGCCAGAATCACTTTTCATGAAATTACTAAACCAGCTATAGAGAATGCCATCAAAAATCCTCGCACCGTAGATATGGACATGGTATCAAGCCAGCAGGCCCGCCAGACACTAGATATGTTAGTGGGCTATGACCTATCTGATATTGTCCGCAAAAAAGTCCCCGGCGCCGTCTCTGCCGGTCGCGTCCAATCGCCAGCTCTCCGTCTTATCGTAGAGCGCGAAAAGGAAATTGAAAAATTTAATTCTAAATACGATTTTAAAATTACTGGTAAATTCACTCCAAAAGATACTGCAAACCAAACCTTCACAGCTTCTTACGACGGCGACTCCCCTAAAGATGAAGATAGTGCCAAAACTTTACTTGAAAACTTATCTAAATCAGATTTTACTGTCTCCGATCTAGAAAAAACCGAGAGCGATAAATCCGCTCCCACTCCATTCACTACAGCCTCTTTGCAAATTGAAGCTAACTCTAAACTAGGTTTTGCCGCACGTACTACTATGAGCGCCGCTCAAGGTCTGTACCAGGCTGGTCTAATCACTTATCACCGCACTGACTCTCTCAATCTTTCTTCGCAGGCCACTAGTGCAATTTCTAACTACGTAAAAACCAAATACGGCGCCAATTATCTTAAAACTCGTCATTTTAAAACCAAAGACGCCTCTGCTCAAGAAGCTCACGAAGCCATTCGCCCTACCGATATTAATAACCCCAAAGCCGGCAAAAACAGCTACGAGCAACGCCTTTACCAGCTTATCTGGGCTCGCACCGTAGCTACCCAGATGGCCAATGCTAAAGTCGCTAAAACCACGATTAAAATCAAGGCAAGCCAGTCGGGCACGTTTATCGCTAAAGGCGAAATTGTTACTTTTGACGGCTTCTTAAAGGTCTATGGCAAATCAAAAGACACCGAACTACCTGAAGTTAAAAAAGGCGACCAACTAAACTACCAAGAATTAGTCGCCAAACAAACTTTTGCCAAACCACCGGCTCGTTACACTGAAGGTTCACTAGTTAAGAAACTTGAAGAGCTTGGTATTGGCCGCCCATCTACCTATGCCACCATCATGACCGCCATCCAATCCCGCGGTTATGTAGAAAAAGGCGAATCCAGTGGCGAAGAACGTGAAATTATTGAACTAAAGGTAACACCAACGGGTGACGGCTCTGGAAGGGGACCTCAAAATGCTTTGCGAAGCAAAGATTTTGGGGAGGGAAAAGAGCCGGCAGGACCCGTTGAGATTCCTATTGAGAGAGCTATAATCAAAGAGTCCTTCGGCGCCAACAAAGATAAACTTATTCCAACACCTATCGGCGAACTCGTCGCAGACTTTTTGACTGACAACTTCAAGAACATCGTAGATTATAAATTCACTGCTCATATAGAAAAGGATTTGGACCTAATTGCCGAAGCCAAACTAGAGCGCGTTAAGATGCTGAAAGACTTCTATAAGCCCTTCCGCGACACTGTCCTTACTGCAAATGGCGTAGAAAGATACAACAACGCCCGCCTGCTCGGACACCATCCAGAAAATGGCAAACCAATTTATGCCAAAGTGGGCAAAAATGGTGGCTTTATCCAGCTCGGCGATAACGAAAAAGAATCCGGCAAAAAACCTGTCTTTGCGCCTTTGCCTAAACGAAAATCCGCTAAAACCGTTACTTTAGAGCAAGCCTTAAAACAACTAGAACTCCCAGCACTCCCACGCGTCTTAGGTAAAGCTAAAGATGGTACCGAAATAATCGCTGCTAACGGTCCCTTTAGCCCGTATCTAAAAGCTGGCAAATACAACATTCCAATAAAGGATAAAGACCCATACACTATTTCATTGGAAGAGGCCCTACCGCTCTATCAAACCAAAGTTGATTCCATCATCGCCGACTGGGACGAAATTATGATTATTAACGGCGCTTACGGCCCCTATATTAAAGGTCCCGGCCGCCGTAATAACGTCAAAATCCCTAAAGATCAGGATCCGAAAAAAATAACTCTAGAACAAGCTAAAGAAATGCTAGAAAATAAGCCTAAAACCACCAAGAAGACTCCTCGCAAAAAACGCACCAAAAAATCTTAAATTAAACTATATATTGCTTATATTTAAAACTTTTTTATACTTTTTTTCCAAAAATGTAAAAATTGTGCTACAATATAATAAGAAACCGATAATTTCATAGTTGACACTAACACAGAATTATGATATTATAGTATAAATTAATAACAATAACAGGGGTGGAATAAGGAAAGAATTTGATGGATAAAAATGCGGAAATTCTGAAAAAAGCAATCTCCGGCAGTCTCAAAATCATCGAGCAAGACCGTGAAAAAGAAATCATTTCCCGTCGTTTTGGGCTCGACGGCCCAAAAGAAACTCTCGAACAGATCGGCGAGTTGCTTTCAATCACCAGAGAAAGAGTCCGTCAACTAGAAAAAGCTATCTTAATCCATCTCCAAATCGCCGCTGAAGACGGCCAAATTCCCGAACTCGCTGCCGCCGAAAAACTTCTCGTCCGCAACCTTACCGAAATGGGCCGCGTAGCTAGACTTGACAATCTTGCTGATAAAATTTATGAACATAAAACTACTGCTACCGAAAAAGCCGGTCTCTATTTTATTGCTACTTTCTCCAAAAGCCTTGCTATTGTTGAAGAAAACGACAGATATTATGCCGCTATAGGCATCGCTGATTACGGCACTAGCCGTGAAATCCGCGACCGTGTCGACGAAATTGTCCAAGTCATTAAGGCAAACAAAAAACCAATGACTATAGACGAATTGGACGAAAAACTTAACTACGAACACCCTGATCACATTAAAGCTACTACATCAGTTTCTAAACTCCTAGCTACTCTTAACGGCGTCTGGGGACTTGCTAAATGGCCTTCTGTTAATCCTAAAAATATTCGCGACAAAATTTATGTTATTTTAGAGTCCAAAAAAGAACCGATGCATTTCTCCGAAATTGCTAAAGAAATTAAAGATTCTAACTTTAAACGCAAAAACGTCACTATTCAGGCTATCCACAACGAATTAATTAAAGACGAACGCTTTATTCTAATCGGCCGCGGTATTTACGCGCTCTCCTCTTGGGGCTATAAAAAGGGAACTATCTCTGACATCATTAAGTCCATCCTTGAAAAATCCACCGAACCTCTTTCCCGCGAAGAAATTGTCAAACAAGTCCTAAAGGTCCGTAAGGTTAAGGAAACTACTATTCTCTTAAACCTTCAGAATAAGAAACTGTTTAAGAAAATCGACAAAAACTCCTATACACTAGCTTAAATATGATATAATATACTTATGGAAAATGTCATACATTTTATTTTAATGCCGATAGTTTGGATTCCGATTGTGGCAATCCTAGCTTTTTTAACCTACAGGAATTACAAAAAACTCAACAAACTCAAAGTTTTAAACGTTGATTCCGTACTTTTGATGCTAGAAATTCCACGCGAAAACGACAAAAAAGAGCTAGCTGCTGAACAATTATTCGCTTCGCTCCACGGCATTTTACGTGATAAAAAAGAACTCAAAAACTCTGGAGGTGTACAAGAGCATTTATCCTTTGAAATTGTTTCTACCGCCGGCCAAATCCGCTTTTATGTCTGGACTCCTAAAATTTTACAAAGTTTTGTTGAGGGACAAATATATTCTCAATATCCTACCGTCCAGATTTACAAAATGAACGAAGATTATGTAGATAATCGCGCTAATTACCCTGTAGCCTACTCTTCAGAATTAGGATTGATCGAAAACGAAGCTCTGCCAATTAAAACCTTCGATAACTTCGAAGTAGATCCTCTAGCCGGCATTACTGGTACGCTTGCAAAACTCAGCACTGACCACACCGAAGAACTCTGGATTCAGATTCTAGCCCGCCCAATCGCCGACGATTGGCACAAAAGCACCACTGATAAATGGATTCAACGTGTTAAATCTGGTAAAAAACCAATTCTCGCCGGTACTGGCATAGATTGGACCTGGATAGTGGAGGCCTTTGGCGCCCTCTTTAGACCACCTGCCGGCGGCACTAATTCAGATGAAAAAGTTGAACTCTCTGAACGCGCCAAAACTCAGATTGCTAAAGCCGAAGAAAAAGCCACCAAACTTGGTTACGAAGTCAAAATCAGACTCGCCTATCTTGGCCAAAACCAAACTGACGCTCGCCTCAACATGCAAGCCTTAGTTGGTACGTTCAAGCAATATAATTCCACTAATTTAAATGGTTTTAAACAAATCGGTGCCAGTTTTAACCCTGCAGATTTAGATGCCTACAAAATGCGCCAATTTTCTAATCGCGGTTTTATTCTTAATATTGCCGAATTAGCCTCAGTTTATCATTTACCTCATACCTCTGTAGAAACCCCAAACATCGTCTGGGCTACCTCTAAAACTGCTGAACCACCTGCTAAACTTCCAATTCTCACCGGTAAAACAGAGGAAGATAAAAACGTCTCCGCCTTTGGTCTCACTAATTTCCGGGGAATTAAAGAACAATTCGGGCTTCTTCGCCGCGATCGCTCACGCCATGTTTATATCATCGGTCAAACAGGGGCAGGGAAAAGCGGTATGCTTGAACTTCTAGCTCTCTCTGATATTTTCTATGACCAAGGTTATTGTATAATTGATCCCCACGGTGACTTTGCGATTAATAACCTTAAATTCATCCCTGAATCTAGGATTAATGATGTAGTTTATTTCAATCCTGCCGATACTGCCTTCCCTGTAGCATTTAACCCACTGGAAGTCTCCGACCCAGCTAAGAAACCCAACGTCTGTTCTGAAGTTATCGGCGTGCTAAAACGTATGTTTGGCGACTCTTGGGGTCCTCGTCTTGAACATATCCTCCGTTATACTCTCTTAGCCCTCCTAGACCGCCCAGAAACTACCCTACTTGATATTTCTAGATTACTCACGGATAAAGATTTCCGTAAAGAAACCCTAGACTATTGCAAAGACGTTACCGTATTACAATTCTGGAAACACGAATTCGGCCAATGGAACGAAAAACAAGTTAATGAATCAATCGCTCCAGTCTTAAATAAAGTCGGCGCTTTTACCGCTAACCCAATTATCCGCAATATTATCGGACAAGCCAAATCTTCCTTTGATATTCGTAAAATCATGGACGAAGGTAAAATCTTAGTAGTTAACTTGTCTAAAGGCCTCATCGGCGAAGACAACGCTGCGATTCTAGGTGCATTTATAGTTACCAAAGTTCAGCTTGCCGCCATGAGTCGTTCTGATATCCCGGACGTTAAAGATCGTCGCCCATTCTATCTTTATGTAGATGAGTTCCAAAACTTTGCTACAGACTCATTTGCGGTTATCCTCTCAGAAGCCCGCAAATATGGCCTTAATTTGACTGTAGCTAACCAATATGTGGCCCAAATGACTGACAACGTCCGTGATGCCGTCTTTGGCAACGTTGGTACTACTATCTCCTTCCGTGTATCCCCAGAAGACGCCCCGATGCTTATCAAGCAATTTGAGCCCACCTTTGATGAATCTGACATCATCCAGCTCAATAATCGCCACTTTGTCATCTCTATGATTATTAACGGCGAGAAAGTACCAGCTTTCTCTGCTACTACTCTGTCAATTCCTGAAACCCCTAAAGACAACTTTGACGCTATCGTTGCCCATTCTCGCGAGTATTTTGCTCGCCCTCGTCTAGAAGTTGAAAACGAAATACGCGAAACTATCGAACAATCAGAGAAGTATAAGAGGGAATTAGCTAATTCCGGCCGCCAAGAACCTAAACTGGTGATTAATCCTGCAAAGACCGAACAAAAACCGAACTTAAAATATTCTTCACCGCAGGCCGAAATTCGCCAACAAAACCTCAGCCCCAACCAAGCCGAAGGTAAAGAAAGACTCGGATTAAAGGATCTAGCTAGACTTGCCGCCGAGCAAACAGGGAAAGTTGAATTCAAAAAATCCTCTAAAAAGGGAAACCGAGGTTCTAAAAAGAAGGGCAAAGCTACCCCTGTAGTTCCCTCTGTTAAGCCAGAGGTAGAATACCAGGAGAAAACCCCTGTAAAAATCAAGCCAACACACGAATCCGTCCCCTTATCCACCCCAGTTAAAAGATCCGACCACTATGCAGAAACCGATAATTCAGTAGATGGATTTTTGGCCATCAAACATTAGAATTATAAAACTGGTAGAGAATTAAATAAAAAAATAAAATAAAAAGTGGGAAGATCTAGCGGATTTAAAAACCAGCTGCCGAAACCTAAATCATTCTCCAAACATAGTTATAATGTCGCACAATATAGATTTCAAGACATTAAGCTTATGCTTATTAGACGGTAACTTAATCGTCTAATATGGGGCAATATTCCCAGCCGGGCGGGAATTGCACCTAAAAATGCAAATTGCATGTGTGTTTTTATGTTTCTAAATACTAATTTATTTCGCTTTGAACGGACCTAATAAAATAATATTTTCACAGGGCGAGTACGGATCCGGCAATCCCGTGAAGTCTAAAACTATTTTTTGAGGACCGTAAGCTGGGACGAGCGCCCTTGAACGCCCCTTGGGACGCGTCCCAGCGTGTTCGAAAAAGATAGTTTTAGACTTCACTTAAACCACCTGTAATTAGCCTCCACCCCTTAAGCCAAGCCCCAATTTTTAGATTTTTGTCCAAAGTTTTCCACATTTGACATTTCCCCATTTTATTTCCCTTTTTACCTATTTCCCCTGTTATTTTCCATATTTTCCTTCCCCATTCGCAAAAAACAACTCATTTTTTACCGAACAAAAACCGAACTATAGAAGAGAAGCACCATTTTTACCCCTGTTACACCCCTATTTCCAGTAGGCCTTCCCCTCTATTCTTACATCTATATATTCATACTGCCCTACCCCTATACTCTCCAGATAACGTATCATCCTATCTGCATCTTCTACCGACACTGCGCTACCACGGTCAATTATCATCTTAATAAACCCAGGCCGTTCTTCTAGATAAAAATCCACCTCTCGCACCGCACCAGACGGTATCACTGCCTTTGCTGGCTTATAACCCAAATCCTTAAAATCCTCCTCCGCCTGTCCAATGTACGAGCTCATCCTACTCGTTATTTGTCCGGAAGGATTATCCTCGTCAATTACTTCAATACTTGGCTCATAAATCACCGTCACATTCTGTTCTTCACCACCCTCATCAGAAGGCTTACTCTCACCAATTAGCGCCACCGCCAACACTATGAGAAGCCCAATCAAAATCAAAAATCCCACCACAGTCAAAAGAATCCGAACCGCCTTTTTCTTCTTGTCTTTCTTGCGCGCTGCCGCCCGCTCGTTTGCAGTTTCTAACTTTTCCCTTTTCTCGCCAATCGTCCGTCCCATTTTAAAAGACGACTTGCGATGCTCACGCCGATTAACTAATTTTGGCGAAGCTTTTTCATCCATTTATAGCTTCTTCCAAAATTATATTAGCCAGACGCTTAGCCGCATCTGCCCTAGCCTCTTCACACAAACGGTCAGCCATATCTGCTCTCAGTCTTGGTGATTTAACTAAATGCCGGATTTCTTCTAGCAAAACTGTAGGATTTTCTACCATCTCCATATCATCAACTACAAGCGCCGCATCAGATTCTTTTAGCCTCTCGGCGTTCTTCTGCTGGTGTGCGCCCGGTAGGCGCGCAAATGGCACTAAAATTACCGCCTTTTTTAAAGCCGCTAGTTCCGCAATCGTAGTCGCACCAGCTCGCGATACCACTACATCTGCCGCCCCCATCAGCTCATTCATCGTGGTATTAAATTCCCACATCCTAAAATTAGATTCTAGACTCGCCTTGTCCCAGTTTTCGTATTTTTTTAAATCAATCATATCTTCATAATGCTTGCGTCCCGCAACTAAACCTACCGATGCAAATTTTAAAAGCTCCGGCAAAATCGCTCTAGTTGCTTCATTTAGGTTCTCTGACCCCTGCGAACCACCAGTAATCACCACCAGTGGCTTCTCTTCGTTAAAAGAGAAAGCCTTTTTAAGCGATAATTGTTTAACTTGGCTTACCGCTTTAAACTCCGGCCCTACCGGAATCCCAGTCCATACATAATTTGGATGTTTCTCTTTCATTTCGTCAGTTAGCGGCATCCCAAACGCCACTTTTCTTGCCCCCTTCATCAGCAACCGATTTGCGAGACCAGCCACCACATCAGACTCATGAATCACATAAGGTATCTTAAATAACCTCGCCATTAGCCCAATCGGCAGGCACACATAGCCGCCTTTTAGGAAAATCGCATTAGGACGATTTTTCTTCACTACCATCCTACAAAAGCT
The DNA here is from genome assembly GCA_017533605.1 of Candidatus Saccharimonadota bacterium. GTDB lineage: Bacteria > Patescibacteriota > Saccharimonadia > Saccharimonadales > Saccharimonadaceae > Nanosyncoccus. Next base: position 39,813 of record JAFWKF010000002.1, on the reverse strand, counting down.
TGTCACAATTCCCGCCAAAAACCCAAAAAATCCGCAAATATTCCCAAAAATCAACTCTTTTAGCGTTACATCAAAATGTGTAAAATAATCCTTAAAATGCCAGTTAGCATAACGATGAAACTTCCCTGCTGGCAAACGCCTCACCCGAATATATGGCGTTTTATTAGTTTTTTTACGATCATCTCCCCAAGCAAAACCAATCTCAGTTGTCAGCTTAGTAACATTTTTATAATATTTAAAATCAGTCCAGAATTCTACCTCAGTACGAGGTTTTTCATTTAAAATCTCACGAACGACTGCGACTGCTGGAGTAACGTGACCTCCTGAGCCCCCGCCCACTACTAGTATCTTCATTTGTTATTACCTCCCTACTAGTATAACACGAAAGTTGTAAAACTAGGCCAATAGCAAAAGCAATAAAGACCATACTAGTACCACCATAAGATAGCAAAGGCAAAGTAATCCCCGTTACCGGTACCAAACTCGTCATCGCCATAATATTCACCACCACCTGCGCCAAAGTCCATGAAAACACCCCAATTATCAGCAACCGATCTTCGTTCTCTTCTGTGTGCTCAGCTACTTTTAGCATCCTAAAGAGTAGCGCCGCAAATACTGCAATAATTAAAAACAAACCCACAAAACCAAAAGTTTCTCCCATTATTGCAAACACCGAGTCATTAATAGATTCTGGCAAATACCCAGTAGCTTGCACTGAATTGCCAATTCCTACTCCAAAAAACCCACCTACACCAATTGCTAGCATTGCATTTTCTACGTGATAAGTTGAGTCTGAACTCTCACTCCCAGACAAAGTCGCCAACCACGCATTTACTCGTTCCATTCTATGAGAAGAAGTCGCTACAGCCCCCACTGCCACTACTAGCACCAATGCCACCATTATCAAATACTGTCGCATCGGCAACCCAGACATCAAAAGCATTCCAAAAATTATCGCAATTAGTGCCACACCTGTACCAAGATCACCCTGCGCAATTACCACTAAAAACAGCGACAACCCACACACTACTAAAAGCGGCAACCAGAACTCTTTCATTTTGCCTATGCTTCCCTCTTCTTTTTTGCGTGCCAAAAAATCTGCAAGATAGATTACTAATGCCAGTTTCAAAAACTCCGCCGGCTGAAAGCTAACTATCCCAAAATTAAACCACCTACATTCCCCTAGCTCACATCTAGCTAAACTAGAGCCCGCCAGAGCCAAAATCCACAATAGCCCAGACAAAGCCAACGCAGCAATCATAATTGGCTTAGCCCATTTCTTAATGTATTTATATGGTATCCACTTAAACGCTGCAAAAAACGCTATCAAAGACAGCCCCACCGAACGCAGTTGCCCGATAAAGAAATAGTTTGCATCATAATCCGTCCCATAAGTTGAGTTTAGTACGTTCGCCCGCATCGGCCCAATCGCATAAATTACAATTAGACCTATTGCCATCAAACCTAACGTAGCAAATAGTATCGCTAAATCAGATTTATGCTTTCGATTTTTCAAATCGCTCCCCCTGTTGCTGCAATAAAGATACCCAGTATCGCGCAAACTCCAGCAATAATCCAAAATCGCATCACAATCTTTGCTTCCCCCCAACCCTTTGCTTCTAAATGATGATGCAAAGGCGCAGAAATAAATACTTTTCTATGGAAAAACTTCTTTGAAGTAAGCTGAATCAAACTAGAAGCCGTTTCTACAACAAATGGCAAACCAATAATCGGCAAGAGTAGGAATGCATTTGTCATCATAGACACTACTCCAAGCCCCGCTCCTAGCGCGAACGAGCCTGTATCCCCCATCATAAAACGTGCTGGCGGTACATTAAACCAAATGTAAGAAAGTAGCCAACCTACCACAGTTAAACAGAAGCCAAACAGCATTACGTTACCTTGAAACAGAGCAATTACGCCAAACGCAGCATACGCCATCATCGCAAGACCACCAGATAAACCATCTAGCCCATCAGTAATATTCACAGCATTTGATGTCGCTACTACTGCAAAAGCAAATATAACAATCGTCCAAAATGCCCCAACTTCAAAATCTCCCACGAATGGGACCAGAATTGTAGTCCAACCTAGTTTCACCGCGAAAAACCAACCCAGTATCACGCCCACCACAGTAATCAAGAAAAACTTCACCGGGCCGCGTAACCCCGCTGCTCCCCTACCAGAACCAAATATATTAATTACATCGTCAATTACACCAACCAGTGCCCCACCTAAAAACCCAACTAGTGGCAACCAAGTTTGCCCACGATCAAGATTAAACGCCCAAGTCACAACCGTGACCGAAACTACACCGATTAGCCCAGCCATCGTCGGGAAAACATGTTTAAATTTATGTGCATGTAGTTTCGTCATTACTGGTAAAGCTTTACCATCTACTGTAGTTTGCTTCTGCTTTTTCCAAAACTTATATTTATATGCGAAATGCGTATAAAACGGTGTCAAAATCATTGAAAACAGAAACCCTGCTACTGCTAGCAAAAGTCCATAGAATACTTCGTCATTTATTGTCATATTATGCCCCTGGTTTTATCTTTAAATAATCAATGAGGTAATTTGAAAGTGAATCAAACAAAGTCATTGCCTGCCCACTATCAATGCTTTGGCCCTCTCCCCACATTTTAACCATTATTACGTATTTTGGCAACTCATTTGTGGGTCCAACAAAGCCAATATAAGAGCCCACCAATTGCGCAAAAGTGTCGTCATAAGCTCCATTCACCACCACCTGCGCCGTACCAGACTTACCGCCAATTGCATACCCTGGCCGGTCAATTCCACCGCGCACCTTATAACCACGGTTATTTACTAGCATGTCGCGCATCATGGCTGAAGTCTCATCTGATAAAATTTTATCATTTACATCTTCCACGAACGACTTAGCTTTAAACTCACCGTTTTCCATCACTCCCCTTACCACGCTCGGCGTATGATATGTCCCACCATTTACCACTGCCGAAAACGCCGTAGCGGTCTGTATCATCGTGATGCCTAAATTCTGTCCAAAAGTCATGTTTGCATAAGTTGAATTACGGCCCCAACCTTCATTTGGATCCTCAATATAACCTTCTGCCTCCACTAATTCTATTCCTGTAATTTGCCCCAAACGGAATTTATTATGATAATAATCATACAGCTTTTCTCTACCTGTTTGGTTAATCGTGGTCGTATCGCCACCTAGCAGTTTCAAGGCATAAATAGACCCAGTGTTTAGCGACCAGTACAAAGCGTCTTTCATTGTAATAGTGCCATAAAGCGATGCTCTTTGCTCAGCATTCTGAATTTTCCAGTCATCTACTATTTCATAACCCTGGTTAAAATAAGTTGTTTCACTCGTCATCAACCCCTCATTTATTGCCGCCGAAAAAGCAAAATTCTTGCAAATCGACGCCGGCTCATATGGCACATCAGTCACCTGATTAACAAATACTGAAGCATCCGTGACTTCCGTATAATTCCCTGGTGAATAAGTCGGCACGTTTGCCATTGTAATTACTTCGCCAGTACTTGGATCCATTATTAATACTGCCGCATTAGTAGCCGTGCTAGAAGCCACTGTTTCCGCTGCAATTTCCTCTACGCCTTTCTCTAAACCACGATCTACCGACAAAACCAAATTCTCACCGTCTTCAGCCGGAATTTTAATATTATCATTACCAATTGAAAGCGCCACCTTATTAATATCTGCCGTTGTTTTAATCAAACCTTCTTTACCAGCAAGCACCTTATTTAAAGATCCTTCCACACCATATTGCCCCACGCCTTCATTATTTACAAACCCTAGAAGCCCTGAAGCTAGTTCTCCTTCTGGATATACTCTTTGGTTAGTTTTCTTCAGCCAAATCGCTGGAATACCAGATTCCGCTATTTTTTCTGCCGTCTCCCTTGGTACATTTTTTGCTATAATCGCATAACGCAAACCTTCCGTATTATATACTTCATTTAAGTCCGCAACTGTATATTCCTTTACGTACTCATTTACAACCTTCTCAATATCCTCTTTTTTAGTCACCGTAGGATCAATCACTACTTGATACATAGTCTGGTTTAATACCACTACTACCGGTTCCCCATCGTCCATCATATATATCTCGCCACGTTTTGGCGTAATAGTTTCAAGCAAAGTGTGTTGCTCATCAGCCTTTGCCACCCAAGCATTATGTTCAATAATTTGAATAAAAAATAGACGCACCAAAATTACGCCTATTAAAACAAAAACTATATTTCTTAAAATCTTAAAACGCTGTCTAATACTGGAATTATTCCGTGGCATAACCGCTCACTGCCGCCGTCTCCATTGCAGCAGCCACAGTGCTATTTCTAGCTGCGGCGATTGAAGACAAACGAGCTCTTTCCACTGCTAGATCTTCTTTTTTAGCAGTCATTTCAGTAATTTCCGACTCCACACTTGATAGCTCGTAATCAAAACTTGTAGCTTTACTTCCCTCTGCCACATAAATCAACCCAAAAACTAGTGTCAGCATGCTCACAATCACAATTTGAGAAATTGAACCTAAACTTCTCTTAGTGTGGCGAACAGTATTGCGATTACGTGCAAAACTATTCTGAAATGTCTCGCGCCTCGTGACATAGGTAGTTTGGTTAATCATTTTTTTTCCTCGCTGGATTTTTTATTTTTATATTTGTTTTTCTCACAGTTAATATGTCCTGTCCTAGTCCGGGGCCCTTACAGCCAGAGCTATAAGTAAACTGCAAGGGTTATCCCGGGAAGGTCATACACTTCACACTCTCTGTGAAACTCTAAATTGGCGGACCGATCTCGGCCCATGTCGCTCTTGTCTCGGACCTTGAGTGGGTATTCCCCACTCACCCACTCAAGGTGAGGGAGACTTTAGCGGAAATGAACCTTTACGGTTTGTTTGCGAGATTTATTCGCAACTATAATTTGTTTTGGCATTTTGCCTCCTTTTTATGTTTTTATTTTTATCAATTCCTTAAAGCTACTCGCAGTTTGGCGCTCCTAGCTCGCGGGTTGATAACTAATTCATGTGTATCTGCAACGATAGGCTTCTTCGTAACAATTGTAAGTTCCGACTCTTCCCCATGGCTTGCCATCTCTTTAAAATAATCCTTTACCAACCTATCTTCTAGACTATGGAAAGTAATAATACCGACTCTTCCACCTTTATTTAATAGTTTTGGAAGTAGCGGTAGGGCATTTCCGATTTCTCCTAGCTCATCATTAACTTCGACCCGAATCGCCTGAAAAATCTTCGTTGCCGGATGGGTTTTTGAGTATCCGTGCCATCTTGCTCTTATTAATTCTGCTAATTCCATAGTACTTTTGATCGGACGGTGATGTGCTATTATTCTGGCTAACATTACTGCCCTGCCTGGGCTCTCTTCGCCATATTTTATAAAAATATCTGCCAAATCGCGTTCACTGTACTTATTAACTACTGTATCTGCTGTTAATTCTTGTCGCCGATCCATACGCATATCAAGTGGTGCATCGTATCTAAACGAAAACCCTCTTTCTTCCCTATCTAGCTGCGGTGAAGAAACTCCAAAATCAGCTAAAACGATATCGTAAGTTTTTCCACACTCAATCAGTTGCAACATAGCGCTATAAAAATTTTCGTGCTTTATCTCGGTTTCGGATGGAAATTTGGTTTTCAAATAAGAAATCGCAAATTCATCACGATCCACGAGGCAAGAATCCTTATAGTTCTGTGTCACATCCAAAATCTTGCTAGCATGTCCTCCGTAGCCGGCGGTCAAATCTAAATACTTGTCACCGGGATGCGGTTCCAAAGTTGCTAGAACTTCCGATAATAACACTGGAATATGTAGTTTCTCCATATTACTATTATACACTCTCGCTTGAGACCAGCCAACTAGAAACTTCAGCGGTTTTGTTTTTGCTTCGGTTTTTGTTTAACACAATATAATCCACCACGATTTACCAGCGCGAAGCTAATCTCATATCGCAGCCGTTGAGAGACTTATTGTGTGTTGGTTTTAGACCATATAGAGTTTTATTGGGAGGTGTGTTTAGAGAAGGAACGCACGATTTTTTTGACGCATCTCGCTATCTTTTAATGCGCGCCGAAACTCCTAGTTGGCCGATCTCAAACTGATTTTAATGTACGACTTTTTGTTTAGCGTTTTTGTATGATTTATCGCTGATTTGAGTGTAGTATATTTTTTCCAAAAATGCAAGTGTTTTTTTCAAGTTTTTTAAAGGATAGTTTTTCACTAGCTGTGGAAAACTTCCCTGTTATTTTCCCGAACAAAACATATTGCATTCCATAAAAATATATGTCATAAAAACCGAACAGTACAATTTAAGAAGTATGATATAATAGAGAAAATAATGGAGGTATTAATGAAAGAATTTGATGTATTCCTATGGGCAAACGAGGTTGATGAAGTCAAAAACAATGTCAGCGCCGAACTTTTCCTTTTTAACAAAAACTACACCCCTTTTAAGATTAAGTATTCTGACAAGCTCACAGGCGCAGTTAAATCAATGTTTATGCAAGAAGCAGTCAAATATATTATCGCGGAGGCCGACAAGGGCCTAGAATGCCGTGAATACGAGAAATCTGACGGCGAAGATAAAGTTATCTACCGCACTTCCCTTTCTAAAGTCGGCCGAGCCGAAACCCTCATCCACCTGATTGAAAATGAGTATAAAGACATCGACTATTTCTCAGAAAACGAATATGATTTTAAGAAAGTCAAAGGTATTATCGCCAAATTCACCTACCCAGGCGGTGATGCTGGTACCAAAGCTTTTTATATCGCAAAACTCTTACCTGCCTCCTCTGCTCTCAAAGGTGCTTCGTCTTGGGAAATTAATGGCGAAAGCTTTGAGCCCTTCAGCGCCGAAGTAGCCCTTAAAATGCCAGACGATAATCAAGTAGCTATTGTTGATGGCAACATCATTGTCTTTAACCAAGCTAAATTTGAAAATCTCTTCCAGTACGATTACAAATCCCAAGTTATCGCCGAGGCCAAAGCTAAAGAACTCACCGAAAAATACAAGCTCTCCTTTGCCGAAGGTCTTACTCTAGATTCCCTTCTTGCCGATAAAAAACCAGCTCTCAAAAAAGTCCAAGCCATGGATATTACTAAAGAAATGCCACAGGATAAACTTATAGATTACGCCGACGAAATGCAACTAGATCTCATGACTGATGATGATGGCTCCATTATCATCATGGACGACAAAGATTTAACTACATTCGTCAATTTATTAAATGAAGACTACTACATCTCACCAGTTAATGGTCGCCGCTACGAAATTAAGTCCAAAAAACTCCTCGGCGAACCAGACGGCGAACCACCTAGAGGCTAATTATTTCATCTCGCTATAAGGTAAATCAACAAAATTTGACTCACCTAATGTTTTAAAGGTCTTTTCTAAATCTAATTTCGCTTCTACTACGGAATCATTAGGACTAAGTTCAGATTCAATCTTAGCGTAATAACCCGGCAGATTTTCAATTTTATCTAAATAAATATAAGTACCGTCACCCATATTTAGGCTTTGACGTCTACGTGAAACCTCTGCCTCTGGCTTAAAACCAAGCTGCAAAATTATATTCACCATCTTTTCGTAATCTTTTATACTAGTTTCTTCCACAATATCTACACCAGAGTCCTCAATATGACGGCGAAGAAGCAAGCTATATTTTGCTGGTTTATCTACCGCTTGCATCTCTGTACGCATTACTAAACGTGGGTAATTCAAGCCTCTTTTATATCCACGTGGTAGATACACCCTGTCATGCTGCCAATGGACGGCACCAAAATCTAAATCAATCTCGCTAAGCTTGTCTTCGAACTTCTCTCTGGAAGATAATTTACACTTCAAAATAACTTTCTTCATAAGATTAATTATACCATATTTATATCTAAAATACGACCCTCAACCGATCTTACTCCATTAAACTCGTTTTCTACTAACTTGATGACTGGCTCTATTCTGTCATATTCAGGATCAAAACTCATCCATTCTTTAGGAGCAAAAAACGCCACCAATTTCATTATCTTGCCATCCTTACCCATTACGTCAATACGAAGATGCTGGTTTTCACTACCCATCTTTCTAATCTCATGTATTTTAACACCTTTCAAGAGAAAAATTGGCTCCTCATTTCCTTGCCCAAAAGGCTCAAGTCGCTTTAACTCCCCCATCAATTCCAAATTCAACTCCCCAATATTTTCTACCTCTAAATCCGGCTGACTCTTTAAATAATCCGTCTGGTTTTTTAGATTCAAACTTTCATAATACTCATTAATTTTCTCTCTAAAAGTCCAAAGATCTTCTTGCTTTATTTTTACACCAGCTGCCGCCGCATGACCACCACCAGAAACAATTATGTCCCCAGCGTATTTTAAAGCCTTATCCAAACTAAAATCACCGAAGCTCCGCCCCGATCCTTTCAGAATGCCATTATCCATCTCGGTTAAAACAAATGTCGGTTTCTCATATTCTTCCATCAATCGCCCTGCCACAATTCCCAATATTCCTTCATGCCATTTACCAGTTTCGATTATTACTGGCCCAGGTAAAACCCCGCGTTTTTTTATTTCATTCGTAGCAGAGTTTTGTTCAATCTTTCTTTTTTTATTCAAATCCTCTAGTTCCTCAGTAATTGTAGCAGCCTCTGGTACACTATCACAACGTAACAAATTTAAAGATAGCTCTGCAGTTTTTAACCGTCCCGCCGCGTTCAATCTCGGCCCAATCTGAAACCCTATTGACTCCGAATTTAAGTGTTTTACTCCCGCCCTCTTCATTAATTCCCTTAACCCCACTAAACGAGTTTTTACTAAAACTTTCAATCCATAAAATCCAAGTGTGTGATTTTCGCCAATCAAAAGCATATTATCGCAAACCGTACCAATTAAAACTAAATCAAGTAACCATTTTTCTCGTCCAGGCTCAATCAATCCCTCTTTTACTAAAGCCTGAGTTAACTTAAAAGCCACCCCCACACCAGCGAGATTTTTTAAATCCTCGTCCTCAAAGTCTTTACGTTTTGGGTTAACTACTGCAAAGGCCTCTGGTAAATTTTTACTAATCTCGTGATGATCAGTCACGATACAATCAATCCCCAAACTATTTAATTCATCTATAATTTCATGATTATTTGAACCACAATCTACTGTTATCACTAACCCAGCCCCCCATTGCTTTGCACGAACAATTAATTTTGGACTCATACCATAGCCATCCGCAAAACGATCTGGCAACATTATTTCTATATTTTCCTCTGTTACACCAGCCATTCGTAAAGCTTTTTCCATTACTATACTTGCCGTCACGCCATCCACGTCATAATCGCCATAAATCAGTATTTGCTCGCCATTTTCGACAGCTTTTTTAATTCTTGCCACAGCTTTTTTCATATCAAGTAGAAAAAAGGGGTCTTTTAAATCCTCATAATGCGGACTTAAAAACCCAGTGGAAAGCCCACGCTTCTCCACTAGCTGTTCAAATATTTTACTCAATTTATACCCCTGTTAAACCCTCATTATCCGATGGTCTTATTGGGCTTATTGCCCTTCTGACTTTTAATTACAATGCTCTGTAGTTCCTTCAAAATTGGGAATTGTTTATTAGTTTGATATATTTTAGTCTTACCTTTTTTAGTCACGACCAAGAAATTCCCTTCAGCCATGCGGTTTAATTCTCTTTGTATATTCCCAGGGTCTTCCTTAATTAGCTTCGCTAAACCTCTCACATGTGTTTTAAAATCTGGATACTTAGCAAAAACCACTAGTATCTTACGGCGCACTCTAGAAGTTACAAATATATCTAACATATTTCCTCTCTTAACTCACCTTATTATAGCATAGTATTTGTAAAAATTACAACGATTTCTCAATCGGCAAGTGCACACACCTTATTGCACCGCCTGTATTCTTATTCACATTATAATAATTAGTGCTACTGCCAATTCCCAACATATAAGCGCTCTCGGCTCCATACACTGAAGTAGTCCAATAATAGCCATTTTCACCCTTAGCAGTAGCTCCCCGCATGTAACTACCAGAATAGACAAAGTTATTCGGGAAAGTAGTCCATTTACCATCTATCGCGTCATTTAGTTTTCTATAGCTTCTCTTAGTCCCGCCAGGCGATGGCAACGTCCACCCAGCCGGACAAATCGATGTATTCACAGTGCCAGAATTTACTGCTGTATTCGAATTAATAGCGGCAGACCAAGAATAATAATTACCGTATCTAAAGATAATGCTATTATTGCTAGATGTCCATGCATTACTGCTACCAAGATTAGATGAATTCATCTTTTTAACGGTCACCGGGCTACTATTTGCGGTCCAACTAGATACCGAAACTGGCAAACTACCAGCACTTTCTGTTTCATTTTCGGTTAGCGTTAATTCGGTCGCCCCACCCAACCTTAGATTTTCTACCATCCAGCAACTACCATCCGCCAATTTCGCTACCGTGTATACATTATCATCCCGTATATCAGTTAGTGCTGTTACGCTACCCACAGGAAATACATCGTCATCGGGGCAACCCCAATTTTGCAAATAACCTGCCGAAGTAACCCAAACAGCATAGAGTTTAATCCCCTCCATAGATAAATTACCAGTAGAAATCGTTTCGCTCGGTCCATAAATCCTGGCTTCACTGTCGCTCAGCCCAAATTCACTTGTACTCCAACCCGCAAAACCATATCCAGCCCTTTCTAAGTTTGGCGTCAAAAGCGTGACGCTAGAATTAGAACTTACAGACTGTTTATTCAAACCAAGATTGTCAATTCCATTACCGTCATAGCATATTCTGTTCGGTCCACACTCAACCCATATTGCATAAAGCCTAATTGATCCACCACCGTTCGCGAGGTTCATCACCTCTGCTTCATTCAAGTAATTTGTACCCGTCCCATCTGCTTTTGTGTTCCATCGACTAAAATCAAAACTATCCCTCGTGAACTCATTCGCGCTTAGGTCCAGCCCCTCATAAGTATATCCTATCTGATTATTCATTTCACCCGTACCACCGTTAGGATCAAAGACAATCTCATATGAATTATATGCATAAAAAGTTAAGCTTTTTCCAGACAAATTCGTAGCATTCTCTAATAAATATGCTTCAATTTCAGCCTCGTTTTCAAACCAAATCGTATCCTCCTCAAGATTCAAATACCACTTTCCTAGCCAGTTTTCTGGTTCAGAATAAATCCCTTCCAGTGCCACTGTCTCTCTTTGCGGAATAAAACCATATATCACTGTATTGGTATTCTCGCCGTCCTCAAAATTAAGTCCATTCCCATTAAAATACGCCGTCACTTCTGGCTCTACTATATTTGCCACAATCATGCATTGAATCACCGAACTCTCATAAAACCCTTCTGTTGCTTCCGGAGTGAGAAATGCGCCATAATATATAGTAGTCGTATCACCAGTTTCAGTGACTTCATAACCAGTAGATTTTATTGTTAAAGCATGTTCCTCGTCTGGGATTCCCTGCCATACTTCAGATTCGTTATTATCTGGCTCAGTTAAAGCAATCCCCCAAGTATTATCCGATAAAGCCACCTGCTGCTCACTATTTCCTTCCACGCTCACAATCTCGTCGGTTTCACTCCTTAAAGCATTGTCTTCTGTATAAATACTTAAATTGTAGCCAAATCTTGTTCCCCCCTCTACTGTAATTGCGCTAGCTTCCGACAAATACACTTTTTCATCAGACAAAGTCACTTCGAAATTCACATCTTCCATCGTTACAGACAGACCATCGTTATTATTATCGGCCGCCTTTACTTCACCTCTATTTATCCCCTTCAAAACCGAAACTGACGAAACCGCCAAAACTAACAACACCCCCACCAAGACCCCAAATGTTTTCTTTCTTTTAAAGCTAAGCTTCATACCATGGTTAGATTTAGCTTTTAACTTACGTGATAAAACCACCGAAACTACAATCACTGCGATAATTAAAGAAATGATTGGCAAGATGTATGCGCTAGTTTGCTTATTAGCAAAAAGACCAAACCCAGTATTTGGCACCTGTATTTCACCTTGTTCATTATTTGTGTCACCTTCAGGTGGGTTTGGTACCACTGGATCATCTGGAATAACAGGATCATCCGGTATCACCGGAGCTTCCTTCTTCACGTCTATTGTAACTTGTGCCATTTTTGACCTTTTTGTTTTATGTATGACTTATCTATATATAAGTATAAGGATTATTACCAAAAAGTCAAGAGATAAATTAGTTGCTTTTCTCTATTATAAATGATATAATGACAAAGATGCATTATTTATGAGTACCTTAAAGGAGGGCTAAAATGTCAGGTCTGATAATTAATTCATATGGTATTTCGGTAGAAATACCAATGCACGAACCGATCCCCTGCGAAACAGTTAAGGCAACCAAAAAACTCTTTGCGAGTAGGCAAGAAAAAGAAATCAACGCTCTCTGGCGTAAAAACTTCGAGAGAGCTACCGCCCTGATCGAATACGCCGAATCATGCGGCGGAAAACTTAAAAAAGTGGCTAGTCGCCAAAGCTTTGCAAACTTCACATTTGAGTTCGGCGAACTTGAAAATCTCCAGAATTTCGCCAAAAATCTCAAATACATCATAGAAAGCTCCGTCAACTAATTGCATCACCGCACCCAACCAAATTGGGTGCTTTTTAATTGGTGTATAATAGAGATATGTTTTACGAGGTCGCGCCCACCGGCAAGGTGGAGAAACTCATCTACGGCTCAGATGATCCCCTTTTGCCTGGGCAGATCGTCTTAGTGCCACTTGGCAAACGCAAAACACCAGCTGTAATAATTAAAAAAGTTGCTCAACCAAATTTTCCTTGCAAAAAAATTTTGCAAGTTTTGTATGCAAAACCACTACCAACTCACTTAGTTAAAACCATCGACTTTTTACATACCTATTATTTAGCAGCATCAGGGGCAGCAGCATCTCTTATCCTCCCTATAGGCGTTGAGAGAAAGCGCCGAAAAACCGAACAAATGTTCGGGAAATCAACAGAAACCGAACAGCCTACTAAATTTCCAGAAATTCCACTTAATACTGCCCAAAAAAATGCGCTTAAAGCCCTCCAGAAGGCTCCAGGAGCTACGAAACTACTGTTTGGCGTCACCGGAAGCGGGAAAACCAATATCTACCTCAAAATGGCTTTAGATGCCTTTAAACAGCAAAAATCAACCATACTTTTAGTACCAGAAATCGCCCTAACTAGCCAACTTGTTCGGGTTTTTCAAGAAGTTTTTGGCCAGAATGTTGTCTTAATTCACTCTAAACAAACTGAGGCCGAACGTCATCTAATTTTTGACTATCTCTTAAACTCGAACTCACCTAAAATCGTTATCGGCCCCCGTTCTGCCCTCTTCGCCCCCTTAAATAACCTCGGGCTAATTGTAATAGACGAAGAGCACGAATCCTCCTATTATCAAGATAATTCTCCTCATTATTCCGCTATCCGAGTTGCTAGTTTTCTAGCTAAAACCCTAAATATCCCCTTAATCCTCGGCTCTGCCACCCCTAAAGTAGAAGATTATTATCTTGCTAGCCAACATTTTTCCCTAGTTCAGCTCACCAAAAAAGCTCTCCCTGCCGCTAAACCAGAAATCTGGCTCCTTGGTGTAGGTGGCAACAAAAACCGCTATTTCTCAGATAAACTCCTAGATTCTATCTCTGACAACCTAGCTAAAGGCTACCAAACCCTCATCTTTCATAACCGCCGTGGCTCTTCCCCTCTTACAATTTGCGAGCGTTGTGGTGAAGAAATGCTCTGTCCTAACTGTTATCTCCCCTTAACCCTCCATGCTGACAGATACGAACTGGTCTGTCACACCTGTAATCACCACGAAAAAGTCCCCACTAACTGCCCCAAATGCTCTGCCCCAGGTATCATCCACAAAGGCTTCGGTACCAAACTCCTAGAAAACGAACTCAACCGCCTCTTTCCTAAAGCCGTAGTCCGCCGTTTTGACAGAGACAACAAAAAAGGCGAAAGTCTTGATGCTCTCTATGACGAAGTAAAAAGTGGCAAAACCGATATCCTTATTGGTACCCAAACTATCGCCAAAGGGCTAGATCTACCCAAACTTGCCACCGTAGGTGTAGTCCAAGCCGATGCTGGGATAAATCTACCAGACTTCTCTGCCGAAGAACGCACTTTTGAGCTCCTCACCCAAGTAATCGGGCGAGTAGGCCGTGGCCATCTAGATAAAGCCGAAGTCATCATCCAAACCTTCAACTCCCGCGAAAACCCTCTCTTAGAATATGCTATGAAAGGCGATTATTTTGCCGCCGCAAACTATCTATTAGAAAAACGCAGAAAGGCCAGCTTCCCGCCATTTTCCTTCGTTGCTAAACTAGAAATCACCCTTAAAACTGAAAAAACCGTCCTTACTAAAGTCCGCGCCGCTGTAAATACCCTCATTAAAAACAAAGACCTTCTAGTTTCACCCCCAATGCCCTCCTTCCATGAGCGCACTAATAAAGGCTACACTTGGCAAATTATCCTACGCTCCAAATCCCGCAAAGCTCTCCTAGAGGCCTGCCAAAACCTCGACCCAAACTTCAAAATTACCCTGGACCCACCTTCCTTACTATAATTATGATTTTGTGCTAAAATAAACATAACAATTAACAAAAAAGGAGATAAATATGTGCACAGGCGCTAGGTTTAGTGATGACCAAGGAAATATGTATTTTGGTCGTAATTTAGACTGGTCTACCCCTTATGGGCAAAAAGTTGTTATCACTCCACGGGGCTACAAATACAAAACCGCATTCCTAGGTGAAAACGCTAAATCCCCAGCTCTTATCGGTATGGGTATCATCGCCGAAAACACCCCACTCTATTTTGATTGCGCCAACGAAAACGGCCTCGCTATTGCCGGTCTTAACTTCCCTGGCTATGCTAAATATGAAGACGCGCCAAAAGATGGCAAAACCAACGTCGCTGCCTATGAATTCCCTCTTTGGGTTGCTCTAAACTTTACCACTGTAGATGAAGCCGAAAAAGCCCTTAAAGACGTAGCAATCGTGGCAAAGCCAATTAATGACCAATACCCTGTATCTGAACTTCACTGGATCATCGGTGACAAAGACCGCTCAATCGTAGTAGAATACACTGAGCGCGGTATGGAAATCTTCAAAAACGATGTCGACATCTTGACCAACCAACCAGGTTACGCTTGGCACCAAGAAAACCTACGCAACTACATGAATCTATTCCCCCAGATGCCAAAAGAGGTTAAATGGCAAAAAGCTACCATGAAACCTTTCGGTTCCGGTTCTCTCATGCGCGGTATTCCAGGCGACTACTATTCCCCATCACGCTTTGTCAGAGTTGCCTACCTCAATACTCACTACCCAGCTCAATCTGATGAAGCTAGCAACGTTTCGCGTCTGTTCCATACTCTTACTGGCGTAGCCATGATTGACGGTGCTGCCGCCATGAGTGATGGCGCCTTCGAAAAGACTATTTACACCGGTGGTTATTCAACTGCTACCAAAACCTACTACTACAGCACCTACGAAGACCCCGCTATCAAAAGCGTAGCTATGAAGGACCATAACCTTGATTCAACAGAGCTGATTATGATATAATTAGCCCATGAAAATCATTACTACGCCAGATCCACGTCTAAGGGAGAAAAGCGAAAAAGTCCGCGTCATTGACGATGATATTTTGAAGACTATTAACAACATGCGCCAGCTTTCCCTTGATTGGGAAAAAGAACACCCTTACGAACTTTCGGCAGCTATGGCCGCGCCCCAAATAGGCGTAAATAAGCGCATCATCATCGTACGCGATGATATGGAAGATAAAGGCAAAGCCACTTTTACCGCTCTAATTAATCCCGAGATTATCCGTGCAGAAGGCAAAATTAAAACAGATTACGAAGGCTGTCTATCGGTACCGGCAATCTATGGCATGGTTCCCCGTGCTACCAAAGTCCGGGTTAAAGCTAAATTAGAAGACGGCACAGAGGTCCGTATTAAAGCCACCGATGAACTCGCCAGAACTCTTCTCCATGAAATTGATCACTTAGACGGCATTCTCTTTATAGATCACATCAAGGATAAAAAAGATGCCTTCTACGAGATGAACGACAAGGGCGACCTAGAACCCCTAGACTACGATAAGCATATCGCACATAATAAGACTTTATTCCCTGATGATTAGAGGTAAAATGGAAAAAATAATATTCTTTGGTAACGGACTCCTGGCAGACTCAGCCCTCGCCGTGCTAAAAGAACACTGCGAAATCGTTTTTCACGCCCGTACCAAGGCAGATTTAGATAAAGTCCGCGAATTAAAGACTAGCGACCCCAATCTCCATGGCGTCTTGGCTTCTTTTGGAGTCATTATTCCAAAACCCATTCTAAACCTCTTTGAACCAGAGGGGATTTTAAACATCCACCCTTCCTTGCTTCCTGCCTACAGAGGTTCTTCCCCTATTGAATCGGCCATTCTAGCCGGCGACAACGACTTCTCCGTATCTGTTATGAAACTCGCCGAAACGATGGATGCGGGCCCTATTTACTGGCAAACTACTCTTTCCAACCTCCCACTTTGTAAAAATGAGATTTACAAAACACTAGCGGAAACAGGGGCAAAATGGATTAATGATAATCTCACTAATCTGCCAACTCCAACTCCACAAGACCACAAAAAAGCTACTTTCTGCGGCAAATTTAATAAAACCATGTCGCTTTTGACCCCCGAAACAGACTCCGCAAAGCAAACTCTACGCAAAATCATCGCCTACCAAAACTATCCCAAACCAAAATATGCCTTTTTTGGCCATATTTGCATCATTTTAAAAGCGCATATGCTCGAAGAAGGTGAAACAGCGGTTTTAGAATTACCTTGCGCTGACGGCCAAATACTCGCGATTGACGAGCTTCAACCCGAAGGCAAAAAACCTATGACTGCTAAAGCCTTCAAAAACGGCTACGCTAAATAAGCTTCGCTCTGTTAGCGCGAATTTCTTCTTTCATCTCATTAATTGTACGATTCACAATTTCACGATAATCTGGACGGTTCTTCTCCAGCCACTTAGCTGCCTCTGCCGGATCCGTAATCATATCAAATTCGTTTAGCTGTGTCTCTGTTAAACCACGGCTAATTCGCTCACCAATGCGGATCTCTAATTCCTCTTGTACATAATCCAAAAACTGCCGCTTCTGGTCCTCCGGCATCGCTGAAAGCCCCATCTCTTGCAAAAACTTCTCATCAAATTCCATTTTTTACCTCCTTATTACTTATATAATAACACAAAACGAATTAGAGTTTACGCTTTTTAGTTTCCCTAGTAAAGAATTTAAGGCGATCGCCCACCGTAAGTTCAATCTTAGAAGTAGTCTTAAGAGCTAAACCACCAGTTTCGCCAGCCGTCAATTCTTTTACGTCCATCTTCTCTTTCTGTACGCTAGTCACCTCGGCTTCACCTAAGTATTTTTTATCATGAATCACGCGAGCAAGATAAGTCGGTTTCACATCCCCAGTCAGCACTTCCCCACCAGCGATAATTGACGTCTTCTCAGTACGAAATACTCCTAGCACTTTCAGCTCACCCTTATCTTCTTCTATAATCTCAGCGTCCAGTAAATTCTCCATTTCAGTCTTCGCATCATCTAAAAGCTCATAAATCACTTTATAGGTACGGATTTTCACTCCATCACGAGCTGCCATCTTAGAAATATTTACCGGTACCGAAACATTAAAACCATAAATAATCGTGTTTTCATCTGCTGCCATATACACATCGTTCTCGTTAATGTCACCCACACCGGTAGAAACGATATTTAGAGTAATCTCACCATGTGTATCTATGAGTTTTAAAGAATCCACTACGCTCGTTACCGAACCTAGCACATCCCCTTTAATAATCACGTTAAACACTTTAGAATTATCTGCCACATTCATCATTCTAAGAAGATCCGAACCAGTCACATTCGCACTAGCAGTCTCATTCGCAATCGCCTGAGCGTTTAAAAGTGCCATTTTACGCGCGGTTTTCTCATCTTTCACTTCTTCAAAACGATCGCCAAAGTTTGGCAAATCCTTAAAACCAGTAATCGTTACCGGAGTAGACGGCGTAGCCTTACCCTTAGGCTTACCCTTAAAATCCAGCATCGTGCGTACTTTACCATACGTGCTACCAGCTACAATATATTCACCTGTCTTTAATTCCCCACCAGTTACTAGTAAATTCACCACTGAGCCCTTACCTACCTCCATATGCGACTCAATCACCAACCCCTCAGCTGGAATATCTACGTCTGCTTTTAATTCCTCAATGTCTGCCGTCAAAAGAATCATATCTAGAAGCTTATCTAGGTTCTGGTTCATCTTTGCTGAAACTGGCACCATCACAATGTCGCCACCCCATTCCTCTGGCTGTAAGCCATTATTAGCAAGGTCCGCCATCGTACGTGGAATATCTGCTCCTTCACGATCAATCTTGTTAATAGCCACAATAATCTTTGCATTTGCAGTCTTAGCAAAATTAATCGCCTCAATCGTCTGTGGCTTCACGCCATCATCCGCCGCCACCACAATCACCACGATATCCGTGAGCATCGCCCCGTGCTGACGAATCGCTGCAAAAGCCTCATGCCCAGGAGTATCAAGAAATGTAATCAGGCGTCCATTATGCTCTAACTGATAAGCCGAAATATGCTGAGTAATACCACCAGCCTCATCATCAACGGTTTTCTTATTTAGTAAAGTATCAAGAAGTGTAGTCTTACCATGGTCTACATGTCCCATTACCGCTACTACCGGTGGTCGCGAAACCGCCTTATCTGACAACTCACGGCGTAAATCAGAAGTCCTAGTTGAGGTATTCTTACGTTCTAATTTAACGTTTTCAACACCTAGCTCATCAATAATAATTGAAGCCGTCTCAAAATCAAGACGCTGATTAATCGTAGCTACAATACCATTCTTAAAAAGAGTACCAATTAAATCAGTCACAGAAAGTCCAAGCGCCTGAGCGAGCTCATCGACAGTAATAGAACCAGCAATCTGAATTGTCTTCTCTTCCATAACACTCTCCTTTCTGTAGCATAAAAATAACAACTTCTAATAATTTTATCACAAAATCTAAAAATATGCTATAATGGGAGCACAGTCCCGGGTAGCTCAATGGTGGAGCAAGAAGCTGTTAACTTCGAGGTTGCTGGTTCGAGTCCAGTCCCGGGAGCCAATTTTTTTTGCAAAAAAATAGTAAAAATGATAGAGTTTAAAGTAAGTTAAAGAGAAAAAACTATGAACGAAGAGCTTATAAAATATGTAGAAACTAATATCCTACCAAAATATGCCGATGGTTCAGGACATGGTTTAGATCACATTAAGTACGTAATAAAGCGCAGCCTAAAATTCGCTGAACAAGTACCAGGAGTAAATAAAAATATCTGTTATGCTGCAGCTGCCTATCACGATATTGGACGCCTAATAGACGACGACACTCATGAAAAAATCTCAGCCGCCTTCGTACGAATCGATGATAATCTTAAAAAATTCTTTTCCGACGAAGAAATCGAAACCATCGCCGAAGCAGTTGAAGATCACCGAGCTAGCTCCAAGCGCGAACCACGCTCGGTCTATGGCAAAATTGTAAGCACTGCTGACCGCAGCACCTCAGCTGATAGTATCATCAAACGTGCCGTTGAAGCCCATAGTTACTGGAGCTTAAAAAACAATCTCGACGAAAGCATCGAAGAAGCACGACAACATGTTTTAGAAAAACACGGCAAAAACGGCTATGCTCTTAAGAAAACATATTTTGGTGACCCAGATTTTGTCAAAGCCTGCAAAGAAGTCAGCGAAGTAGCAAGCAGCTTTGATAAGTTCAAAAAGAAATATTTAGCTATAACAAAATCATAAAGTTGCTTATCTATTTCTCTTCTCAAACAACCAAACCATTAGGCCAGACATCACCACAAACATCATCACACTAGACATAATCACTGCCGAACCACCTTCACTAGCATAGTCACCAGTGTTTGGTGCACCGGCGCCTCCAACTTTTTTCCATAACAACTTAAAGTAAGAGTCTTCTTTGACGGTGAAAATTACGCCGTCTTCGTATCTGACACCATTAATTTCGAAAGCATCAAATTCTTGACCTTCGGGCGGTAGAATCTGAGTTTCATCAGGAGCGTGAATCATGAAAGTTTGGCCCTCCGGTGCTGCCAGTGGGATGTCATAGTCAACTACGGTACCACCGTTGGGGTCAAACTCAACGGTGAAGAGGACGCCGGTATCTTCACGCCAGAAATATTTAATGGTGACATCTTCGCAAAGGAAATATCCATCACCTAAATTGAAAAACTCATCATTGATAGTGACATAGTTTAATGCTTTGCCGTCAGGAACTTCAACGCCGGGCTCAGTAACCATACTCTCGTCAGAAATTTCCAAACCGAAACAGCTTGTTCGGAAAGTTGCGGTAGGTTCGCCACCGAGCGTACCGCCATTAAAATCGAAGGTAACATCAACGGCTCGATCCTCATCTTCTTGGTCGCCTCGGAAGATAAATTCTCGTTCAGCAATGCTCTCGCCCTGTTGTTCCGTAGGCTGGCCATTGAGAGTAAATGCCGTGTCCTCTCTAAAGGCATAACCTTCGTTAGCATGGAAAATAAAACGCAAGGCGTAGTCTTCGTGTTCTTCGAAGACCGAATCTGCCGTTAATTGAGAATTGTCACCTTGAAACAAGTACCAATATTCAAGAGATACGCTGTATTTTTCACCATCGCCAGAGCCAATATTCATGTCTGGCGTTTCACCAGCAACTGGTGGTGTGATGCGTGCGTCAGCTTCCAAAATAATTTTTAAATCATCGGCTGGTTCGGCATAAGTGCCAGTTTGAGGGATAAAGGCCGTGAGACCTTGCAATGTCAATGCAAAAACTGCACCAAACAAAACCCCTCTTCTATTTAAGTTGCGAATTGCGAGTTGCAACCTTTTTAACTTGTTTTTCACTGTACCTCCTATGAATATAAAACCATTATAACACAAGCTTTTTTTAAAAAACAATTTTATCCACCAAAAAGAACTTTAAAAAAGCCAAGCGAAATGGCCAACATTATCAGCCCCGCTACAAGTACGCCAGCCATAATTGCGATTACTGTCTTTTTAAAATTAAGATTTAAAATACTAGCCGCCAGCGTCCCAGTCCATGCCCCCGTGCCAGGGATCGGAATTGCCACAAATAAAAACAGTGCGAAATAAGTACCCCAGTTCCCTGTCTTTGCTAGTAGCTTCTCGCCCGCCTTCTCACCCTTCTTTAAACAAAAATTACAAAATTTCTTCAACGGTTTCCAATTTTTCTTAGCCCCCCATTCTAAAAACTTACGCGCAAAGAAATAAATAAATGGAATCGGGATTAAGTTACCAATAATTGCCACAATTAACACCAACCATTCCGGCAAACCTAGATCCATCCCTACCGCAACAGGTATCGCTCCACGAAGCTCCACCAAAGGAATCATAGAAATAATCAATACTACCAATATCTTCCAAAGCATATACATATTGTAGCATACTTTTAGTATTGACATCTTATTTTAGGCGTTGTATTATTGTATTAGTTAAATAGCACAATAAGAGGAAATATGAGCAATAACGACAACAACACCCCTGTTTATCTGCAAATCGCGGAGAAAATCGCTACGCAGATCTTCAGTGGTAAACTAGAACCAGGGATGCAACTCCCTACGGTGCGCGAGATTGCCCTTGCGGAGTGGGCCAACCCCAATACCGCACAAAAAGCTCTCGCCGAACTAGAAAGAGATGGCTTAATTCTCTCTAGAAGCACCAGTGGTAAGTTTGTCACCGGTGACACTGAGCTTATCATGCAAAAACGCGACCAATACGCAGCGGAGCTTACCAAAACTTACGAGCAAAAAATGCGCGATATTGGTGCTGAAGTTACCATTCCAAAAATCCTTTGGCCTGCAGATTATAAGCCACACCATGAAGAAAAATTGAACAAAAATTTTAATATTTTGCCCGATCAGCAAAAAAGGGAGCGCAAAAAATGGTTCTTCTAAAATGCAATAATCTATGCAAAAACTACGGTAAAAAACAGGTATTAAGAGACATTAATGTAGAAATCCCGGCCGGCAAAATTATCGGCCTGCTCGGGCGCAACGGTTCCGGCAAAACCACATTCATTAAACTCATAAATGATTTACTCACGCCCACGTCCGGCGAAATTTTAATTGACGGCAAACAGCCCGGCCCACACACTAAAAGCATGATTTCATATTTGCCAGAACGCACATATTTTAATCGCAACATGACCGTCAAAAAAACCTTGTCCTTCTTCCAAGATTTTTATAATGACTTTGATATTAAAAAAGCTCGCCGACTTTTACACGATTTAGACTTAGACGAAGACCAGAAAATCTCTGCTCTAAGTAAAGGCATGCAAGAAAAAGTCCAGCTCGTGCTTGTAATGTCCCGCCGCGCCAGGCTCTACATCCTAGATGAACCCCTCGGCGGTGTTGACCCAGCCACCCGCGACTACATTCTAGACACCATCCTCACTAATTTCAACGAAAAAGCCAGCCTTATCATCTCTACGCACCTCGTCTCAGATATTGAACGTATCTTAGACGAAGTAATCATCATTGACCACGGACAAATCGTTATTAAAGAGGAGGCAGATACCTTGCGCGCCAAATACAAAACCTCAATTGATGCCATCTTCAGAAAGGAGCTAAAAAATGCTGAGTAAACTACTAAAGTACGACTTAAAATCAAATTTTAAGTTCTTAGCCATCTTTTATACTCTCGCCATTTTGTTTGCTATCATCACTAGAATCCTCTTTGCAGTCAGTGATTCTCTATTTTTACAAGTCCTAGCCTACATTTTTAACGGTGCCACCATCGCCATGATCGCAAATGTTCTAATTAACAATCTGATGCGAGCCTGGGTATATTTCAAAGGAAATCTATACGGCGACGAAGGATATCTCATGCATACCCTGCCGGTACCCCGCAAAAGCCTCTACAACTCAAAATTTCTCATGGGACTAATTACTCTCATCGCTAGCACCATAGTAATTGTTGCTGCCATGGCTATCGCCTGGCTCACGCCAGAGAGCTACGAAGGCCTAAAAAACCTCCTCTCTCCTATGGCAACCGTTCTGGACAGTTCAGTAATAGAGTTAATAATTCTAGTCATCTTCGTAGTTTTTCTAGAAGTATTTGTTATGCTTCTCTCTGGATATACCGGCATCATTTTGGGACACAAAAAACTCACCAACCGCATCAAATGGTCGGTATTGTTTGGTTTTATCTGCTACATAATCACCCAACTCATCATCTTATTGAGCGTCCTAATCCTAGCCGCAATCAATCCGGAAATCGGCGAACCACTTCTCTCTAGCGAAACGCTCATTCCAGATATCAGCGTTTTAAAACCAGTCTACACCATGTCCGTAGTTCTCTACCTTATCTTAATAGCCATCAACTACGCTTTGTCAGTCAAATGGTTTAAAAAGATTAATCTTGATTAAACTGTTTCAAAAACAAAAGTGCCTTTTTTGCCATCTCGGGGTCACGAGGATTCATCTGGAAAAACCCATCTAGAACATAGTTCGCGCTTAGTACCTGCTTTTCGCTTTCAAACATAGTATCATCAAACCAAACAAAATCCGAATCTAAATCAATCCCCTCTGTTTTTAAATTTTCCCAATCTGTTGGATGAACTCTAACCTTTAATTCATCCACGAGCTCATCTGGCAATTCTCCGCGTAAAGCCTCTGGAGCATGGTTAATACCATGCTTGCAATGTGTGGTTAACCAATACAAAGAATCCCCATAATTATCTAAACAATACCTAAGTAAAGCCACAACATCCTCTTTTGGTGACATCGTACCTCTTAAAACCCCATCTATATCAAAATAAATCTTATCAACCTTTTGCATCCAAATATTTCTCCTTGTAATACTCTAATATCTTTAAATCCCTCAAGGTCACAAATGCCCCGCCATAATTCTCTGGCTCAGTCTCCGCCAATCTAACCAAATCCTTCTTTTTTCTGGCGATAATAAAATCCACCTCTTCCCAAGTCGGCACCAGATCTTCGGCGTTTTCTTCTGCGGTGTAATTCGTTCCTACCTCTGTTTCTGCCATCGCACTAAAAACATAAGAAACGCACCTCGTTGCCGGCCTGCTATTTAGTTTCCCCTCTTTTATTTCGCAAAAATAACCAATCGGCTTAATATGGCTAATCTCATAACCAATTTCTTCTCTAATCTCACGCCTCAGGGCCGTCTCAATCGTTTCGCCCGGCTCCATTCCCCCACCAGGAACCTGATAATAATCGTATTTAACCGACCTAGCTACCCCGATTCGCCCTTTTTTATCAAACACCAAACCACGCACAGCATACCTGTATTTTATCGGTCTCTTCTCTGTTTCAAACCATAAATCTCTATCGCTAATCGTACCTAGATCAACCCCTAATGCCTCTTGCTCTTTTTTACTTACTTCATCTGGAAACAATTTCATTTTTCCCTCCTTTTATCTAATATCACAAAGTTCAAATCTATATTTCTGCTTCACATCAGGGTATTTTTTATGATCAACTTCTTCTAAAAACATCTCGTAAGGCCTGCACCAAAGTTTATTATCTCCATACAGCGCCCGATACACCACCATTTTCTCCTCAGTTTCGGAATGATAAGCAATATCCTCCACGATATAATAATTCCCCTTAAAATGCTTATAAACACCGTGAATTAAAACCTCTCGTTTTGACATATTTTGATTATAACATGCTAAAATATTAAAAAAGGAGTGTTTATGCTAGCGAATAACAAGCTTTTAATTGGCAAAACAGAGGATAAAAAAGAGCTCTCAATCCTGCCACAAATGGCAAACCGCCACGGATTAATCACCGGAGCATCCGGCTCTGGTAAAACCATCACTCTCAAAGTGATGGCCGAAAGCTTCTCTGACGCCGGAGTGCCAGTCTTTCTCGCCGATGTCAAAGGCGACCTCGCCGGCACAGCGTGCGATGGCGAAATCACAGAGGCCATCCAAAAACGCTTAAACAAGCTAGCAATTAAAGATTTTGAAGCCAAATCCTTCCCTGTTAGATTCTGGGATTTATTCGGCACCGAAGGCCACCCCGTACGTGCCACTGTAGATTCCGTTGGCCCAGAGGTGCTTTCCATCATGCTTGGCCTTTCCGAAGCCCAAGAAGGTAACCTTGCTATTGCTTTTGCTATTGCTAAAGACGAAAATCTCTCCCTAATTGACCTCAAAGATCTCCGTGCAGTCCTCCAATATGTCGCCGAAAACAAGGACAAATACTCCACTAAATACGGCAACATCACCACCCAAAGTATCGGGGTTATCCAGCGTTCGCTCCTCACTCTAGAAAACCAAGGTGCAGACCACTTCTTTGGCCAACCGGCCCTAGATGTAAATGACTTCTTTGCCACCGAAGATGGCAGAGGCGTTATCAACATCCTCCATGCTGTTACTCTCTTTGAAAGCCCAGATATGTATGCCGCCTTCCTACTCTGGCTCCTCACCACTCTCTTCTCTACCTCCCCAGAGGTAGGCGATCTAGATAAACCTAAACTCGTCTTCTTCTTTGACGAAGCCCACCTTCTCTTTAACGGCATGCCTACTTACCGACTCAAAAGAATCGTTCAGATAGTCAAACTCATCCGTTCACGCGGTATCGGCCTCTATTTCATCTCTCAAAGCCCTACTGATATCCCAGATGAAGTCTTGGCCCAAATGGGCAACCGCGTCCAGCATTCCCTGCGCGCCTACACTCCATCAGAGCAAAAAGCCGTTCATGCCGCCGCTCAGGCCTTCCGAACTAATCCAAAGTTTGATACAGAGAAAGCTATCTTAGAGCTCGGCACTGGCGAAGCCTTGATTTCCTTCCAAGATGAAAAGGGCGCCCCAGAGATAGTAGAAAGAGCCACTATTCTCCCACCCCAGAGCAAAATGGGCGCTATAGATGGTATTACCCGTAACAAAGTCATCAATGCCAGCCCTCTCTGTGGTAAATACGATGAGACTATTGACCCAGAGTCCGCCGCAGAGGTTATCCAGCAAAAAGCTGATACTAAGGCAGCCGAAGAACAAGCCAGATTAGAAGAAGAAGCTGCCGAAAAACAACGTATTGCTGCCGAGAAAGCCGCCGAGAAAGCCGCCGACGAACAGGCTAAATTAGCCGAGAAAGAACGTATTGCCGCCCAGAAGGCCGCTGAAAAAGCAGAAGCGCAAAGGATCAAGGATGAGGAGAAAAGACGCGCACAGGCCGAAAGAGAGGCCTCTAAGGCCAAAAAAACTACCAAGTCTAACGCCGATCGCCTCATTGGCAACATTTTTGGCTCTGCTGGCAGTGCTATTGGCCGCAAAATCACCAATAAAATCTTAAAGGATATCTTTAAATAATGCCAAAAATCTCTGTCATCATCCCCGTTTTTAATGCCGAAAAGTATCTAAAAAAATGCCTAGACTCAGTTCTAGACTCCCTCAGAGATATCCCAGGAGAGATTCTAGTAATAGACAACAACTCCACCGACCATTCCCTATCAGTTTTAAAAGAATACGCCAAAAAACACCCCAAAACTATATCTGTTTTAGAGTGTACTACAAAAGGAGCGGCAGCCGCGCGCAACTTCGGCGCCTCTAAAGCTAAGGGTGAATACCTCTGGTTTACCGATGCCGACGATCATATCGCTAGAACCGCCATTTCTAGACTACTAAACACCGCCAAAAACACCGATGCAGACCTTGTTATGATGGGCGCTAATAGAGTAAACGACCAAGGTGAGACCTCCTATCTTTCCGCCATCAACCCCAGTCAACCAGATTATAAAAGCCGATTTGTCCGTTACGGCATGGGTCCTTGGCAAGTCTTAATCCGTAAAAAATGGTGGCAAAAGCACAATTTTTCCTTCAAAGAAGGCATTATCCACGAAGATATGGAACTAATGTCCTCTCTTATTCTCTATACTGACAAATTCGCCAGCATAGACGAACCTCTGTATTACTACAATAACACCCCTGAATCAGTACTTCATAAAGCAGATTTTAATCCCCATATCTACGATATTTTCCCAGCTCTCACCGGCCTCTATCAAAAATTTAAAGACGCCAAGGCTGAAAAAGAGTATCATGACGAACTAGAATGGTTTTTTATCTGGAACTTATTAATTGATTCCGCTAAAGATTTCGGTAAGTTTAAAGAGGGTCGCCCCGGTTTTGCTCGCTCTCGTAAAATGCTCAAACAATACTTCCCTAACTGGCGCCAAAACCGCTTTCTCCGTCAAAAACCCCTCAAACTACGACTCAGAGTAAGACTAAACTACTACAAATAGAGACGGGTGGCCGAGCTTGGGGGACCCCCATTGAGCCCTCAGGCGAAATGGGGGAAAATGCGAGGTCAGGACCCGTCTCTATTTTTTACTCTTTTCCTCTTTCTCTAATTCGCGGAAAGCGACTTTTCCTATCTTAGTGGTAGGCAGTTTATCACGGAATTCATAAGCCGCCGGCAAAGCATAAATTGGTACATTTCTCTCAAGCAGCTCACGGATTTCACGTTCTATCCGTTTCCCAGGCTTATATCCAGGCTTCAAAACCACAAAGGCCTTTGGCACCTGCCCCTTATAATGATGATCAACACCTATCACCGTAGAAGTAAGAACCGCCTCATGAGAATTGATAATAGATTCTAGATGCGTTGGGTAAATATTATAACCAGAGGAAATAATAATTCTCTTTAGGCGCTGCGCGAAGTAAATCAGCCCATCTTCACCTAAATAACCAATATCACCTGTGTGCAACCACAATTTACCATCGTCATGCAAACGAATCGCCTGTGCGGTTTCTGCATCATCACCGAGGTAACCCATCATCACTAGCGGCCCAGAGATACAAATCTCACCCTCTTCCCCTACTGGCAGCTCATTAAATGTGTCATTTTTCACAATCTTAAAGTCCATATCAGGCAGTGGCGCCCCAATAATATTGTCATTAAAGGCATTCTCTGGCGACAAACAAACTGCCCCAGACCCCTCAGTTAGACCATAACCAACTCGTATCTTTGCGTTAGACCCATGGCTAGCTAGGAAGTCATTCACCTTATCACGTAGGGTCTGATTTAAGGCATCACCGCCACAAATCACCGCGGTTACAGATTCCAAATCGTTACTCTTGAGCTTTGTATTGATTAAAGCCTCAAACAGAGTAGGTACCCCTGCAATAATGTTGGGGTTGTTCTTCCGAATAATATCGGCAAATTGCTTGTGTGAGAAAACCGGAATCAAAATACAGCTCATTCCCTTACAGAGAGGCGTATGAATGCAAACCCCTAGTCCAAAACAATGGAAAATCGGCAAAATTGATAAAACGCTCGCCCCAGGTACTACCTGACGAATCATCGCTGCATCACAGAGAGATTCAGCATTGATATTAAGATTAGAGAGCATCACTGCCTTCGGCGCCCCAGTAGTACCACCAGAGTACATAATTACAGCGAGATCATCACCGCCTCGTTCTTCGTGATAATTCCCCTGATAAAAATACGAATTGGCAATAAAATCTTCCCAGAGTACCACTCGGCTATCATTTGCTGGCAAACGTACCTTTTTTACATGCAAAAGCTTGTACATTCTCTGTTTCAAAAAGCCTAGCCCATCAGATGGACGCACCACAATAATTCGCTCTAGTTGCGCCGTATCACGCAAGCGATAAATTTTATCAAATACCGCGTCAAACACCAATACATACTTTGACTCTGCTACCTTGATATAATACTCAAGCTCTTTCTCAGACGAGAGCGGATGCACCATATTACACACTGCCCCCACCATATTTACAGCGTAAACCATAGTAATACCCTCTGGCGTATTCGGCATACAAATTGTAACCCGATCGCCCTCTTTTACGCCATAGTTTTTAAGCGCACGTGCTACCTTCTCAATCTTTTTCAAAAAATTCTTATAGGTTACCTTGTGTCCGTAATAAACATACGCTGTATTATCTGGCCATTTTTCAGCCGACTGGATAATCATGTCTACCATAGACATATCTGGATAATCAATATGAGCAGAAACTCCTTCCTCATCATAATACTTGAGCCAAGGCTGCTCCTCGTTTTCTTTTTTCTTACTCAAAATAACTCCTTTTACTAATTATATCATAAGCAAGAATAAAATAAAATAATTTAGTCTTAACTTATAATAACTAAACTCCTTAGCTCATGAGTTCATTATCTCTTAACCACTGTCTGAGAGCTTTGCCGTGGCTAGACCTTGCCGAGTCAAAATTTTTTATTGTTCCAAGCATTTCATCTCTTTTTTTCTCATCGAGACCATTCCAAAAAGTCTCAATTCTCTTAGACATCCCATCGTCAAGCTCTGCCTCGCTAGTTATTAGCTCTGCGCCTTCACTCCCAAATGATTCATTATATTTATATTCTTTTTTATTATAATCGTCCACATTTCCTAAAGGCTCATTTTCTATTCTCAGCTTTTCTATCTCATCTTTACGCCTAGCTACTTCATTTTCTAAATCAACCATTTCTTTCCTCAACTCCAATGATGCTTCATCAATCTTTTTAATGATTGCCTCATCGGAAACTAGCCCCTCTTTCTTCAATATCCTATTCCTATCCAAAAGTTCAGAGATAACCCCTATCCTCCAATTCATTTCTTCTATTATTTTCTCTTTCACACTAATTAGTTTTTTCCAAACTATTTCCTTTCTTTCTTCACGCCCCTCTGGAGTATTTAAGTCACCTGATTCGCCCGACCTAGCTCCTTCTGCTTCTTGACCGTGGTCGGCTGGAATATCATCGGCTCCTTCTGCTCCGCTGGCAGCGGCTTTTTCTTCTTCGGTGGCAGCGGCTTTTTCTTCTTTGATGGCAGCGGTTTTTTCTTCTTCGATGGCAGCGGCTTTTCTGGCTCCTTCCATCCCAACGTCATCAGTCGCTACAGGTTCAGCATTAGATTCTTCCGTCTCCGTCTCTTGAGCCTCTGATTTATCCAACCTGTCATTTATGGATTCCCTCACAATGCCCTTAGGACGCTCTTTGTCCTTGTTTTTCAACCAATCTTTATATTCTGATGTAGGGTACAAAACTTCTCCATTTTGCACGCCGTAGCCATTTCTAAGCAAATCACTTTTAATATTCTGAGGACCATTGTCTAAATCAAAAGTCCCAACCCTCTGTCGTCTTGCAATTTCCGCCGCAGCATTCTGGGCATCCCGTGGAGTAGCATTTGGGCTAGAATAAATATCCATAATAGTTCGATCACTCAACTCGCTAAAATCATCCGGCCGTGCTCCTTCTGGACGGTCTATTTTGTCAGCTGCCAAATCTTTTTTGTCCTTATGTTCCAACGGGTCATAGTTATGCTCAGCGGCAAACATATTTATTCTATCAAGCTCAAATTTAATTTGTTTTTCAATATCAGACGCCGAAAGACTACCACCGCTCTGTCCAAATTCGCTACTAGTTTCGGGTACCACTTCAGGAGCAGTTTCTTCAACCTTTCTCTCGTGAATGGTCCAAGTAATATAACCGCCATCATCAGTGTCATAATCTTCATACCCATCACTTTCAGCAAAATATTTTTCTCCAGGCCATTTTTCACCAGTTATTTCTTCAAATTGCTCTTCTTTACTCTTCATCCCAAGTCCCTCATAAATATGAATGCCATCCTTACTTTTCTCTTCTTTTTCAGTATTATCACTTTTTGTAAGTTTCTCTTCAGTTTCAGGCTTACTAGATTCGCTTTCATTGGGCTTTACATCTTTCTTATCAAACCGAACACCACCTAGTCTTTCCCATCTCTTCCACATCGCCTCTTCGCGGGATTTTTTATCCTCTTCTCGCTCATTCATTTCAAGCTCCTTCTGTATTCAATTTATACCCTAATATTTCATATTTTATGATAATGCTTATTCTAACTAAAGTCAATATTTTTCTATCAAAAAAGCTCCTAAATACAGAAGCTTCTTTGAAGTATTTATTTCTTAGCAATAGACAAAGAAATCTTACGCCCCTCTTTGTCAACGTCTAGAACTTTAAAGGTTTTGCGTTCATTCAAAGTAAAGATTTTCTCTGGGTCTACATCAGAACCTTCGCCAAGCTCAGATACGTGTACTAAAGCTTCCACAGCTGGTGAAATCTGCACGAATGCGCCAAACGGAGTAATTCTAGTGATCGTGCCCTCTACTTTAGAGCCTTTTTTCAAACCCTCTACCTCAGAAATCCAAGGATCTTCCACTAATTGTTTCATCGAAAGCGATAATCTTTCCTTATCAATTGCAATAATCTTAGCGTCAATCGTATCGCCAACTTTTACGTAATCAGATGGATTACTTACTCTTTCCCAAGAAATCTCTGAAATATGAATCAACCCCTCAATGCCGTCCACATTCACAAACACGCCGAAATCAACCACGCCAGTCACCACGCCTTTAATCGTGTCACCGACCTTCATTTCGGCAAATCTCTCTGCGAGACCGTCTTTAATTGCCTCTTTTTCAGAAAAGATTAGTTTGTTTTCTTTCTTATTAGCATCTAGGATTCTAGCCTTAATAGACTTACCCACTAGAGAGTTTAATCTCTGTAAAATTTCGTCCTTATCAGCTGAACCTACTCTTGGATAATGCTCTGCCGAAAGCTGTGAAACCGGCATAAAACCACGAATTCCTTCGTATTCTACTAAGAGACCGCCCCTGTTAGCATCAAATGGCGTTACTTCTACTACTTCGCCACTATCAAGTTTAGCTTGGATTTCATCCCAACCCTTCTCTTTTACGGCCTTTCTGAGCGATAGCAAAACATACCCATCGTTCATCTCTGTTTCAATCACTGAAACAGTCACTTCATCGCCCACATTAAGATTGCGAGCAAAAGAAGCTTCCCTGCGTGGTACTAAACCAACACCCTGCGCCCCCAAATCAATTAAAATTTCGTGTTTTTTTACAGACAACACTGTACCTTTTACAGTATCTCCTGCCACGACTTTTTTGAACGAGTCCTCATTCTTAGCTAGGAGGTCGTCCATAGTTACTTTTTTGGCTGTTGCCATAATTAATATTTTCCTTCCTTCAGGCTCATTCAAAAAAGCCCCTCTTAGACTTTTATGAATGAGCCCAAATCTTCACTTATTATATCAAATATATATGCTATAATCAAGACATGTATCTAGCAATTGATATCGGAGGCACCAAAACCCTAATTGCCCTGTTTTCAAGGCACGGCCGTATCTTAAAACGCTGCAAATTCAAAACCTCCAAAAACGCTAGAATCTTCCTCAGCGAACTTACTGATAATCTCACGAGCTTCCAAAAATTCAAAGTCAAATCCGTCATCGTCGCCATACCAGGACTTGTACAAAAAAATTATTCAGTAAAATTCGGCAATCGCAACTGGCCTAATATTGATATATTCACACCTATAAACTCATTGTTCAGTTGTCCAATTTATTTTGAGAACGATGCAAATTTAGCGGCACTCTACGAGTCCTTCCGTCTACCAGGCCGCACAGTTTTCCTCACTTTTTCAACTGGCATTGGCGGCGGTATCGCCGAAAGCAATCGCATCCTCCCAGAGTCAAACGGCTTTGAACCAGGTCACCAAATCTACACCTATAACGGTATCGCAAAAGAATGGGAAGATATCGCCTCAGCTAACGCCATAGAGAGCGCCTATCACATAGACCGCGCCACCGATCTCCGTAAAAAACCAGCTCTCCAAGATGTAGCTAACCGCATCTATCTAGGTTTACCGGATATAGTTAAGACCTACGCCCCAGACACCATCATCCTCGGTGGCCCTATAGGCAAAATCTTCAAACTCTACTCCAAATACCTTCCTAGCGACTTAAACGTAAAAATCCGTCGCCCTCGACGCCCCAACGAATCAGTAATATACGGTTGTCTCATCTATGCCAAGCAAAAAGAACGCCAATAACCCCTTACCCCCCGATAGTTTTGCATCAAAGCTGCAAAGTGATTTTAAGGAGTTCACCTTTCGTACTGGCACTAAATTTGCCTTTCGTTTCCCAAAAACCATTACTCTCGGCCCAGAGGAGCCATTTTACGAGCTCCTAGCTCTTCATGAGCTCTCTCATGCCCTTTTAAAGCATAAAGGCTTTAAAACCGACGTAGAGCGCCTAAAAATGGAAAATCAAGCTTGGGATAAGGCAAAAGAACTTGCCAAAAACTACAATATAGAGGTAGACGAAGATTTCATCCAAGATCAACTGGATACCTACAGAGATTGGCTCCACCAAAAATCGCGTTGCCCTTCTTGTGGACTAACGCGATTTCAGGACTCAGACGGTGTTTATCATTGTCCGAGATGCGAAAACTTTACTTAAGCTTTCTTGGCAGGGCCACGGCGTGAAATACGACCGCCCTTAGCGCCTGCGATACGAGCAAGTGCTGGGTTAGCGGCAAACCCACCAGTGTGACCATTTTGGCCACCCTTTTTACCGATACGGGCATAGAATTCTTTACCGTATTTAGCCTTGTTAGTAGCAGCAGCTTTCATGCCGCCAGCTTTAGTTCCAGCCATTTCTAGAACTCCTATTCTGCCCACCAAATTAAAATTAAACACCACCCTTTCAGAGTGTATGTGCTTATTATAGCATAGCGCTTAACTTTTGTCAATACGCTAATTCTAAAAAATATGTTTTAATTTTTTTATAAATCCCGAACAAAAAATCCAAAAGTTTTGAACAATTTGTGGAAAAAAGTACTTGACATTATGCATCACGTGCGATAATATAGAGATAGTTTTAAGTAGATTAAACTGCGAGGCTACTTAAAATACATGTATGACCTTGGAACCGTTCTCAAAATAAGAGCGGTTCCTCTTTTTTTACGCCACTAAGTGCTATAATTATATATATGATAGAGATTAAAAATGTCACCAAGACATATGGGAGCAAAAAAGCCCTAAATAATGTTTCTTTTACCGTGAATAGCGGCGAAATCTTCGCCTTTATCGGCCATAACGGCGCCGGCAAAACCACTCTAATTAAATCCATCTGTGGCATCATAGATTACGATGAAGGCGAAATCAAAATCAACAAAAAATCCATCAAAGAAGACCCCATCGCCTGCAAAAAACAGATGGCCTACATCCCCGATGATCCAGAGTTATATGAAGACATGAAAGCCATTAATTTCATCAATTTCGTCTGCGACATGTACGACACCCCCTCTGATATCAGGGAAAAAAATATCGCCAAATACGCCAAAATGTTCAGCATGGAAAACGAGCTCTCAAGCGTCATCAAATCCTTCTCCCACGGCATGAAGCAAAAGATCGCCCTTATCTCTGCCCTCGCCCACGAACCTAAAATCCTCGTCATGGACGAACCCTTTGTCGGCCTAGACCCCAAAGCAATCTACGACATGAAAGAAGTTATGCACGAAATCGTCAAAAACAGCGGCACCATCTTCTTCTCTACCCACATCCTAGATATGGCCGAAAAACTCTGCACGAGAGTAGCCATCGTCAAACAAGGCGAAATCGTTAAAGTCGGTAACATGAAAAAAATCCGTGGCGATAAATCCTTAGAAAAGGTCTTCCTAGAGCTAGAAAAATGAGTAAATTATTCTCTTTAATTAAAGCCACAATGTCAGAGGGGATGCGCATAATCCCTTATAAATCCCGAAAAAACCAATCAAGACTCGTACCGATCGGTTTAGCACTCCTAATCAGCCTCACTATCTTTATGAGCGCCTACTCCACCACCATGCTCCTTAAAGAAAACGGCACTCAGTACGCGATTTTAGCCCTTTATGTCTTATTCACCACTGTTCTTACAATCATGGAAGGCGTTTATAAATCCGGTGATCTCCTCTTTAATTGTCGCGACAACGATTTACTTCTCGCTATGCCCATCAAAAAATCCACCATCGTCTTTATCAGAATTCTAAAGTTCTATGTCTTTGAGATGCTCTACAACCTAATCTTCCTGGTACCAGCTATCTTAGCTTACGCTTTAAACGCCGAATTTCACCCCTCTTTCATCCTAGTCTCGTTAATTATGCTCCTGCTTCTCCCTGCCATCCCTATCGCCATCTCTTGTATTATCGGCATGATTTCCTCTGGTATCTCAGCCAGATTCAGACAAAAATCCGCCCTTCAAGTCATTATTTCCCTCACTTCTCTGATTTTAATCATGATTATAATAGTCGCTGTAAACGCCGTATCTGATTTTGACGGCAACACTATGGAAGCTATCGGTAACAAAACCGCCGAACTTTACTACCCAGCCGGCGCCTACGTCAGATTAGCTACCGATTTTAACTGGCTAGAACTCATCAAATTCATCCTCATCAATCTCGCGGTGATAGCGGTTACCGTCTTTATCATCGGGCATTTTTACTTCCAGATCGTCACTAAAATCAACGTGGTCAAGCGCAAAGAAAAGACCAACCTCAACTTCAAATTCACTCGGCTCAGCCAAACTCGCGCCATGGTCAAAAAAGAGATGGTCAAATACTTCAGTACCCCAGTTCTACTCACCAACACCGCTGTCGGTCTAGTTATCTTCGTAATAGCAATAGGAGCGCTATGTTTTAAATACGACGATTTGGTAGCCTCCCTAATTAACGAAGAATTCCCTCTTACAGCCGACGAAATCCGCTCATTCCTCCCTAGCGTGACCTTCGCCCTAGTTACCTTCACCAGCCTCATGACCTTTATTACTACTACTACAATTTCCCTAGAAGGCAAAGCTTTTAACCTGTTAAAATCAATGCCAATCAGTGGGCTCAAAGTCATCATGACCAAAATCCTCGCCTCCATGCTCCTAATCACCCCTATCACTGCCCTCGGCAGCATCATCATGGCCATCCGCTTCAGCTTCGGTTTTCTAGAGATTATACTCTTACTCATAGGAGTAATTGCGATACCTCTAGTTACAGAAACCATCGGCATTCTTATAGACCTAAAATACGCCAATTTTAACGCCGAAAGCGACACCGAAATAGTTAAACAAAGCCCAGGAGTAATGATTTCTTCGTTTCTAGGTCTCGGCAGCACGATAGTCTCTATTTCCATCCTCTTTGCATCGGTCTTTTTCGCCGGTCAAATCGCCGGCCTCGCCATCATGGACGGCATCTTTATTATTATCTTCCTATTCCTCTATCTAGCCCTCGCCACCCGCGGCGAACAAAAATACCTCAATCTTTCAGCATAAAAAAATGGTGGGGTTATGTGGACTTGAACCACAGACCTCGTCATTATCAGTGACGCGCTCTAACCAACTGAGCTATAACCCCAAGTTATTAATTTGGTGGAGTAACTGGGACTCAAACCCAGGACCTCTGCCTTGCAAAGGCAGCGCTCTAATCAGCTGAGCTATTACCCCATAAGGAAATCATATCAAAAAAGTGTTAAAAAGTCAAAACTACGACTACAAACTATAATAAGAAACACCGTTCGCGAGTTTAATTCCATGCATCTCTGCCATCTCAGACACCGTCACAAACTCATACCCCGCATCTCTGAGTGTGTCAACCAGCCTCGGCACAGCTTCTACCGAAGTCGGGTGAATATCGTGCATCAGAATAATCGCTCCATCACTCACCTCGCTCATCGTAATGCCTACGATTGAATCAGTATTTTTAATCTTCCAGTCCAGCGTATCTACAGACCACAGAATAATCGGCGTCCCCACAAACCCCCTTACCGTATCATTTACATTCCCATATGGCGTCCGTGTCAAACTCACATCCTGCCCCAAAATACTCTTTAATATTCCCTTCGCCTCGTCTATGTCCGCTGCCGCCGCCGAAGCTGGAATTCTAATTAAATTCTGATGGTACATCGTGTGGCTCGCCACCTCGTGCCCCTCTTCCTTTACTTTTTTCACGATATCAGGATTATTCCTCGCCCTACTTCCCAACATAAAAAATGTCGCTGGCACATCTCTCTCACGCAAAGTATTAAGCAAAACCGGTGTAGTCTCCGCCGAAGGCCCATCGTCAAAAGTCAGCGCCACCAGTTTCTTCCCCTCAAGCACCCTCTCTGTAATCTTTACATGCCTAGCCATCGGCGCAATACTAATCTTATCCCCAGGATCACCTATCCTAGAAATCGTTAACCCAAAAAGATCCATAATTACAATTAGCCCCAAAACCACCACCCCCACAATCTTTAACCACGGAAAACGGATATCAATCCGCCTTAAAGTCGCCGTTAGTGCCGACTCTTCCCTTACCGGCTTCTTAGAGAACGATTTGCTTGATATACCCATACATAGCAATCCCTGCGGCTACACCCACATTAACTGAACGAGTAGATCCAAAACTCTCTATAAATCTCACATCTCCGGCCTTTTCTAACAGTTCAGCCGTTATTCCATTATTCTCAGACCCAAATATCAAAGTAGTGTTTTTAGCAAATTTCTTCTCGCCAAATGGCTTCGCTCGCTCGGTATTATTCTCTATTGCCACCAGCTCTCTACCCGCCTGAGTCTTCAAAAACTCTTCTATCGTGTCATGATGCACAATCTCAAGATATTTATCCGTACACATCGCACCTCTACGATTGTATTTTTTCTTCCCAATAATATGCACTTTCGCCACGTTAAAAGAATTTGCGGTCCTCACAATTGACCCAATATTAAAATCATGTTCCACGTTCTCTATCGCAATCTCTAAAGGACTCCGCTTCTTAGAGAGCTCACGAAAAACCTCTTCGTTTGCCATGCCCTTATACTCGTCAATCAGGTTCCGCGTGTCTTCCATATCTGTATTATATCATGATATAATTATTTTAATCAGGAGGTACAATGAATTTTAACGACTATCAAAAAAAGGCTGCCAAATACGATTTATCAGAAGCCACTACAGATTTAAAAGCCGTCGGCTTTATTGAAAAAGTTCTCGGCCTAGTCGGCGAAGCCGGCGAAACTGCCGACAAAATCAAAAAAATCCTCCGTGACAAAGACGGCATCATCTCAAGCGAAGACAAAGATTTAATCACTAAGGAACTCGGCGATACTCTCTGGTATATCGCTTCTATTTCTCGCTATCTAAATATTTCCCTCTCTGATGTCGCCACCGCAAACATCGCCAAATTAGAAAGCCGCTACAAGCGCAATCAAATTCACGGCGAAGGCGACAAGCGTTAAACCCCTTATGCTGGATATTTTACCCAAGGTATGGCATAATAAAGCCAGTTAGTTTTCTAAAGTACATTAAGGAGGGTAAAAATGGAAAGTCTGTCAGTTTATTTCAGTAACCTATCGTTATTCCAGGTCTGGCAAGGCAATTTCGACCTTTTATTAAAGGCCGGCATGCCTGAAAAGCAACTTAAGTATTTTCGAAGTATTTGCGAAGTACCACCCGCAAATACCGAAACTATCTACAAATTCTTAGGTAATCGCAACGAACCGCTTTTTATCAGTTTATATGGCAAAAGAATAGCACCAGAACTCAAGAGATACAACGAAGATTTACTAGACCACGTAGATATGGTCGCAGAAAACCTCATCAATGCAGATATTGGCCAAGAACTGGCTATCAAATTTGCTGTCTTGTCGGGTATCGGCAAAAAGTATAATTACGGTACCAACGACGATATCGGTGCTGCGGCTCTGTCTGCATTCGTTACAGGCTTTTGGCTTCGCCAGAAACTCGATGATATTCTCGCCAGAGAAATTGTGGCCATTATTTACGGCTATCAGTTTCCTCTCACCACTTGGTGTATCGAAAAAACCCCAGATGGTACACCAGTCAATCATCGCAGAGAGTTTTACGAGGATCTCCTTGCGTTCTACGACGGAGATAAGAGAAGCTACGCAATAGCGATGAAGACTATGAAACTAATCGACATTCTTTCGGAATGCGATAGAAAAGCAAAACAAGACCAAAGCCTCTTTTAGCTTTGGTATCACCACCCCTCTAATCCCCCTAACCTCCTAGGGGGATTTTTTCATCTAAAAACCCAGGCTTTAGGCCTGGGTTAAGGAGGAGGTAAGCT
The DNA here is from genome assembly GCA_017533605.1 of Candidatus Saccharimonadota bacterium. Taxonomy (GTDB): domain Bacteria; phylum Patescibacteriota; class Saccharimonadia; order Saccharimonadales; family Saccharimonadaceae; genus Nanosyncoccus. Next base: position 781 of record JAFWKF010000002.1, on the reverse strand, counting down.
ATAGGCTTACTCGAAAAATGAGATAAACCCTGTCTTACGTTTAGCATTGTAATATGCTTTAAACTTATAATTACGCCACTCCGGCGCAACCGGGCTATGTGGATTTAAATCAGCTTTGCAAGTACCTTCAAGGTTTAAACCTACATCGCTGCCATTTTCATGGCCTACCCTAGAAATCCGAATATCCTTAATTTTCATCGCCTCATAAGACCCGCCCAGTCGTGGCGGCAAACCTATTGCCACTTTGAATTCCACCGAGATAAAAGAGCAATAATCATACGCATATTTACATGCATCAAACAGTGCATCTCTATCAGGCCCATCTACGATATTGTAAAGATTTCCTTCAGTCTCCATTTATAACACCTCCATTCTTAAAGAACTACCAGTCGCTTTAAACAGGTCTAATCTTATCCCCTCACTAAGCTTAATCATATTATAGCATAGCATAAGGGCAACTAAACAAAAATCCACTCCTTACGGAGTGGACCTTTTTAACAACTTAGTTGTGCAATTTTCATCTTTCAGCGTAAAGCTTAACGTTACGTCTGGTTAAACCAGAGCTGTTATGATTTAAGCTCTTAATCATAACCGTAACCGACCTAGCATTATGTGTCCCTCGCGGGATTCATAAGCATCGTTTCCTTCTCAAGAAAGGAGGTAATCCATCCACACGTTCTCGTACGGATGCCTTGTTACGACTTAACCCCAATCATCTCCCCCACCTTAGGCCGCCGAGACGGACTTCGGGTGTTGGTGACTCTCATGGTTTGACGGGCGG
>JAFWKF010000005.1 GCA_017533605.1 Candidatus Saccharimonadota bacterium | reverse complement strand
GGTTCTGGATGGTGGGCCGTTAGGGTCGAATCTCTCAACGGGAATCTGCCGCGATGATGCTAGATAGTCGGGTTGTAGATTTCCGTAGTATTTTGTGAAAACAAAAACGAAAGGAGTCGCGATGCTAGAGATTGAATTTCATTTCAAACTAACTCGTAAACCTAAAACTAAAAAAATTACTGTCCAAGCCGATCTTGAACAGTAAGGTCTCCCGTAGACCTAGCAAGTTTCTAGCACTTGCTATTAAGATAATTGTAAATGATTACGATATAAAATGCAAGTGGTTTGTTGGGTGATATAATAAAAACATGGATAAGATCATTAAACAAAGTATTGATGCGCGGAAAGCGGCGTATGCGAATAGTTTTGAAATCGATACAGAAGCGCAGAAAAAGATTGACGCATTATTTGCCGAAATCGAAAAGCTGGGGGAGAAGTGTAAGGATGTGGGGGAATTCGAAACGGAGTTTCAGAAAAGTCCGCTTAATCAAAAATACATGGATCTGTTTACGGAAATTGCGACGAAATGTGCAACTAAGAACGCCGTAAAAGGTGCGGCGGTGGGTGCGGTGCAAAGTGCGGCGGAGCAAGCTTTAAGAAACGTAGTTCCGACGCGGGCGGCAGTGCATCAGAAAGTTTATGATGAAGTGCGGAGAGTGCCAGGTGTAGGTGATGCGATTGATGTGGCTGAAAAAGCTAGTTATGCGTCGCATTTAGCGAAATTGTTTAAGAAGAAAAAAGACTAATTGTCGTCGTGCAGATCATAATCTTCTGCACCGATGCCGTAGCCGAGTTCGTAAGCTTCGCGCTGATCTTCGTCGAGCTCTTCTAAATTAACAGAAGAACCAAAACCGGAGTGAGGGAGCATGTGATGTTCTCGGTCAAAGCGGCCGTCGTCTATGCCAAGAGCTTCATAATAAGAAGCGTCATAGTAGCCATCATCGTTGCTACTTTCTTCTTCGTCTAAATCGTCGTCTTCTTTATCGAGGCCATAATCCTCGTCGTCATATTCATCATAGTCATCCATGCGTTCATTATAGCACGCACTACATATATATTATATATGCATGCTATAATCGTTTTATGAATATTTTGGAATATGCAAAGGCGGTAGAAAAATTGGTCGACCCGATGGAAGTCGGGAAAGTGACTTATATGCAGACGAAATTACGACGTTTGCCGGTGTGGGTGCAGCGGAAAATCGTATCTTCGGCAACTAAGAAGGCGGATAAGATGCCGTTTGTGGTGGAACCGTATTGTTCGTTTATGTTTTATGAGATCGCCGAACCAGAGAAAATGCAGAAGTTCTTGCCGGAAAATTTCAGACCGGCAAAATCAGCGATTTTTGAAGGTGATACGCCAAAATATTACGGTATCGTGACAATGTTTAGAGTACATTCGAGCGTATTTTGGGGTGCGAGGACAGAATTTTACCTCGTGGCGGAGAATGCGGAAACAGGGCTACTTTCATGGATTATTTGCGATTACATCAGCGACACTATATCGTACGATGCGAAGCATGGGCTGAAATCGCCGGATGTTTCAAGGGCTGTGATGACGACAACGTGCGAAGGGGACTTTGTCTGCGATATGATGGATGAAACTCTGAAAAAATATGCGCGCTGCGAAATGAATTTAGAGGGCGCGAAGATGCGGAAACTAGATAGCCGATTATGGATTGAAGGGAATACTTCAATCGCCTATGGACGGTTAGCTGGTGAAGAGGATGCGGATTTGTTCTCGCTAACGTTCTTTCCGGAAGAGATGAAACAAGCTTTAGAAATTCCAATTAATAAGGTAAGAAAAGCAGAGGTGCTTTGCGGAACCGGCAAGCTAGGCGGAGTTTTAGAGCGAGCTGTGAGTTTTCCGTATGCGCAACATATGTTGTCAGATGCGCCAGAAAGAAGAACGCATTATGGGTCGGAAAAGGCTTTGCGTGAGGCAGTAGAAAAAGTAGATTTTAAGAAAATCAAGACGCTAGGGAATTAAAACTTCAAGAAATTGTTTTGGCTCAAAGATGAGATCGTAAAAGTATATTAGGCATATAGGCAAGCGGCGGGTTTTGACGGCGATTTGTAGGTGAAATAAGAAGTGACTTGATTTTTTAATATCTTATGGTATATTAGCTGGAGTAACTAGAAGTTAGTACTTTAAAAGGGAGGTTGGAAGATGTCTAAGCATATAGAAGAAGCAAAGGAACGATTGAAATTGGTTGAGAAAGAATACAAAGACGCCCAGAGGCGTACTGACAGAATGTATGAGTTGGAGAGAAAGGCCAGGGAAGAATGTGATAGGCTTAATGCCGAAATTGACACGATGGAAGGTCGGATTGATGAAATCTGGGAAGCTTATTATCTCGTACGTGATCGTAACATTTCTTTGATTAAGGAGTATAGCAAAGAAGCAAACGCTGTTCATGAAGAAATGGACGATTGCTTTAAAAAAGCGAAGATGATTAAGTATGAGTATGAAGAAGAGGAACTCGCTTTAGTATATTTTGCAAGAGCTTACAGTCGTAAGGAGCGGCGTGATGCTCTGAACGAAAAGGTGAGAAAATTAAAAGAGGCAAAAGAAGAAGCCTTAAGTGAAGCAAAAAACGAAAGCGAAGGATTAGAGCGTGCATGCGATCTTCTTGAAGATGAGCTTCGGCGAGTGAAGAAGGACTATGAAAAGAAGAAATCCATCCGTGAACGCTTAGAGAGGGAAGAGAGTGAACTCTTAAAAGAGGTTGAGGAGGCATTTGAAGAATATAGAGACATAAAGATTTAATTTGCTTAAATAGCAAAACCCAACCTACCTGAGAAGGCCAGTATAGACTGGCCTTTTTAATCGCTTTAACATCATGGTATTATAATGTGATAATGGGTGCGCAAAATAATCGTGAAAAAATAGTAATTAATATCTTTAAAAAAATGAATCTCTACCAACAAATACTTATAGCCCGAAGCATATCGAAGCCGGTGATGTAATGTTATTTGGTGATAACTGTCTCGTAATCTTCTATGAATCATTCGATACAAGCTATAGTTACTCAAAGATTGGACACATTAATAACCTACCAGAATTAGACGGCGGGAACGTTTCTGTTAACTTAAGTACAGAATAAAAAAACACCGCACTACGGCGGGTTTAATAATACCTTCATTTGGTGATCCGGGTGGGGCTCGAACCCACGACACCAAGCTTAAGAGGCTCGTGCTCTAACCAACTGAGCTACCGGACCGAGTGAATATATTATATCATAAAATAATTATTTTTTAAAGATAGCTTGTGATATAATGGGATTAACCTAAAAGGAGGTAGAATGTGTGGAATTGTAGGATATGTTGGAGATAATAATGCGCAGGACTTTTTGATCTCTGGATTAAAGAGGCTGGAATACCGTGGCTATGATTCGGCTGGAATAGTGACAATTAATGATGATGGAAAGGCGACTTTAATCCGAGCGAAAGGAAAGATTAGTAACTTAGAGGAGAGGTTAGCACGAAAAAAACGTGATGACAAAATTGGAATTGGACACACAAGATGGGCTACGCATGGTGAACCAAGTGAAGCTAACGCGCACCCGCATCGGGCAGGTAAGTTGTATTTGGTACACAATGGGATTATTGAAAACTATAAAGAGTTAAAAGAACACTTAAAGGAACATGAATTTAAATCTGAGACGGATTCGGAAGTGTTAGCTGCATTAATCAATTCGTTTTATGGTGATGGTAAGTATCCACTTGCAAATGCTGTAGTGCAGGCTCTTAAACTTGCAAAAGGAACTTATGGAATTGCGGTAATATCTGAAGATAACCCAAATGAGATTGTGGTGGCAAGAAGTGGTTCGCCTCTAGTAATTGGTATTGGTGATGGGGCAACTTTGATTGCTTCGGATGCATCGGCTCTTGTGGGCCATACAAAGCGAGCAATTTATTTGAACGATGGTGAAGTGGCGAGAGTTACGAAGAACAGCGTTGATATCAAGACTTTGAACGCTGAGCCAGTGTCTGCAAAAGTGGAAGAGATTGAAACTAATCTTGCGGCGATTCAAAAGGGTGGCTATGAACACTTTTTGTTAAAAGAAATTATGGAGCAACCAGAATCTTTAATGGAAACGCTGAGAGGGCGAGTTAATATAAAAGACGGAACAGTAAGATTGGGTGGACCTGGACTTAGCGAAGCGGAGCTGAGAAAAATTAAACATTTGATAATTGTGGGGTGCGGCACGGCTTATCACGCAGGGCTTTTAGCGGCATATTACATTGAAAAATTTACGCCAGAAATAACGGTGGAAGTAGTTATCGCGAGTGAATATCGTTATAGGCAGGCTTATGTTCCGGAAGATTCGGTGGCTCTTATAGTGTCGCAGTCTGGCGAAACGGCGGATACTTTGGCATGTCTACGTGAAATTAAAAAACAGGGCGTGAAGACAATTGGGATTGTAAATGCGATTGGTTCAACTATCGCTAGAGAAGTAGATGGCGGTACTTATGTGCATGTGGGACCGGAAATTTCGGTAGCATCTACTAAAGCATTTACTTCGCAAGTGATTGCGATGGTGATGTTTGGTTTAACTATTGCAGAGGCTAAGGGAGTAAGAAACACAATCATTAGACCTTATGTGGAGGAGATTTTTAAATTGCCGAATGAGATTCGGGAGGTACTTGGGGCATACCAGAACACTATTAAAATGGAAGCTAAGAAGTATGCAGAATATGAGCATGCAATTTATTTGGGTCGCGATACGGCTTATCCTACCGCAATGGAAGGAGCTTTGAAATTAAAAGAGGTTTCTTATATTGATGCAAATGCGTATGCTTTTGGTGAATTAAAACATGGACCACTGGCACTAATTGATGATAGATTCTTTGTAATGGCATTTTTGCCAAAAGGGGAATTATACGAAAAAGCGGTATCGAACACACAGGAGGTTCTTGCGAGAGGCGGACATGTGATAGCGGTGACTAATGAAGACAGTTTTGATTTGCCAGTAGAGAACGTAATAAAAATTACAACATCTATGGAAATATTCACTCCGATTTTGATGAATTTGATTTCGCAACTATTTGCGTATTATGTAACGGTGGCTAAGGGGCTAAATGTTGACCAGCCAAGGAACTTAGCAAAGTCTGTTACTGTAGAGTAAAAAATGCTATAATATACTTATGCGGAAAAAGTCCGATTTTGTTTTAAGGTTGTGTTTAATAATAGGGGATGCGCTGATGTTGATGCTGTCTTTTGCGATGGCATATTACATTCGTGTGAAAATTGATCCACGACCATATGTTTTTGAGTTTCAGTTTTACGATTATCTCGCTACGGTGGCGACTTTGATACCGATTTTGATAATTATTCTTGCAGTGCTGGGGCTTTATCGGAAAGATATATTTCTTGGCAAGTCGCGATTACCAGAGAGAGGTCGGTTGGTGTTAGCGGCAGTTTTAGCCGTGGCGGCGCTGATTGTATATGATTTCTTTAAGGGCGATGATCTTTTTCCGGTGCGAGTAATGGCAATTACAGCGGCAATTTTGTCGTTTATATTCTTGTTAATTGGGCGGATTGTAATTAGATTCTTTGTGAGGATGATTTTTAAGAAAGATTATGGCACGAAACGGGTAGTGATTGTCGGGAATCATAAAAATACTGAGTATTTGGCAGATTATATAACTGCAACGCCGGAAGCGGGTTATAGATTGGCCGGCGTAGTGGCGAATCGTAAGTTTATACCGAGAGATTTGAAGACTAAACAGTATTCTTCTTTAAAAGATGCTTTAAAGAAGGCGGATGTGGATGTGATTTTTCAGACGGATGAAAAATCTACAGAATATGTTTATCGTCAGGCGATTAATCGGCATTTATTATACTATTTTGTGCCAAGTGAGACGGCGCTTTCTTCACATTTTGGTGAATTGGAGTTAGTAGGAAATACACCTGCAGTGCTAGTAAAAGCAACGCCACTTTCTGGTGGGTATGTGGTACTGAAGCGCTTGTTTGATATTTTGTTTAGTTTGGTTGCAATTATTATCGCAGCAATTCCGATGCTGATTACTTGGATTATATTAAAAGTTAGTGATTTTAAGGCGCCGGCGATTTATACCGACCAGAGATTGACGCAGTATAACCGCAAATTTAATTGCTATAAGTTTCGGTCAATGAAGCAGGAGTATAGTGGGATGCCGGCGGAGGCGGCATTTAAGAAGATGGGCAAACCAGAGCTGATTAAAAAATATCGTGCTGATGGAGACTATCTTAAAAACGATCCAAGAATTACTAAGTTTGGGCATTTTATTCGTAAAACTTCGCTTGATGAGTTACCGCAATTGTTCAATATATTAAAGGGTGATATTTCTTTGATTGGGCCGAGGGCATTGTTGCCTGGAGAATTACGTGATTATGGTGATAGATCACTGATTTTAACCGTAAAGTCTGGATTAACAGGTTTTGCGCAGGTGTCCGGACGAAGGGATATTTCGTTTGAAGAAAGGCGAGCACTGGATATTTATTATGTGAAGAATTGGTCACTCATGCTAGACCTTTCAATTTTCTTTAAGACTATCGTATCAGTGTTAAAGAGAGATGGGGCAAAATGAAAGTTGCCCTAGTATGCGATTGGCTTACTAACGTGGGTGGGGCGGAAAAGGTCTTGTTGGAGCTACATCATTTGTATCCGGAGGCGCCAATTTATACTTCGCAATATGATGAGAAGGGGATTGATTGGTTTAAAGGTGTGGACATTCGCACTGGTTGGTTGCAAAAGTTTCCGGCCGGTATGCGCCGGGTTCTGGGGCCTTTTAGACAATGGTATTTTTCGCATTTAGATCTTTCTGAATATGATTTGATTATTTCTGTAACAGGGGCAGAGGCAAAGGCCGTGAAGTCTGGAAAGCGACTTCATGATAAGGGTAAGAAAAATGTAAAAAATCCAAACGGAATCCATATTTCTTATTGTCATGTGCCGACTCAGTATTATTGGCAGATGCGTGATGAATATATTAAAAACCCTGGATTTGGGTTGCTTAATCCTTTGGTTAGATTTTTCTTTAAGGTTCTTTTGGTGCCACTTAGAAGAGCCGATTTAAAAGCGGCGAAGAATCCAGATTATTATATTACGATTTCTGACTATGCTAAGAAGCAAATCAAAAAACATTATAAGCGTGAGGCTAAGATTATTCATCCTCCAGTGGAGATTAGTGATTTTAAAAATCCAGCGAAGAAGGCGGAAATTGGTGATAAGTTTATTACGACTTCGCGACAAGTAAATTGGAAAAAGATTGATCTTGCGATTAAGGCTTGTATGATGACGCAGAGGAAGTTAGTGATAATTGGCAATGGGCCAGAGCACAAAAAGCTAGAAAGGTTGGCAAAGGATTCTGGGTTGGTGGAGTTTTTGCCGATTATGGACAAGAAAAAACTGGCAGAATATTTGGCTGGGGCGAAAGGATATTTGTTCCCGAGTCTAGAACCATTTGGAATTGCGCCGGTAGAGGCGTTGGCGGCGGGATGCCCGGTGATTGCGTTTGGCGTAGGTGGGGCTAATGATTATATTATTGATGGCGAGAATGGAGTTTTATTTAAACCGCAGTCGGCGAAAGGGCTAGCAGAAGCGATTATGAGATTTGAAAAAATGAAATTTAATCGAAATAAAATCCCAAAGACTGCTGATAAATTTGATATTGAGCGCTTTGACAAGGAAATTAAGGATTTTGTAGATGACAAAACTAAATAAAGCCGAAAAGTTTTTTAGGTTTTTGATTTACATTTTGCCGGGAGTGTTGTTTTTTTCGTATTATCCATTGATTCATTTTGGCAGTAGTGAATCAATGAACTTTGAGATTTCTTTGCCAATTATTTGGCTGGTGGTGTTTGATATTTTGGCGTTCTTTATGCTAATAAAGAGGAAATTTTTGAACAAAATTTTTAAGTATTGGGGTTGGTTGCTGTTTCCGATTTTTCTGAGCTTGTCGGTTTTGTGGTCGCTGAATAGTTTGAGGGGGTTACTCACGGTCGGGATTTTGTGGTTGATATATTTTGCGGGATTTTCGTTCTGGCAACTGAAGAGTTTGTTTTCTGAAGATGGGTTTAAGGAAAAATTCTTTAAAGTATTCTTTGGGTCTACGCTAGTAATTTGTGTTTGGTGTTTTGTGCAGTGTATTTTGGATATTGTGGGAGTTTCGCGGGAGTATAGCTTGCTGTGCGCGGGTTGTACTTACCAGATGTTTGGGTTTCCGCATCCGAATGGGTTTGCGATAGAACCGCAGTTTATGGGGAATTTGTTGTTGGCGCCAACGATAGTGGCAATGTATATATACGTAACTAAAGCTATGCCCATTTCGGACACGCTCAAGGGCGCTCGCCCAAGCTTACGGTCCTCAATGAGCATAGCTTTAGTTTTAATACTTACAATTACATTGTTTTTGACGTTTTCGCGGGGGGCGATTTATGCGTTTGTGGTAAGTATGATTTTTATGACCGCGATGCTTTGCAGACAAAAAATCTTTTGGGCACTGGGCAAAATGTGGCTGATGATTGTTATTGCATTTTTGTTTACACTAAATTTACAGGGTATTATGGCAGATGCGAGCCACACGGACGATACTTATCAGACTGGTGTGGCGAAAGTTTTGAATCATTTGTCTCTTGGCGTGATTGATGTGAGAGAACAAAGTGATGAAGCTATTAAAGATGATGGGGAAGAGAATACGGAGGAAAGTTTAGAGGAGAATGAGACGGCGATTTATGATGGTTATGTGTCAGAATCTACGGATACGCGTCTAAGACTAACTGACGCTGCTATCAGTGTATGGTCTAAAGATTTTAAGACTGTGATGTTTGGCGTGGGGCTAGGTGGAGCTGGGCAAGCGTTGTACGTAAATGGACTTTCGCCGGCGCCGAAAGAAATTGTACAGAATGAATATGCTAGCTTGCTTCTTGAGACTGGTTTGGTGGGCGTGGCGTTTTTGGTACTCACAATTGTGTTAATTGTGCGAGCTGTGTTTAGGCGCAAAAACGTACCACTTAGTTTAACGATTTTAGTGGCTTATGGAATAACTTTGATGTTCTTTTCTGGACTACCGAACGCTTTGCAGATTTATCTTTTGCCGGCGTTACTTATATCGCTTTGCGAAAGAAATTAGTATCGTAAATATCGGCACCGTGGTTTTTGTAGAATTCTTGGGCTTTTTCACGGCCGACACCGCAGGTAAAGACTAGATTGCCGCAACCTTTTTCTTTAGCCCAGTCTAGCATAGCTTGCCAGAGAGCAGAGCCAACGCCTTGACCGCGCACGGTTTGGTCTGTGACGAAATCTTCTAGGTAGGCGTTTTTTCTGGTGATGGGGCCCATGGTGACGGAAAGAGTGGCGATACCAATGATTTTATCATCGTCGTCGTAGGCCACGAGCATGTCGTGATAGTCGGAATTAATGAGGTCTTCAAACCATTCTTTGGGTATTTCGCCGCGGTCTTTGCCACTGCGAGAAAGTTGGATTAAAAGTTCGCGAATTCTATTTGCAGTAGCTTCAGAATATTTGTCTAGTTTTTTGATAATCATAAAATTTCCTCCAATTTAGTTTTTAGTTCATCGGCGAGAGTGGTGATGGTTTTTTCGTCATCTCCCCACATAGCGATACGGATTAAGTTTTCGGTGCCAGAAGGACGTACGAGTAGGCGACCGTGGATTTTATCTAGTTTTTGGTTATATTCTAATAAAGTTTCTTTAGCTTTTTTGCTTTCTTTGAGGTTGGTTTTCATTTCTGGGGAAGCAGTGAGATTAACGATGACTTGGGGAGATTTTTGCATGGCGTTGGCGAGTTCGTGTAAGGATTTTTTAGTGTCGGTGACGACTTTGGTCATTACGAGAGCGGTGAGCATGCCGTCGCCCGTGGATTCGTTTGGCAGGATGATATGGCCGGATTGTTCGCCGCCTAAGGAAATGGAGTTTTGGTCCATGGCAGCTTTGACATTAGCATCGCCTACGGCGGTGATTTCGGTTTTAATATTGTGGTCTTTAGCCCAGTTAATTAAGCCTTGGTTTGCCATGACTGTGGTGGCTATGGCAGGAAGTCTATAATAATCTGCGAGGATGGCTAAAACGTCGTCACCGTCAATTATCGTGCCGGTATTATCTACGAGTAAGCATCTGTCGCCATCGCCGTCGTAAGCTACACCAAAATCTAGTTTGTCGTTTTTAACAAGTTCTTGGAGCATTTCGGTGTGGGTGCTGCCGCAGTTGTCGTTGATTTTAGTGTTATAGTTTTCGTTACAATTTATGAGAGTGATGTTGGCGCCGAGTTCTTCAAAAACGGTTTTATTAATCACGCTAGTAGCACCGTTAGCGCAGTCCATGCCGATTTTGAGATTGTTAAAGTTGGTTTGGCCAACATAGTCTAATAGGTGCTGTCGGTAGAGTTCTAGGGCTTGCTGGTGGAGGTCGTCTGTGAGGCTAGTGGCAACGAGAGGGAAGACTTGGGCTTTAATGATAGCGTCTTCTATACTTTGGCAGCCTTCTTCGCAAAGTTTAACACCGCTAGTTTTGCCACGTTCAAAGATTTTGATGCCGTTGTCGGTATGGGGATTGTGGGAGGCAGTAACGTCAATGGCGAAATCAAATCCCATTTGATAAAAACAATAATTAATAGCGGGAGTTGGAAGGATGCCAGCGTTAAAATATTCGGTGCCTAGAGTTTCTAGCGCGGTGCTAATGTCCGAAAGGATCCATTCGCTAGACTCGCGATTGTCGCCAGCGATGAAGACTTTGATTTTGTCGCCGCCGTAATTTACGAGGCCTTTAACAATAAAACTTAAGAATTCTGGGGTAAAAGCATCGGCTTTTTGCCTGATACCATCAGTGCCAAAGTATTTCATATTTAACTCCTTTTAAGTTGGCTTAATAAAACTTTGATAGTTAAAATTGTGTCTTTTACGGTGCTGCCGCGGGAGAGGTCGGCGAGAGGAATATTAAAGCCTTGGATGATGGGGCCAGCGATAGTGAAGCCGGCGAATTGCTCCAGAGATTTATATAAAATGTTGCCGGAATTTAGGTCTGGAGTGATGAGGATGTTGGCCTCGCCTTTGATGGGGCTTCCCTTGGTCTTTTTGGCGGCGACTTCGGGATTAACGGCGGCGTCTAGTTGCATTTCGCCATCAATAATAAAGTCAGGGTGGTTTTGTTTGATTTTATCAATTACAAAGTGGATTTTTTCAAGATCTGGATTTTTGCCGCCGGAGCCGTAAGTAGAGTAGGAAAGCATGGCAATTCTAGGTTGATTGTTGGTAAAGGCTTGGTAGGTTTTCGCGGTATCTTCGGTTATACAATAAAGTTGTTCTTTAGTTGGTTGTTTATTAACGCCTCCATCGGCGATGGCAATGATTTGGTCGTCTTTTTGGCAGATAAAACAACTGGAGAAGAAGTCAGAACTAAGTGAGATGTGGTCTTTGTAGGCCAGAAGGACATCACGCGAGGAGTAGTCTAGGCCGGAAATCATGGAGTCGGCTTGACCGGACTGTAACATCTTAGCCGCTTGATCTAGACTATCGGCTGGGATGAATTCTGTGTCAGGGAAGGATTTAATAGCTTCAGTTGCAACTAAGTTTTGATTTAACTCTGGAAAGATAATTTTCATAGATACATTATAGCATATTTGATATTGTAATTTATGGTACAATAGGGTTATAAAGCTAATGCTTGAAAGGAAACTATGGAGAGTATGTTTTTAACAAAAAATGCTAGCCGCGTGATGGATGCTGCTGGGGGTTCATCTGGTGGCGGTTCTTCTGTTGGTGACACGTTTAGTGGAGTTAGTACTGGAGTAGTAATAATTGCATTAATTGTAGCGCTAATTATAACAATTTTAGTGTTTGTTTTGATTGTAGAAAAGAAGAAAGCACCAAGAAGTAGATTTGTAAAATGGTTAAGAGAGTATCTGAATTTTCGTTCAATTTTGATTTCGGGTATTATTAAATTCGTATATTTGTTTTTGGCAGTCCTTTTGACGATTATGAGCGTGATTATAATGTGTCAAGGGCGCGATGAAATGGTACTCCCGATGATTGGAATTGGACTTGCGACAATGGTGTTTGGGAATATATTCCTTAGAATTATGATGGAAATGATGATGGCGATTATTGTATTATGGGAGAATACATCGGATATTAGAGCGGTGGTCGTGAAGGATGAGGAAGCACCGGCGCCGAAACCTGCGCCAGCGCCAAAACCTGCAGCTGAAGCAAAACCAGCGGCAGCTCCGAAGCCAGCAGCAGAAGCAGCGCCAGCACCGAAGCCACAAAAGATTGAAGTGCAACAACCAGAAGCTCCAAAACCTGAAGTATAAAGTAACAAAAATACTCTCTAGATTAGTAGAGAGTATTTTTTATGTGTAGATTATTTATCTACGACTTCGCCTTCTACAGCATCATCTTTGCCATCATCTGGTTTTTTATCATCAGATTTGGTGTCGTTAGACTCAGCTTGATACATTTTTGCGCCGATAGGCATGATTTTGTCGCTAAGCTCTTTAGTAGCTTCTTCATAAGCATCTTTGTCGGCCTTATCGTCGTTTAGTACCTTTTTGGCTTCTTCTACGGCCTTTTTGATGGTTTCTTTGTCGTCATCACCGATCTTATCTTTAAAATCAGATGGCATTTTTTCGGCTTGATAAATGGTGTTTTCTAGGTGGTTTTTGGCATCAATATTGTCTTTTTTCTTCTTGTCTTCTTCGGCGTGGGCTTCGGCTTCTTTTTGAGCTTTTTCAATGTCATCTTTACTCATGTTGCCAGAGTTTTGGATGGTAATGGATTGCTCTTTGCCGGTGCCTTTGTCTTTGGCAGTGACATTTAGAATGCCGTTAGCGTCAAGATTAAAGGTGACTTCAATTTGTGGCACGCCACGAGGTGCGGGGGCGATGCCGTCTAGGATGAAGCGGCCGAGGGATTTGTTGTCGGCGGCAAATTCGCGTTCGCCTTGAAGGACGTGAATTTCTACCTGAGGTTGATTATCAGAAGCGGTAGAGAAGACCTCGGATTTAGACGTAGGAATGGTGGTGTTACGATCAATTAATGGAGTACGGACACCGCCCATGGTTTCAATACCGAGGGTGAGTGGAGTAACGTCAAGAAGGAGAATATCCTTCACATCGCCTTGGAGGACGCCACCTTGAATAGCGGCACCGACAGCAACGACTTCGTCTGGGTTAACGCCCTGCATTGGGTCTTTGCCGAAGATGGATTTAACCTTCTCAATAACAGCTGGCATACGAGTCATACCACCAACCATGACAACTTCGTCAATATCTTTGGTAGTAAGTTTGGCGTCTTTAAGAGCTTTTTTGACTGGCTCTTCAAGACGATCGATTAACTCACTAACTAGTTCTTCTAGTTTGGCGCGGGTAAGAGTATATTCAAAGTGTTTAGGACCATCGGCATCGGCAGAAAGGAAGGGAAGATTGATGTCGGTGGAAGTAGATGAGCTAAGCTCCTTTTTGGCCTTTTCGGCTTCATCTTTAACACGTTGCATGGCAGCGGCATCGCCTTTAATATCAATGCCGGAGTCTTTCTTGAACTCATCAACGAGGAAGTTAACTAGGATGTTATCAAAGTCTTCGCCGCCGAGGTGAGTATCACCGTTGGTGGACATAACTTCAAATACGCCATCACCGAGTTCCAAAATAGAAACATCAAAGGTACCACCACCAAGGTCAAAGACAACGATTTTTTCGTCTTTTTTGGACTCTAGACCGTAAGCCAATGCGGCGGCGGTAGGTTCGTTGATAATACGTTTGACTTCTAGACCAGCGATTTTACCGGCATCTTTAGTGGCTTGACGCTGAGAATCGTCAAAGTAGGCTGGAACAGTAATGATAGCTTCGGTGACTGGTTCGCCAAGGAAAGCTTCGGCATCAGCTTTGATTTTAGACAAAACCATAGCGGAGATTTCTTCTGGGGTATATTCTTTGCCATCCATCTCTACAGCTACGCCATTGCCTTTTTTGACAATCTTGTATGGGCTGATGTCTTTGTCGTGTTCTACCTCTTTGTCGGTGAATTTACGACCGATAAGACGCTTAATACCATAAATAGTGTTTTTAGGATTGGTAACGCGTTGGCGCTGGGCGACTTTGCCGACTAGGCGTTCGCCTTTTTTGGTGACGGCTACTACGGATGGGGTAGTACGATCACCTTCGGCGTTGGTGATTACCTCTGGTTTGCCGGCAACCATATAAGCAAATGCGCTGTTAGTGGTGCCAAGATCAATACCGATTATTTTACTCATTTTTTCCTCACTTTCTTTAACTTTTTGTTGGCACTCATTGGGTGGGAGTGCTAATATGTCTCTATTGTATATCACTAGCACTCGTTTGTCAAGACTGCTAATATAAAGGTAAAAATAGGTAAAAATAAACTTTTTCATGTTTGTCTTAGGTAAAAATTTAAAAAAATAATTTGATGGAATCCTTCCGGTATTTCAGTACCGGCTTTCCATCACTATTTTTTAAGTTTTTAGCCTTTTTATGACAAACTTAGAAAAAGTTTATTATTATCTCTGTTTGTAGTATAATGCAAGTATGGCAATTGAGAGGTTAGTGGAGCCCATGGTGGCAGATGATAAGGAAGAAGAGAGGATTGAGATTAGTCTCAGACCGACTACTTTTAAGGAATATATTGGGCAGACTCATCTTAAAAATAATCTGAAACTTGCGATTGAAGCGGTAAAAAAACGTAAAGACGGCAGTACTTTAGACCATATATTATTATATGGTCCTCCTGGACTGGGTAAAACTACCATGGCTGGGGTGATTGCGCATGAGCTGGGGGCGTCATTAAAAGTGACTAGTGGGCCGGCAATTGAGCGGGCTGGAGATCTGGCATCTATTTTAACTAATTTAAAAGATGGCGATATTTTGTTTATTGACGAGATTCATCGGCTACGGAGGGCAGTTGAAGAAGTCTTGTATTCAGCGATGGAAGATTACAAACTGGATATTGTGATAGGAAAGGGGCCGGCGGCGCGGAGCGTGCGGTTGGATTTGCCACATTTTACGGTGATTGGGGCGACAACTAGAACTGGGTCGCTTGCGGGACCACTGCGTGATCGGTTTGGGATGATTCATAGATTAGAGTATTATAAGGAGCCGGAGATTGAACAAATTATTAATCGGACGGCGGGAATATTGAAAACCGAGATTAAGCCTGAGGCGACTAAGCTTCTAGCTACGCGTTCGCGCTTAACGCCGAGGATTGCGAACCGGATTTTTAAGCGAGTAAGAGATTATGCTGATGTGAACGGCGATGGGATAATTGATGCTAAGATCGCCGAGAGTGCTCTAGATTTAATGGAAATTGATTATTTGGGGTTAGATCCGGCGGATCGGAATATGCTGAAATTGATGTATGAAAACTATGGAGATAGACCGGTGGGACTAACTACGATTGCGGCTTTAACAGGGGATGAATCTACTACGATTGAGGATTTTTATGAGCCATACCTTTTGCAGATTGGTCTACTCGCGCGAACGCCAAAGGGAAGAATAGTAACGGAAAAGGGGAGGAAGCATTTACAAAACTCTAAAAATAAGTTATAATTATAAAAAGGAGTTATTATGGATAAATCTCTAGACAAAATTAGACATGAAAGAAGTAAACGAGATTTTCCGGGGCTCAAACTTGAAGATGGCGAATATGTAGAATTCGCTTTTTTTAGGGCAAGGATTTCTTTAGCATTAATTCTAGGCGGTATAAGTTTGGCTCTGATTTTTATATTATTAATATTCTTGTTCTCTTTGATGGGCCAAGCTAGACTTGATGATATGGGGAGGAATTTCATCTTTATCATTTTAGTAGCGTTAATTGTCACGGCTTTCGTAATTGGGATGATTTCGATAATGATTTATCGTGGAAATAGGCTTTTTATCACTAATCGTCATGTAATACAGCTTAAAATGGCTTCACCAGCTTCTACATCTACAAATATAATTGAATTGTCTAAAGTGGAGGACGCAAGCTTTAGACAAGAGGGAATTTGGCAGAAGATATTCCGCTATGGGACTTTGAGATTAGCGACCGTGGGTGATGAAACGACTTATACGTTTAAATATGCTGACATTTCTCCAGAAACGCTGGAAGCGATTTCGAAACTGATTTCTGACTATAAAGAAGGTTAATTACGATTGTATTTAATAAAGGCGTCTTCTTTTTCGAGCTCGGCTTTTAGAGTATATTCTTTGCATTTGCCGTCTTTGCAGTTGGCGGCTTCGTAAGAATAAGAGCTTTGTGGGTCGCCGAGATTAAAGCCGTTTGGATCGGTCCAAAGGGAAGGATCGATGACTTTGATATTGTCTTCGGAGATAAATTCTGGGTAGTAGCCGTGATTTTTGTAATAGCTTTCTTCAAGGGCATAATACATTGCATTAATGGCGACTTTACGATCTTCGTCACGCTCCATAGCGTCGATGTTGGATTTTTGGATGAAGAAGAAGATTAAAAGTAAGCTAGCAAAAATTGCTACGATAATTATTTCTAAAATAGTAAAGCCGCGTTTTTTCATAGTGTTATTATAGCATAAAAATGGTGGGTGAGTTATAGGGCGTCCACATGAGTTATAGCTATTTGAAGGTATGGTATAATCATGGCATGAGATTACTTGTTTTTTCGGATTTGCATTATGCCGATAAGGAACACTATGAGCCGAGAGGAAGAAAACTTTCCCAGTATGCTGAAGAGTTGATGAATAGGCTAAAAGATCAAGCTAATAAAAATATAAAGCCAGATGCTTGTGTTTTTTTGGGTGATTATATTGAAGATACTGGTGATAGCGATATAAATGCTAAGCTATTACGGCGTGCGTTGAGTTTTTTTGAGGGTTTTACTATGCCGTGTTTTGTTGTGCCGGGTAATCATGAGTTTAAGGTTTTGGATAGAAATGAAGTGGCGAAAATAATGGATGTACAGTATTTGACTTATTCGATTGATTTTATGGGTTATCATTTAGTTTTTTTAGGACTTGGTGTTGATGAGGAAAAACAGGAAAAAAGAGGTTTTGTTTCTCGCTCAAGGTTTATTTGCGATGAGGATTTGGATTGGTTGAAAAAAGATTTATCATGTCATCGTGTTCCAACGATTATTTTTTGCCATTATGGTATAGCCGATGATGACGATATGAAAAACAACTATTGGTTTGGAGAAAACAATGATTTGGCATTGTTAGATAATCGGGCAGAATTAAAGAAGATATTAAAGAGTAGCGACACTGTAAAATGTGTTTTTTCTGGTCATCAGCATTGGACGAAGCATTTAGTGGAGGATGAAATTGATTACTATGTTGTTGGCTCATTGGTCGAAGATGTAGATGGCAATGGGAAACCTGACGGAGTGTTCTTTGTTGTTGATATCGATAATGGTGCAATAAAAATCACTGAGCAACATTTGACTATTTAGTTAGTATTAGTTTGTTGTGGTTGTAACAAAATAAGGCTGACTTGAGCCTTTGTATGGTGGTACCGGGTGGGATTGAACCACCGACCTTGGGCTTATGAGTCCCACGCTCTAACCAGCTGAGCTACGGTACCATGTGATATATATTATATCATACTTTTTGAATCTGGTACACCCGACCGGAATCGAACCGATATCGTTGGTTCCGGAAACCAATGTTCTATCCGTTGAACTACGGGTGCCTACCTATGATTATACTTTAAAAACAGTTGTTTTGCAATTCTATAGAGATGTGTTATAATATAAGTATGAGCTTGGTGGCGAAGCTAGAATTTTAAGAGAAAGGTTGGTGATGGAAGTTGAAAAGTATAGAAGAGCTGAAAAGAGAGAAGGCCAGAGTTTTTCTGGCTATGTGCGAAAAGCTGGAAGAGGCGGAAGTAACCGAAAAGATGACTCAGAATGCGGAAAAGACCTTAAGGGTCGCCAAGTTGGAAAGGAACATATTTCGAGAAGAGTTTGAAAAGATGGAGGATACTCTGAGACTGTCAGAAAAAGTCTGGAGAGACTTCGAAGACTACAGAGAGCATACGAGTTCTATTATTGAGGTGAAAGCTATTTATCTCAAAAGAGAAAAAAGGCAGATTAGAGAATGTAAAGAGGGCGCAAAGCTTGCGCGTAAGAATGGGAACAATGAAGAGGCGGATCGCCTTGAAGAAGAAAAGCGTAAGCACGAACGAAAGCGAGACGCCCTTAGTAGCAGCCTTATTAATTTGCAGGAAAGAATAAGGCGCGAAAGGCGAATTGCGGAAAAGAACATTATGAGGTCGGCCGAGTATAATGCTAAAAAAACAAAATACGAAGAGGCCGAAGTTCGTTACGCTTTAGCCGAGAGGGAGTATGAGCAAAAAAAAGAAACAAGTGATCTTTTCAGAGCCGAATACAGGCTTTTGTGTAAGGAATATGATGTTGTGAAAAAAGAGCTTGAGAAAGCTCTTGCCAACCAGTAATGCTAGTACTTTAAAAATAGAGAGGTGGCGATGCAATTGGATAGGAATTTGGATATCGAGAAACTGAAAAAGGACGAGGAAGAAGCCTTTTGGCTGGTAGAGGAATGGAAGGATAAACTTGAGCAGTGCGAGTTGATACTCCTTAGCGCCGCAAAGAGTAGAAGTCTTGCTTATACCGAATATTGTGCTCTTGAGGACAAAAGAGACTGGGAGTATGAGGCGGTCAAGGCTTCCGATGATAATTATCGGAGAGTATGGGACGAGTTTGAAGATTATAAGGACTATATGAATTCTCATATTGATCTACTCCGGCTCAAGTTTGAAACTGAACATGCTTTGATGGAGGAGTGCTTTAAGAAATCCGATTTTGCCTATGATAATCGTGACAAAAAGGAAGCATCGTATCATCGGAGTGAGGGTTACGAGCATAAGAGACATCTGCTTGAATTCCATGAAGAAATTTGTAGGTTAGAAAAGCAGATTGCCAATGCTAAAGCTGAGGCTGAAAGGGAAGCTCCTGAATGCGAATTAGGAGACTATCTTAGGGCCGAAAAAGCTTTTAGCGCGGCGAAAATTCGTTTGCAGGTAGCAAACGAAGAATACGAGAAGCTCGTAAAGGAAAGAGACCTTTGTAAGGCGGAGTATGAATTTGCTTGTGCTATGCATGAGCGGATCAAAAAAGCTTTAGAAAAGGTAAAAAGCCACTAAAAAGAGATGCTGGGCTTCGGCCTGGCATTTTTTATGGTTTTATACTTGACAATTTATGAGATTGGTGTACAATTTAAAGCGTAAAGGTTATACATAAATAAACAAGGAAAATAAAATGCGGATTCGTGCGAAGAGAACGTTGCCGGTGGCCGTTATTTTGGTGTCTGTTTTGTTTTTGGCGGTTTGGGGGACAAGTATAATTGTCTCTGGCGTGAAAAACTCTAGAGCTGTCGTTAATTGTAATCCGAATGCAATAAATATTAGTGGTAGTGATGCGGAGCGTGCACTTTGTATGCAGGATATGAATGACAGTGTAAAGGAAAGTATGACTACGGAATATGAACATTATGCGTTAACTGATTCTCGAGATGGGAATACTTATAATATAACTAAGCTTGAAGATGGAAATGTGTGGATGACACAGAATTTGGGATTAGGGACAACTGGATCAACTATTACTTTAGATTCGACCAATACAGATATTAGTACTAGTTCGACATTTACAACACTGCCAAAGGCAGAAAGCGTAGTTGACGGTAATAATATAAATACAGTTGATTATTATACGGTGCATGATAGTTTTATTGAAGGCGGCAACATATATATTCAGCCTTCTGGTTCATTTGCAAGAGATATTGTAAGAATACAAAATACTGGGAGTGGGCACTATCGTTTAGGGAATGGTTATCCATGGACAGTGGCAACTGCGCAAACTGCTGATTATGTTGACCCGTCTGATCAAACTGGTATTGATATGACCCCTTCTGACTCGCTTTGTCCGGCAGGTTGGAAATTACCTAGCCAAAGTGATTATGAAAACCTTTTGAAAAAATATAATTTATTTGAAGAAAACGGTGATGGTACAGAAGGTTCTGAAGCGACTTCGTCGGCTTTGAGATTTGGTCCGTTTCATTTTATTAGAGGTTTTCCTTATCTTCTAGGAACAGATGGTTTTTATTGGACAAGTACGACTTCTGAAGAATCAGAGGATTACCATGTAGTGAGAGTGTTCTTTATTAATGGGTATCATTCTGGGTCTAGCTATAGGACTGCTGAGATAAGTGGCGATGTGGCTGCTGTGCGCTGTATCGCACGTACGGATGAGGATTTTACATACACATTGTCATATAACTTAAATGGTGCGTCTGGGTCAATAAGTAGTAATACAATAAAGAGTAGTCGTAAGCAGGTGACTACTACGGTAACAACTACGAAGCCAACTTGGAATCACCATAACTTTTTGGGATGGGCGGAGTCGTCCAGCGCAACAACCGCAAGTTATAGCAGTGGTGCGTCTATTACGTTAGGCAGCAACAAGACTTTGTATGCGGTATGGGAAGTAGTAGTTTCTGATCAGGAAGTTTCGTTTGCGGATTCATCGGTTAGTAAGACATTTGGTGATGATAAATTTATAAATACCGTTACAGCAACGGAAGATGGTGGGACTATAACTTATAGCTCAAACAATACAAGTGTTGCTGAGATTAACTCAAGCACTGGTGAAGTAACGATTAAAGGTGCAGGAACTGCTATAATTACGGCCACTGCGGCTGCTACCGATTATTATAATTCGGCTTCAGCGTCATATACTTTGACGGTTGCTAAAGCCACGCCGACAGTTTCATTTACGAATACGGAAATAACCAAGGTCTATGGCGATGATAAATTTACAAATGCGGCTGTCACTTCTGGCGATGGTACGATTTCTTATCAGTCTGGCAATACTAATGTAGCTACAATTGATGGCACTAGTGGGGAAGTAACGATTGTGGGTGCGGGAACTGTCACGATTACGGCTACCGCTGCCGCTACGAGCAATTATAATTCGGTTTCGGCGTCATATACTTTGACGGTGTCTAGGGTTGCCACGACAATTTCATTTGAAAATATAGCTGTGACGAAGACCTATGGCGATGCTAAATTTACAAATGTAGCTACTACGATCAGTGATGGTACGGTGACTTATAGTTCTAATAGCACAACTGTAGCTACAGTCGATAGCGCTAGTGGAGAAGTAACGATTGTGGGTGCGGGGACTGCTACAATTACGGTTAATGTTGCCGCTACAACTAATTATCAAGCTGCTTCGGCGACATATACTTTGACAGTATCTAAAGCCACACCGACTGTGTCATTTGCAGATGCGGAGGTGGCAAAGACTTATGGTGATGCTAAATTCACTAATACTGCTACAACTTCTGGCGATGGCACGATTTCTTATCAGTCTAGTAATACTGATGTGGCCACAATTAATAGTAGTACTGGCGAAGTAACGATAATTGGTGTAGGTAATACTACTGTTACTGCTACCGTGGCTGCTACTGGTAATTATAATACTGCTTCTACAACTTATACTTTGACGGTCTCTAAAGCTACACCGGCAGTATCATTTGCGGATGCAGAAGTCACGAAGACTTATGGTGATAGTAAGTTTACAAATGCAGCTACAACTTCTGGTGATGGTACGATTTCTTACCAGTCTAGTAATACTGATGTGGCTACAATTGATGGTACTAGCGGGGAAGTAACGATTGTGGGTGCAGGTACTGCTACAATCACGGCTAATGTTTCTGCCACGGCTAATTATGGCGCAGCTTCGGCGATATATAGTTTAACTGTTAATAAAAAGACTTCAGTTGCTCCAGACGAGATTGATGCGGTTAAAACTGGCTATGTAAATGATGAATTATCTTCGGTTCATTTTGAGACTGTTGGTTTAGCATGGGCTGATGGTTCTGAAAAAATTAAAGCTGGCAGTAATAGATATGCGGTTACTTATACCGAGAATGGCGATATGAATAATTACACTACTGAATCTTTTGAAGTGACGGTCTTAGGTGAAAAAAGAATTTACTCAGTGATAGATGGAGACGGACAATCTTATAGAATAAAGGGTGGTAAGGAAATAATACGATTTACGATTGATGCGAATTATAGTCTGTTTGAAGATGGCGGGACGGTGTATGTAGACGGCGCTTTATTAGACTCGCAGTATTATACTACTGAGGCTGGCGATGGTGGCACTATTATTAGTATACCGGCTGAATATTTGGACACGTTGGACGCCTCTGAACATAGTTTGAAAGTTTTGTTTTCTAATGGTGGCGAGGCTACGGCTGATTTTATAGTCGAAGCAGAAGAGAAGGAAGAAGAGCCTGAGGAAGATGAGGAAGAGGAAGAAGATATTTTGCCGGTGCCAGATACTGGCGTTATGAGTGACAGCGATAATGAAAGTGGCGTGAATGTGCTATTTGGCATGCTTCCTGGTGGATTGATAGCAGGAATAATTCTTGGTGGGTATTTGTATAGTGTGAAGAAGAGTCATAGAAGATTCTAATATAAGAAAGGAGAGGCTATGCCTAGTAAAACAAATAAAAATGGAATAACGGAAGATACAGGTAAGCTTTGGGGATTGATTTGTATTGTCCCGTTTGGCTGGATTTTCTTTATGGCAAGTTTAATTAGTCGTAAAAATGATGTAATTAAACGTGGTACATTAAAGCCTGAGCTTGCACTAAAAGTACTTCAAAATTATATGGCGGGCTTTTGGGTCGTGACTGTTCTTGTCATACTTTCTTGTGTAGTATTGTCTAGCTCGTCAAGGGGAATGAATTATTATCCAAACTTGATTGCTATTATCGTGATACCGATTACTTATTATATAGTTAAGAATCAAATTATAGACTTTGAAAACAATAAAAAAACGAGAAAACGTAAAACTAGTAGAAAGAAATAGTTTTAGTTTTCTTGGTACACCGGGAGGGATTCGAACCCACGACCCCTTGTTCCGAAGACAAGTGCTCTAATCCACTGAGCTACCGGTGCGTAAGACTATTATATCACAGGGTAGGGGGTTGAAGTTATTTTGCACCCATGGTAGAAGGGGTGCATGTTTAAACTACTAGGGAAGAATGTGCATCAGTCGTGGTTTGTTGTGGGGTTTTGTGCAGGGGTTGTGGCGGGTGTGGTAGTGGGGCTGGTGTGGCGAATAAACTACTTTAATTCGCCGATTTGGCTGGGATTTTGCGGGTTATTGCTCGTAGTGGCATTCTTGAAGCCGAAACTCGCTTTTATAGCTCTGGCGGTGGTTGCTGGGATGGTAGTGGCTTTTTTTCGGATTTCGGCAGAGCTTGTTGGCGAGAATTATATTAGAGAGTTTGAGGGAAAGACGATTTTAGTGACTGGTGTAATTGATGGCGATCCCGAGACGGATGAAGGTGGGACAAAGATTAAAATGGTGTCTTTAAAGCTTGGCGAAAATGAAACAAGAGGTAGTATTTATATTTCGGTGAAGCAGAACGATGATTTGGCGCGAGGAGATGAAGTGACGGTGAAAGGGAAGCTCTCAGCTGGGTTTGGGACATATGCTGGGTATATGTATAGGCCGGCTGTTATTGGCATAAAGCGCCCAGAGCCTGGGAGTTTGGTTCTTAAGCTTAGAAATTGGTTTTCGCGGCGAATTAGAGGGCTTATACCGGAGCCGCAGGTGAATTTGGGGTTATCATATTTACTGGGTATGAAGTCTGGTTTGCCGGATGATTTGAGCGAGAATCTAAGGATGGTGGGGTTGGTGCATATTGTGGTGGCGAGTGGGGCGCATTTGTCAATTCTGGTAGAGGTGGCGAGGAAGATATTTGGACGAATATCGCGATTTGCGGGAGTGCTATTTGCGCTGCTATTTGTGGTATTTTTTATGGCGATGGTGGGCTTTACGCCGTCTATACTTAGGGCTGGGATAATGTCGGTCTTGACGCTTTTGGCGTGGTACGTGGGGCGAAAATTTGCGCCGTGGCGGATTATTTTAATTGTGATGGCGATTACCTTGATGATTAATCCGAATTTTGTAATTAATCTGGGGTGGCTTTTGTCATTTGCGAGCTTTGCTGGAATTATGGTTTTAGGGCCGCGCCTGAGTAAATTTTTTTACGGCGAAAAGAAACCTGGGTTTATCGCTGAAATAATTATTACTACAATATCGGCGACTCTGATGACTTTACCTATTGTTTTATACTTTTATGGGACAATTTCGCTGATTTCGGTGGTAGCGAACCTACTGATTTTACCTACACTTGGTTATGCAATGGGGTTAATTTTTTTAACCGGAGTGGTGGCGGGGATACCCGTGATTGAAATGATAGTCGCGTGGCTTGGCACGCGGCTCTTGGATTTTCATATTGCTGTGGTAGAGTTTTTTGGCGGGATGAAGCAGTTTATGATTGAAATTCCGGCGTATCGCACGGAGGTGTTTTGGTTTTATCTACTGATTGGCATTGGACTATTCTGGCAAGAGATGGTAAAATTAAGGCAAGTAAAAATCAATTATAAGCGGGAGAAATTATGTCAGGACATAGTAAATGGGCAACGACCAAACGCCAAAAAGCCGTAGTAGATGCGAAGCGTGGCGCGCTGTTTACCAAAATAGGGAATCAGATTGCGATTGCGGCTAGAGGTGGTACTGACCCAGCGATGAACCCGAGTCTTGCGATGGTACTAGAGAAAGCTCGCCATGCCAATATGCCGAAAGTGAATATTGAACGGGCGATTGCGAGAGCAGCGGATAAGTCGGCAGCGGCTTTGATTGAAGAAACTTACGAGGCTTACGGGCCTGGTGGGGTTGGTATTGTGATTGAGGTAGCTACGGATAATAAAAACCGGACTTTGCCAGAGGTGCGTCATACTTTAGATAAAAACGGCGGCCGGATGGCGGATGCCGGGAGCGTGATGTTCCAGTTTGCACGTAAGGGAGTGATTGAGATCAGTGAGAAGGGTGAAGACGCCCTGATGGCGGCTTTGGAAGCTGGAGCTGAAGATGCTACAGAAGAAGATGAGGGAATTGTAATTTATACAAGTGCTTCGGATCTGATGAAAGTAAAAAAAGCTCTAGATGAGAGCGGCATGACGGTAACTAGTGCGGAGCAACAATATGTGCCTACGACTTATGTGCCGATTGAGGGTGAAAATGCTGAAAAATTAGAGAAGCTACTAGAAGCCGTAGATGATCTTGATGATGTAACAAACGTTTATACTAACGCTGAATAGTTAATATAAAACCACGGGTGGCGGTAATACGGAGATGTTTTTGCTTAGCGTAAGAAGCAATAGCAGTGTGCTGGCAAGGGTCAGCTTCTAGGATGAAGTATTTAGGAGGATTATCTGCGATTTGGTCTATTAAGGACTTAATTAGGGCTAAACCGTGGTCTTTGGCAAACAAGGCGAGGCTGGGCTCGGCACTGAGGGCTTTTAAGTCTAGCCAGTCCCAAGTTTTATCTACATATGGGAGATTAGCTACAATAACATCGTAGGACTTTGGGGTGTTTTGTAGGAGGTCTGAGTGGATGAAAGTGATGTCGGCTTTAAGGTTATCGGCGTTTTCGAGGGCGACTTTGAGGGCTTTTTCTGAGATATCTGAAGCGGTAACTTTGGCAAGAGGAAGCTCTTTTTTAATGGTGATGGCGATGCAGCCGGAGCCGGTGCCAACGTCTAACAGGGAAAAGCCTGGGGGAAGTTTAGGTTTGGGGGCTTTAACGCCTGGTAAAAATGGTTTGCCGGCTAGGGATAAGACTGTATCTATTATCTGTTCGGTTTCGGGACGAGGGATGAGGGTATCTTTAGTCACCAAGAAATCGCGCCCGTAAAAGTCGGTATGTTTATTTTGCAAGTTCGCGTTCATTTTTGGTAAGTTCGGAGATTATATCGTCTATGTCGCCGTCCATGACAGCATTAATGTTGCTGCGAGAATAGTGAATACGGTGGTCGGTGACACGGTCTTGAGGGAAGTTGTAGGTGCGGATTTTTTCGCTGCGGTCACCGGTGCCGATTAGGGATTTACGAGCTTCAGAGGCGTTTTTTAGCTCTTCTTCTTTTTTCTTTTCTAAGAGACGAGAGCGGAGGATGTTCATGGCTTTAATACGGTTTTGTTGCTGGGAGCGCTCATCTTGCATGGCGACAACGATGCCGGTGGGTAGGTGGGTGATACGGACGGCAGAATCGGTGGTATTGACCCCTTGGCCACCGTGGCCACCAGAGCGATAAATATCAATACGGAGGTCTTCGGGCTTGATTTCAAGGTCTTTTTCGGAGGCTTCGGGGAGTACTGCTACGGTGACAGTAGAGGTGTGAATGCGGCCTTGGGATTCCGTAACTGGCACGCGTTGAACGCGGTGCACGCCTCCTTCAAATTTGAGTTGGCCGTAAGGTTCTTCACCGGTGAGCTTAAAGATGACTTCTTTCATGCCGCCGGCTTCGTTTTCGTTTTTAGAGATGAGTTCAGATTTGAGATTGTGGGCTTCGGCGTATTTTTGGTAAAGGCGGTAGAGTTCGGTAGCAAAAAGGCTGGCTTCGTCGCCGCCGGCGCCAGCGCGGATTTCTATGATGGCAGGTTTGTCATCTTCGGGATTGTGGGGAACTAAGAGCTCTTCTAGATTACTGTTGGCGGTTTCTAGTTCGGTCTTGATATTTTTGATATCGTCTCTAGCTATTTCGCCGAGTTCGGGGTCGGCGACTAATGCTTCGGCTTCTTCTAAATTAGCAGTGAGTTGGGCTATTTTTTTATTTAAGGAGATGATTTCTCTCAAAATGTTGGCGCGCTTGTTTTTGGCAGGAAAATCAGGGTCGCTATAGGCATTTGGCGTAGCGAGGAAGTCTTCTATCTCTTGAAGCTCTTTTTCGTATTCTTCTAAATTCATGGTATAATTATACCACATTTGGGGATTTAGCTCAGTTGGCTAGAGCGTACGATTCACATTCGTAAGGTCACAGGTTCAAGCCCTGTAATCCCCACCATTCAGGTTATAAAATAATTTTTAACTATTCCGTAATCTGTAAATATCTGTTAAATCCCTTGTATAAATAGAGGGCTATTTTTATGTCATTT
Source organism: Candidatus Saccharimonadota bacterium (assembly GCA_017533605.1). GTDB lineage: Bacteria > Patescibacteriota > Saccharimonadia > Saccharimonadales > Saccharimonadaceae > Nanosyncoccus. The sequence goes on along the minus strand of JAFWKF010000005.1, from coordinate 32,080 downwards.
TTACGACAAAAATCCATCAAAAATCGTAATTTACCTCTATAATTTTGTCCGTTAAATCCCTTGTTAAAAATAGACCCAGATTATTCTTTGCCAAGTAATTGTTTGATAACGCCAACCTCGATGCCGATGCTATTTCGAATCGAGATTGCGGTTGGGTCGTTATCGTTTTTATCACTAAAGATTAGTCTTAGGCTTTCGAGATTTAGTTTTTCGTCATTATTAATAGATTCGGCAATCCTTGCGAGTTCTTGCTGATTCTTATCGGCTTCTTCCTGTTCAGCTAGCTCTCGAGCGGCATTCTCGAATGCTTCTTTTGTCTGTTCGAGACGATTGATGTTCTCCTCGAGCTTGCCGTCGTTGTCAATGTCGCTAGCTATTTCAATGAGCTCATTTGCGGCTGCTATTGCAGTTTCATCGTCGGGATATTTTGCGGCGTCAAAATAGTCATCGAACCCCATTCCGTATTCAATAAGCTGTTTTTCATACTCACTGAATGTATTCTCGCCGAATAAGGTGTAAAGTGTGTGGTTAATTCGGCTTGGGATATTTTGGTTATCGGTTCTATTCTCGAACGTAAAATTGGTTTCATCGGCGAATTTTACGCCTTCCGGTCTTTCGTACCCATCAACATTGACTGATGGCTCACCAAATAGTTTCTTGTAGTCGGTACCGACTAGGATTTTCTTCTCGTTCTCGTTTGCAATGCGTTCACTACCAGGTTCAAAATAATCATACTCGGCATCGTTCGTAATTGCGGCAACATTAACTCCGCCCGGGCCGCCTATTTGTCCGCGCCAAAATGGATGATCTTTAAATTGTAGGCTGCTGTCATTTTTCGACATTTCAATGCAATGTAATATTGTTTGACCTATTTTATTAAGATTATCTTTCCATTCCTTTTGCTCATATAGGCATTCGAGAGCCTCGTCAACTTCTTCGGCCGTTTCATATCTTTGGGCAATATCTTCTTCCTGGGCACTAACACTTTCGTCATCTCGCTGTGGTTCTGGAGTCTCGGCTAGTGATTTCCACTGGCTATAATTGTTTTCGCCTTGTTCCATTGGACTATTTGGATTTTCCATGATATTTTCCTTTATCTAATAATACTATTATACCATTTTGATATTAGTTTTCTTTGTATATTGTTAAAGCCTGGCGAATTAAGCCCCACCATTTTTTATACGAATTTTAAGCATAAAAAGTCTTGCAAATCCATATTTAGTGGTGTATATTAGGTATTAAGCACTAAATATAGCGTCATACATCAAAATCTGAACAAACGAAGGAGGTAGAAATGTTCAAGAGAATTGTCAAAAGAGACGGTAAAATCGTGAAATTTGACCCAAATAAAATTACTGAGGCGATTGCTAAGGCTGGACTGGCGACGGAAGAGTTTAAGCACGATCGGGCGAAATCTTTAACAGAGAAGGTGCTGGAAAGAGCGGAAGAAAAGATTACTGCGAGGACACCAAATGTAGAACAGATTCAAGACATTGTAGAAGAAGTTTTGATGGAATCTTCATTTAAAAAGACTGCTAGAGCATATATTCGTTATCGTCAGGAGCGTTCTAGGGTGCGTGACGCTAAAAGCGACTTAATGATGATTTACCGGACAATTTCTCATGCAGATGCCTCTGAGGATTCTGATATTAAACGTAGCAATGCCAACGTAGATGGTAACTCGGCAATGGGGAAGATGTTACAATTTGGCGCGGAAGGTTCTAAGGTCTTTGCAAAGAGTTTGATGATTCGCCCTGATATTGCAGCGGCGCATGATAATGGTGATATTCATATTCATGATTTGGATTTTTATGCGACGGGGACTTTGACTTGTTGCCAGAGTGATCCGTTTGTATTATTTGAAAATGGCGGGTTTAATACTGGGCATGGGCATTTACGCACACCAAATTCAATTGGCAGTTACGCAGCGTTAGCGGCGATTTTACTCCAAGCTAACCAGAACGAACAGCACGGTGGGCAGTCTATTCCGAATTTTGATTATGCAATGGCACCTGGTGTTGACAAGTCTTTTAGAAAGGCTTTGAAGCGAAATCTTGATAAATATAATAAATTTACTGGTAAGAAGCTTAATTTAGAAGTAAAAGACAGCGTGAAATTTGGCGATGATGATAAATTGAAGAAGGCAAAGTGGCCGAAGGAAGTAATTGAGGTATCGAACGCAGATGTGGAGCGCGAAACTTTGCAGGCAATGGAAGGTTTTGTACATAATCTAAACACGATGCACTCGCGGGCAGGGGCTCAGGTGCCATTTACTTCGATTAACTTTGGTACAGATACGACTCCGTCTGGGCGGCTAGTTTCTAAGTACTTGCTAGAAGCTACGGCAAATGGATTAGGTAAGGGTGAGACGCCGATTTTCCCAATCTCTATCTTTAAGGTGAAATCTGGTGTGAATTATAATCCTGGTGATCCGAACTATGACTTGTTTCAGAGGTCAATGGAAGTTTCAGCGAAGAGGCTTTTCCCGAACTTTTGCTTTATTGATGCACCATTTAATTTGAAATACTATAAGCCTGGTGATTATCGTACAGAGATTGCAACCATGGGTTGTAGGACGAGGGTATTTGCTTCAGTGTTCCCGGAATCTGATGGAATTGTGACGGGGCGTGGGAATTTGTCGTTTACAACGGTGAATTTGGTACGAATCGGGATTAAACACGGAATTTGTCTTGGCGAAAGAAAGGAAGCGGATTGGGATGGTTTTTATAAGGAATTAGATGAGAAGATGGATTTGGTGAAAGATGAGCTCTTAGAAAGATTTGAATTCCAGGCTAATCAGCACGTGAGGAACTTCCCATTCTTAATGGGGCAAGGGAACTGGTTTGGTAGCGAGAAGCTAGGGCCTAACGATACTTTGCGTGACGTGATCAAACATGGCTCTTTGTCTATTGGTTTTATTGGGCTGGCGGAGACGCTAGTTGCGATGACCGGTAAGCACCATGGTGAAGATGATGATGCGCGTGATTTAGGCCTAGATATTATTACGCATATGCGCGAGCGCTGTGACATGTATGCTAGGAAGTATAAATTGAACTTTACTTTGCTAGCAACTCCGGCTGAGGGTATTGCAGGACGCTTTACTAAGATTGACCGTAAGGAATTTGGTAAGATTAAGGGTGTAACGGATAGAGAATTCTATACGAACTCGTTCCATGTACCAGTGTATTATCCGATTTCGGCATTTGAGAAGATTGAAATTGAAGCGCCGTATCATAATCTGTGTAATGCTGGGCATATTACCTATATTGAGTTAGATGGTGATCCATCACAGAACTTACCGGCGTTTGAGGCGGTGATTCGCAAAATGCATGATGAAGGGATTGGCTATGGTTCGGTGAACCACCCAGTAGATAGAGACCCAGTGTGTGGGTTCTCGGGGATTATTTCTGGTGATAGGTGCCCACATTGTGGACGTTTAGAAGGCGATTTGCCATTTGAGAAGGTTAAAGCTTGCGCGAAAGGCACTTGTTGATGAAACTTTCGCGGCAAGTTGAAACGCCAGATGGGTTTATCAGGCTGTCTGGGCCGCTAGAGCGCGATAATATTGTAAATGGTGATGGGCTAAGAGCAGTGGTATGGACACAGGGTTGTCCTAACCACTGTAGAGGCTGCCAGAACCCAGAAACATGGGATTATGCGAGCGGGTTCTTGATTAGCATAGATGAGATTAAAGAGGAGCTTAAGAAATACAAGGGGCAGACTGGATTAACTTTTTGCGGGGGAGAGCCGTTTGTGCAGGCAAAGGCTTGTAAGGAACTAGCGGATTGGGTAAGGAAGGAACTGGGTTGGAATGTATGGAGTTTTTCGGGCTTTACGTATGAGGAAATTAAGAAATACGGCAAGGAACCATGGGAGCTAGTGAAATCTTTGGACGCTTTGATTGACGGACCGTTTATTTTGGAGGAGAGAGATCTAAGTTTGAAATATCGTGGCTCTAGGAACCAGAGATTACTACATTTAGAGTTAGGTACTGGTAAGATTTTGTCAGTTGAGTAGATACGCTAGGATGCGTTATAATAGAATAAATGAATAGTAAGGATTCTGAGAGAGTACAGCGGGCGGTTGAGATGGCGCGAAAGGCGCACGAAGGGCAGATGCGTAAAACCGGTGAGCCCTATATTGTGCATCCTTTGGCTGTAAAGAAGATTCTAGAAGAGTGGGGGATGGATGAAGATACGATTATTGCGGGGCTACTCCACGATACAGTAGAAGACACACCGCTGACTTTAGAAGAGATTAAAAGTGAATTTGGTGAGCCAGTGGCGTTTTTGGTGGATGGGGTGACGAAGCTATCTACAGCGCGTAACGGGATGCGAGATATTGACACTTATCTACCTGCTACGAAAGATAACTTTCTCCGGTTGATGATTGCGCTAGGGGATGATATTAGAGTGCTGATTATTAAGCTCGCGGATAGATTACATAACCTTAGGACTTTGTCGGCATTGCCGCCGGACAAGCAAAAGAAAATCGCCAAGGAAACTCTGGAGGTGTTTGCGCCGCTGGCAGACCGGTTGAATATGGGGCTTCTCAGGGTAGAACTATCTGATTTATCATTTAAATACGTGGATCCGAGGCGGTTTGAGGAACTGGCTAATTTGATTGCCAAGTATAATAAGTCGGCGGAGAAATCTTTACAAAAGATACGCGCAGAGGTGACTGCGGCGCTTAAAAAAGAGAAAATTGATTTTGAAATCTCTGGGCGCGTGAAGTCAGTTTATTCACTTCACAAGAAACTAGCTAAACACAATCAAAACATTAATGAGATTTATGATTTGACGGCACTGAGGATAATAGTAGGGGATATTACGGATTGTTATTTGGCGCTGGGTGTGATTCATGCGCTTTATACACCGATGGAAGGACGAATTAAAGATTATATCGCGATGCCAAAGCAAAACGGGTATCGGTCGCTGCACACCACGGTGATAACTAAAGACAAACATATCGTGGAGTTTCAGATACGAACTAGAGAGATGCATGAGTATGCGGAGCGGGGGCTGGCGGCGAGTTTTTACTATAATGAGCAGAAGCTAACTGAGAATTATAAGAAGGGGAAGATTGAGCATTTGCCGACCAATCTTTTGTGGATTAACGAGCTTCAGACTACGGCGGCGAAACTGCGTGAAGGGAAGAAAGTGGATTTAAAGAAATTGAAGTTAAATTTATTTGCGGATAAGATTTTTGTTTATACGCCTAAGGGAGACATTATTGATTTACCGAAGGGGGCGTTGCCGCTGGATTTTGCATATAGATTACATTCGGAGATTGGTGATCATGTGGTGGGGGTAAAGATTAATGGTAAGATGAGTAATCTGAATAAAAGATTAGAACAGGGCGATATTGTGGAGATTTTGACTTCTAAGAATCAGACGCCCAAGACCTCGTGGCTGGATCGGATTATTACTTCGCATGCACGGCAAAAATTGATGCGAGCTTTAAGGCTAAAACCGGCGGAAGAGAAGACAGTGAAGAAGAAGCGTAAGGCCAAGAAAACGTGATATAATAAGGTTAATGCCGATGTAGCTCAGTTGGTAGAGCAGCTCATTCGTAACGAGCAGGTCACAGGTTCAAGCCCTGCCATCGGCTCCATTATTAAGGAGGAAATATGGCTAAAACGGAAATTATTAAGCGACCCATAGAAGAAGTTGGTGGTGATTTGAAAAAATCAGCTTGGGGAGCAGTTGTAGAATCTATTGCTACCATTGTTCTGGGCCTTTTTTTGGTTATATGGCCAAATGAAGTGATACGTGCAGTTGCTTATGTAGTAGGAGCATTCTTTATTATAAAAGGAGCTTATCAGATAATTAATTACTTCTTAGTGAATGGGCAGAATGATTTCTTTAATAATAATTTACTTGGTGGGGTGATTTCGCTTTTGATTGGTATAACTCTTTTGATTATTGGGGAAGAAATTGCGAACGTGTTTAGAATTGTAATTGGGATTTATTTGATTTATGAAGCGTTAGTGAGAATTAACACTGCAATCAAACTACATGCGGCAAGTATTGCGGCATGGAAGTATGTATTGATTCTGGCATTGATGATGCTAGTCGTGGGGGTGTTTGTGGTATTTTATAGTGGCGCTGTAGCAACACTAATCGGTTGGATGATGATTCTAGCAGGTATAATTGGTATTATAGGGGATGTGATGTTTGTACAGTATATTAATATAATTATGGATAAACTAATTGGCAAAACTGAGAAAAATGAAGACATTTAAGGAAGACTTTATCAAAATTTATCAAAATGAGCGTGGGCTACTTCTCATTATGATTTTGAATTTACTATTGTCGCTGTTTTTGGCAGTTTATGCGATTTTGAATCTTAATCCGAATAGTGCAGTGGTAAAGATTGGCTATGGTGACATTGGTGGGTATCGTGACGGGGCGTGGTTTGATATGCTGGCGTTTCCATGTCTGGCGCTACTTTTTGGAGTACTACATAGTTTGCTAGCGATTAGGATTTTCCATAAACGCGGGAGTGGGATGGTAAAGTTGTTTCTACTTATCACAACGATTTTGATTTTTGGAACGTTCTTAGTATTGATTCGTTTGCTTGGAGAAGGCTAATGCGAAGAAATTTGGAGATTCCGCAGGGGAAGCGTAAGCCGCTTTATCGGTTTTTTGAGATTTTGCCGGGGGCGATTTCTTATGGGGCAATTATTTTGCTGTTTCTGTTGTCTTGGTTTTCGCCGGTGCTTGGGGCGATTTATTTGTTTATCATTATTGCATCTACTTTAGTGAAGGCGATTGGAGTGGCGTTTCGGACGGTGCAAGGATATAAGGTGATAAAAAGTGCAGGGCGTGTGGATTGGTGGAAACGTTTGGAGGATTTGGAAGATCCACATGAAGCTTACGAGAGGTTGCATGGTGAGGAAAGTAAAAGTTATCATTTTGAAGAGCATCTAGACAATCTTAAGATGATGGCGGCGATGGAAAAAGAGTACCCTAAGCCGTCTAAAGTTTATCATGTGGTGATTATGACGGCATATAACGAAGGGGAAGAGGTGTTGGGACCGTCGGTGGAGGCAGTGAAGAATACGTCTTTTCCAAATAAGCGGATTATTTTTACACTGGCTTACGAGGAAAGGGGTGGAGAAGCGATGGAAGAAGTGGCGCAGAAGTTGGCTAGCAAATATAAGGGAGTGTTTCGTGATTTTTTGCTTGTAAAGCATCCAGATAATCTGCCTGGAGAGATTGTAGGGAAGGGGCCAAATTTGACTTATGCAGGGCATGCGGTGGCAAAATATGTGGCGGAGAAGAAGTTGCCGATTGAAAACATTATTGTAACTTCACTAGATAGCGATAACAGGATGGCGCAGAAGTACTTGGACTGTGTGGCTTATGAGTTTATCACGCATCCGAACCGGCAGAGAATGAGTTTTCAGCCGGTATCTTTATTTATGAATAATATTTGGGATGCACCGGCGCCGTCACGGATAATTGCAGTGTCTAATTCGTTTTTTAATGTAATTACTACGATGAGGCCACATGCACTAAGGAATTTTGCTTCGCATTCACAGCCTTTACAGGCGCTCGCGGCGATGGATTTTTGGAGTAAAAGGACGATTGTGGAAGACGGGCATCAGTATTGGCGGAGTTTGTTTTTCTTTAGTGGGGATTATGAGGTATTACCAATCAGAATTCCGATTTATCAGGATGCAGTGATTGACGAGACTTTGTGGAAGACGATTAAAGCTCAGTTTGTACAGGTGAGGCGATGGTATTATGGGGCGAGTGATGTGGCGTATGTGGGGACGAGATTGTTCGTGTCTAGGGAAAACCGAGTGATGCCGTTTTGGAAGCTGTTTCCGAAGTTTTGGAGGCTTTTAGACGGGCACGTAACGCTTGCGATTTTGGCGCCGATTGTGGCGTTTGGGGGTTGGATACCGAGCCTGATGAATATGTCTGCGCATACGATGGTGGCATACAATTTGCCTAATATCGTGAGTGTGGTAGAAACTTTTGCATCGATTGGGTTGATTGTGTCGGTATTGGTGTCTTTTAGGTTGTTGCCAAAGCGTCCGGCAAAGTATCGGAAAGGAAAGAATGTTTTGATGGTTTTGCAATGGATTTTGATGCCAGTAACGTCAATTATATATCAGTCATTAGCGGCGTTTTATTCACAGACGCGGCTGATGTTAGGGCTTTATATGGAAAAGTTTGATGTAACACGTAAAGTAGTAAAATAATAAAGGAAGGAGTTAAAATGAAATCAAAAGTTTATTATACGCGTGAAATTACGCCAGAAAGTTTGATTAAAATATATGAGGCTTTGGGAGTGGATTTGCCTGGTAAAGTGGGGGTGAAAGTATCAACCGGTGAAGACGGGGCAAAAGGATATTTAAAAGCCGAATTAATCGGACCGTTTGTGAAGAAGCTAAAGGGGACGATACTAGAGTGTAATACGGCTTATCCTGGAGCGCGTACGAATGCTGATGATCATATGAAGGTAGCGGAGAAACATGGTTTTACTTCGTTTGCGAAGGTGGATATTATGGACGCGGAGGGTGATTTTGAGATTCCGGTGAAGAATGGAAAGTATTTAAAATATGATATTGTGGGCAAGAATCTTAAAAATTATGATTCGTTTGTGAATTTGGCACATGGTAAAGGACACATTATGGGTGGGTTTGGCGCAAACTTAAAGAATCAGTCCATTGGAATTGCTTCTAGGAGAGGGAAGGCTTATATTCATTCGTGTGGTAAAACTGATGACCCGGATAAATGTTGGAGCTCTAAGCATGAACAAGTGGAATTTATTGAGTCTATGGCTGAGGCGGCTACGGCGGTGGCGGATTATCTGAAGGAACAAGGTAAGCCGATAGTATATATTACTGTGATGAATTATTTGGCGGTAGATTGCGACTGCGACTACAAACAGGGTGATCCGGTAATGGAAGACTTAGGTATTGTAGCGTCGTTAGATCCGGTGGCAAATGACCAAGCATTTATTGATATGATTTGGAATTCTGATGATCCTGGAGCGGAGAAGCTGAAGGAGAGAATTGATTCTAGGGAAGGGCGAGCAATTTTGCCTTATGCCGAGAGCTTAGGATTAGGTTCTCGTGAGTATGAATTGGTAGAAATATAAGATATGTGATATAATAGTTTGGCGGGTTGTTAGCTCAGTTGGCTAGAGCGTCTCGTTTACACCGAGAAGGTCGGGGGTTCGAGCCCCTCACAACCCACCACATATCGGTTTCAGTTGGCCGATTTTTTGTTGTATGCTATTATTATACTTAATAAGAGGAGGAAAAATGATTGGTGAAAGTTTTAATAGCCACGATGAAGATTTGAATGCGCCGACTGGTTGGGAAGATTTAGCGGCTAGCGGGGGGGCTGAAACTAGTGCGGAAAGAAAGAAATGGGGTTCTGAAATAAAAAAGCAAGAATTAGAAGATTTTTCTCGAGAGCGTCTTGAACTACGTAAGATGTATAATGGAAATATCCCACAGGGTATTAGTGATGCCTTAAATGAACATAGCGAAAAATTGAAGGCCGAAATAAAAGACATCCAAACGTCAGAAGCGATTTTTGGTATGTCGCAAGAAAGAGCCAATGAGTTTCGAAAATATGCTGAGACGGTAGAGTCGGCTTTTGATTTTGATGAGATAGTAGATGGTATACATAAGTATAGAGAGGGGGAAACAATTGAAGCAATTAAAGATGAGGTTTTACTAAGAGATCGTGGTTTAGGTGACGAGGGAAATCGAAAGATGGGAGAAGTAGTCTTTAGAAGGTTAGAACATTTTTTGGATGGCTATTCAGAGGATTGATTTAAATTAAGTTTTTTGTAACAAGTGTTACATAAATGATAATTTGAACTTTTTGAAGCTTAAGAAAGCTGTAAAATTAGGTCGGTGGAGGGGGAAGGAATGAAATGCTTAAAGTCGTGGTTTTTGACGGTGGGTATGGTGGGGAATGTTTTGCAGATAAACTGGGTGAAGAATTGCCAGTGGTGGATGTGATTAGGGTGATTGACTGGCGGAATGCTGATAAACTACTTATGAGCTCTCGTAGTGCGAGAAGAGTGGCGGTAAATGCTTTGAGGCCATACATAGGTAAGGTTGATCTGATTGTGCTAGCAAATCATCTACTGACGGTAACAAGTTTAAAGTTTTTTAGGCGGAAATATAAAAATCAGAGATTTGTAGGGTTTGATCTAAAAATGCCGGATACTTTTATTAAGCGAGAGGTGATAGTTTTAACAACGAAGGCGGTGTCTAAGACTATTAGCTATTATAATTATCTGCTTAGAATTAAGAGAAAGACTAAAACTATTATTCTTGATGATTGGCCGGATAAGATTGATGATGGGGAACTGACGGAATTAGAGATTAGTGAGGTCCTAGATAAGTATTTGGGGCTAGAAATGAATAGCCAGATTGAAGTGGTGCTGGCCTGTGCACAGTTTAGTGATATAAGAGCGGAACTAAGCGATTATTTTGGTAAAAACGTAAAGATTTATGATAGTTTTGACGAGACTTTGAGGAAGATTTGTAAGCTTTTAAATATTCGTGGGGGAATTGGTAAGAAAACAAAATAAGTGATATAATGTATAGATAAGATTAAAGGGAAATAAAATGAACGACACTGAGAAAATGAGGCATACGCTTAGTCATGTGCTTGCGGCGGCCGTACAAGATTTATACAAGGATGTTAAATTTGGAATTGGCCCAGCAATTGACAATGGTTTTTATTATGATTTTGATTTTGGTAAGACAAAGATTTCTGATGCGGATTTAGCTAAGATTGAAAAGAAGATGCACGAGATAATTAAGCGCGGTTTTACCATGACAAGACGCGTGGTTTCAAGAGAAGAGGCTTTGAAATGGGCGAAGGACAATAAACAGAAATATAAATTAGAGCTGATTGAAGAGTTGCCAAAGGGGGAAGAAGTTTCATTTTATGACCTTGACAATGATTTCTCTGATTTATGTAAGGGGCCGCATCTTAAGGATGCCAGCAAGATTGGTGTATTTAAACTAGATCATATTGCTGGGGCTTATTGGCGTGGTGATGAGAAGAGGGAAATGTTAACACGGATTTATGGGTTGGCTTTCCCAACTAAAGAAGAACTAGAGGCTTATGAGAAGCAGCAAGAAGACGCTAAGGCCAGAGATCACCGCAAGATTGGGGCACAACTAGATTTGTTCTGTTTTTCTAATTTAGTTGGTTCGGGGTTACCGTTATTTACGCCACGTGGTACGATTTTGAGAGATTTACTAAATGAATTTACTCAGAGCTATAGGTTGGAGCGGGGATACGAAAAAGTTTGCATTCCGCATATTGCAAATATTGATCTTTATAAAACTTCGGGGCATTATGAGAAGTTTCCAGAAATGTTGCAGTTTGTGTCGCAAGAGTCTGGTGATCATTTAGCGCTAAAACCAGTATCCTGCCCGCATCATTCGCAAATTTTTGCTAGTTTACCACGTTCGTATAAGGATTTACCGATTAAATATCTTGAAACTACGATGGTATATCGTGATGAAAGGAAGGGTGAGCTGGGCGGTCTTTCTAGGGTGAGAGCGATTACGCAGGACGATTCGCACGTGTTTTGTACTGAGGACCAAGTAGGTGATATATTTGGGGAATTAATTGAGTCGGCAAAGGATTTATATAAGAGAATAGATATGAAGCTTAGACTTCGCTTATCTTTCCGAGATGATAAGGATGGTTATATTGGTACGCCAGAGATGTGGAAGAAAGCGGAGAGTTCAATCAAAGAGATGGCAGATAAGTTTAATATGGACTACTTTATTGGGGTAGGCGAAGCGGCAATGTATGGGCCTAAGATGGATTTTATGGCGGTAGATGCGATTAGTCGTGAATGGCAGTTAGCTACGGTACAGCTAGATTACGCTTTGCCAGCAAGGTTCAAACTTGAGTATACCGATGCGGATGGCACGAAGAAGACGCCAATCATGATTCACTGTGCTTTGATTGGTTCAATTGAGCGATTTATGAGCGTATACCTGGAGCATACTGCTGGGTGGCTACCAATGTGGTGTGCACCAGAGAACGTACGTATTTTGACCGTAAACGATAAGACTAGTGATTATGTAAAGAAGATTACCGATATACTTGATGGTGTAGTCTTAGAAGAGCCGATTAAGAAGAATAAGATTCGCTATTCGGTTGATGAGTCGGCAGATTCTTTGGGTAAGAAGATTAAACGAGCAACGGATTTAAAGATTCCTGCAGTGTTAATTGTAGGGCCAAAAGATGCTGAAGCGGGTGTGGTTTCTGTGAGACTACGTGACAAGGAAGAGAAGATTAAACTCACTGAGCTCGCTAAATATTTGAAATGTCTGTAATAGTTATTTTGGGACCAACTGGGTCGGGAAAAACGGGGGTGTCGATTAAGGTTGCCAAAGCGATTGGAGGTGAGATTATTTCGGCTGATTCAAGGGCGATTTATAAAGGAATGAATATTGGCACGGCTAAACCTAGTAAAAAAGAAATGGATGGGGTGCCACATTATGGATTGGACTTAGTGGAGCCTGGAGAGAGATTTACGGTTGCGGACTGGAAAGCCTATGCGGAGGAGAAGATAGAAGAAATTAAAGCGCGGGGGAAAGTTCCGATGATCGTGGGTGGTACGGGACTATATATTGACGCCTTGGTGTATGACTATCATTTTAAAGGACCGACTGGTGAGAAGATTGGTGATATTGAACAAAAAAGTTGTTCAGATAGAACCGAAATAAAAGGGGATTATTTACTGGTAGGAATTAAGTGGGAAGCACCGGAACTACGTAAAAGATTAGAACAAAGAATTGAAAAAATGTTTTCAGAAGAATTGTATGACGAGACGAAAAAGCTGGTAGCTAAGTATGGGTGGGGAAGCCAAGCCATGAAGAGCGATATTTATGAATATGCATATAAATATTTGAACGGCGAGATGAGTCTAAATGAGGCGAAGAAGAAATGTTTTTACGAGGATTGGCATTTAGCAAAACGTCAGATGACTTGGTTTAAACGGAATCCGGAGATTATTTGGTTAAAACTTGAAGAAGTTTATCCATTTGTGTTAAAATGTATACAGGATGAGTAAGGAAAATAATACTCCAACGGAAAAGTTATTTGGCTCGAAGACTCGTGCTAAATTGCTTCGTTTATTCTTTGAAAACCCGTCTAAATCTTTTTACGTAAGGGAAATGACTAGAGTAATTGATGAGCAGATAAATTCTGTAAGGAGGGAGCTACTTAATCTTGAGAGTATTGGCGTGATTAAGAATGAGACTTTTGATAACAAAGTTTATTACTCGGCTAACAACAAACATCCGTTCTGTAAGCCGTTGACGGACATATTTACTAAAAAAATTGATACAACGCGCGAGAAGGATGTGAAGGAGTCTACGTGGGATGATTATTGCAGGCCGGTGAAGAATTATTTGAAAGGACTAATTGTAACTAACCGTTTGCCGGGGCAGGATGGGATTGACATGTTGATTATCGGTAATGATAAGACTAAGAAACTAACAAGGTGGGCGGAAGTAATAGAGAAGAAACAGGGGAAGCCGATTAATTATGTGATTATGTCGGTAGATGATTTTACTTATCGCAAGAGTGTAAGAGACCGTTTTATTGCGGAGGTGATGGAAATGGAAATCACTGAAATTATTGATCCAGAGAAAATAATCAAGGAATAGGAGGAAGATGTTTGAAATTGAGAGTAGAAACCAAGATGAGATAACGATTAGCACCAAGAAAACGGCGGTAAAGTTTAATATTGCTGATGCTGAAATAGATGCGGGGTTGGCGGTGGGCAAAATTAGGGGGCCGGGTGAATTTGAGATTGGTGACGTAAGTATTAGAGGCGTTGCTACTGAATCTGGTAAAACTATTTATGATGCTGAGATTGGGGGGATGCATATAGGTATTATTGGTGGGATAGAAGAGAATCTTGACGATATTGTGGCGGATGTACTCTGCACCTCGTCTGTAAGGGCGATTCGCGAGATAGAACCGAAACTAGTGGTGTCGATGGGGAATGTAGATGCGATGGTTTCTGAGCTCAAACTAACTGCTCATACTGAGAAAAAGCTGAAGGTGAAAAATCTGGACTCTTTACCAGCGACAAAAGAGGTGGTGGTCCTAAACTAAATGAATGTAAACTTTGGCTATATAATTATTGTCTTAATAATTGTAGTGGGGTCGGTAATTTTGCATGAATTGGCACATGGGGTGGTGGCATATTGGTTAGGGGACCGCACAGCAAAGGATGCGGGGAGGCTGACTTTCAATCCGCTTAAACACATCGATCCTTATATGTCCATTATTGTGCCAGTAGTATTATACATACTAAGGGCGCCAGTGTTTGGTGGGGCGAAGCCGGTACCGGTAAATTTTGCTAATCTAAAATGGAAAGAGTGGGGAATGGCGCTGACAGCGTTGGCTGGGCCGGTGACGAATTTCTTGTTGGCTTTTGTCTTCTTTTTAATTGGGCATTTTACGAGGCTGTTATATGGAGTAGGTGGGGAAGTATGGGAGTTTATCTTTGCAGAATTAGTATTAATTAACCTTGGTTTTATGATATTTAATTTGATTCCGGTGCCGCCACTGGATGGTTCTAGGGTACTATATGCAGTTTCGCCGGATTTTATTAGAGAGTTTTTAGCAAATATTGAGAGATATGGGGTGATTGTAGTTTATGCGATGATTCTACTATTTGGTGAGGTGTTTTCTGAGGTGATGAGCGGTGGTGTAAATGGAGTTCTGAACTTCTTTTACTGGATAGTAGGAATGTGATATAATTAAGTTAGCCTTACTGGCGACATGATTTTCCTACATAATCATGTTATAGGGATTTCGTGGCTTTGTACCCGTGGGTACTCAGCATAAGATTTTACCCACCTTGTATAATTACGGGGAAAACAGGCTAGTAAGGCTTTCAAAGAAGGTGGGCAATGAAACAAAGAATACGCGTAGTTGGAATAGTAAGAAATGACGAGGGGGTGTTAGTTTTGAAGCGGAATCGGGGTAGAAGTGAAGCCCCGGTTTTTTGGGAGCTTATAACAGGGAAGATTAAGTTTGGCGAACAACCGGAAGAAGCGATGGTGCGTTCGCTGGCTGAATACACGGGGTTGGTTGCAACAAAAGTGAAGCTTAAAGATGTGATTACTTTTTTGGCCCCTGAAGGTTCTAGCCAGCTGAGTAATTTATATATAGTTTATGAGCTAGGTGTAACAGGGGATAAGAAGCCAAACCCTAGAGATAGATATACAGCTTATAAGTATGTGAAGGACTTTGCAAATTCAAATATTAGGCTGAATGAGGCTAGCGCCACGGTGATTGAAATTGAGGGAGGGGCGACTACTTCTGATAGAGTAAATTCAAGGAATACTGCAAATGCTGTAATTATCAATGTAGATGGGGCGTCAAGGGGTAATCCTGGGCCAGCAGGGATTGGTTATTGTATCCATGATAACAGTGGCAAGATTGTGGAACAGAGTGGGGAATTTATCGGTTTTGCGACTTCTAGAGTAGCAGAATACTATGCAATGCGCAAAGGGGTGGAAAGAGCAATTGAACTGGGGTATAAATCAGCGAAGTTCCTATCCGATAGTTTGATGGTGGTAAACCAACTAAGCGGTATTTTCTCTGTGAAAAACCAGGACATTGCACCAATTTATAAGGATATAACAGATAAAATAGAGGATTTTGAGGCGGTGTCTTTTGTACATATTCCGCGATCTGAGAATGTAGTGGCAGATACGGAAGCAAATGCGGCGATAGATCGTATCTTGAAGAAGAATTAAGATTATGGTATAATATCTCTATGAACGGTTTAGAGATTTTGGGTTCTGATGAGTATATTGATGTAGCTGGCATTAAGAAAGTGCCGGCTAAGGTTGATACTGGGGCGGATTCCTCTTCGGTATGGGCTAGCCATATTAGAGTTAATAAAGATGGTGTGCTATGTTTTCGTCTTTTTGACGAGGAAAGTCCTTATTATACTGGTAAAACTCTGAAGCGTACTAATTTTAAGGTTGCGGTGGTTCGGAGTTCGATTGGGCATGAACAGATTCGTTATCGGACTCATCTGTTATTCAAGATAAAAGGTCGCAAGATTAAAGCGATGGTGACTTTATCTGATAGAAGTAAGAATAGCTTTCCTGTTTTAATTGGTAGGCGCACTATTAGTGGTAAATTTGTGGTTGATGTATCTAAAAACCATACTATGGTACGCCAAAAGGGACACAAAACGAAGCTGGTACAGAAAAAGTTTAGGGAGGATCCTTATAAATTTCATTGCGAATACATTGAAAAAGCAAAGAAAGGAGTAAAAAAATGAAACTAGCTATTTTATCAAATGGTAACGCTAATTATTCAACTAAACGCCTTGTTGAAGAAGCTGAAAAACGCGGTCATAAGGTGCAAGTTGTAAAGTATAAAAACTGTTACCTTTCTCTAGATGATAAGCATCCGGATGTATACTATAAGGGAGAGAAACTTCCAAAATTTGATGCGGTTTTACCAAGAATTTCTAATGGTATGACCAGATATGGTTGTGCGGTTTTACGTCAGTTTGAGATGCAAGGGATTTATACGCCGATTGCCTCTGTGGCAATAACTAGAGCAAGGGATAAATTGAGAGCAGCGCAGATTTTAGCGAAATACGATGTAGATACCCCTAAGACATTAGTCTCAAGGAATACTTCGGACATTGATGATCTTTTGGAACAGATTGGATTACCAGTTATTATCAAGCTGGCCTCTGGAACTCATGGTAATGGGGTGATTTTGGCTGATACTAGAAAAGCAGCAAAATCAGCTTTGCAGGCGTTTTACCTCTATAACGAGGATGGGACGAATATTTTATTGCAAGAGTTTATTAAGGAGTCGGCTGGCACGGATATTAGGGCATTTGTAGTAGGTGGGCGTGTAATTGCTTCGATGCAGAGACAATCTTTAGATGATGACTTCAGGTCTAATCTTCATAAGGGCGGCATGGGTACCCCAGTTAAACTAACAGATGAAGAGAAGAAAACCGCTATTAAAGCCGCTAAAGCAATGGGGCTTCATATCTGTGGGGTAGATTTGATGCGATCTTCGCGCGGGCCTCTGGTATTAGAGGTGAATGCTTCGCCTGGGTTCGGGATTGAAAAAGTGACCGGGAGAGATGTGGCTTCTAAGATTATAGATTATATCGAGCATAATGCTCCACGTCGTAACGGTAAGGATAGAATTGGGGCCTAATCTGTGGTATAATTAGGGGGAGCCTGAAAGGCAATCGCTTTTTAAAAGAGGAAAGTCCGGGCAACATAGAGCAAGGTAGTCGCTAACAGCGACCGTCCGAAAGGATAGGGAAAGTACCACAGAAACTAAACCGCCTCGTTTACGGGGTAAGGGTGAAAAGAGTGGGGTAAGAGCCCACAGCGATGTGTAGCGATGCGTGTCGGAGGCAAACCCTACCTGTTGCAAGGAGTGCTAATTGACCTCTGCTCGAGGATGCACGTTTACCGCTAGAGTACTTGTGGCAACGCAGTACCAAGATAGATGATTGCCGGCTATCTTTTAGATAGTTACAGAACCCGGCTTAATGAAGGCTTATATCGGAAATCACCCCTTAGCGGGGTGATTTTTGTGTGATATAATAAGAAAAAGGAGGTAAAGATGACAGAAACATTAAGAAGTGGTTCATCAAATTGGGATGGATATAATAGCGATCTTCCGATTGGTACCGTAAAAGACCCGATGGAAACATATGGTACAAGGGATGAAGATGAAAAAAACATGGTTAATAGATTGACGCATGCAAATGGAATGGAGGCGGAGGCTCTAAAGAGTGATATCCAAAATCTTCCACCTGAAGCAATTGCTAAAATAATTAGTTTGCGTTTTAAGCATACTGCCAATGCTCTTGATGATAGGGGTAGCGATAAGAGAGAAATTGGTAGGGACATGTATCTTGATTTATCGATTATTGCGGCAACTCTTGATTCTGATAAAGATATTCCAGATATGGACATTTCTCAGTATATGGGAGAAGAGGATATGCGTGGTATTCCCGGAGTACTCGATGCGTATGAGGAAAAGGTTAAGGAATCTGGGAAGAACATAGTTTTAATTGATGCTTTTGGCGGTGCAGACCAACAGCCAAAAAGTGCGTTAGAAGTCATTGGCGCTATGAAAGCATCTATAGAAAAACCAGTCGATAATACTGAGGGATAAAAGATGAATCAAAAAACTGACCGAACGGTCAGTTTTTTGTTCTAAAGCGTAAATTATTTACTCTTTTTGGCGGCTTTTTTAGCGGCTGCTTCTTTTGGCGATTCGATTAAACCCTTCTTTTTGAGGGTACGAAGTGCTGAAGTAGAAACATTGCATTTAACCTTTTGGCCATTGATGATAATCGTGCGTTTGCTCACATTTGGCTTAAAGACCTTGCGAGTGTGGCGCTGAGAGAAAGAAACATTGTGGCCGTACATTTTGCCTTTACCGGTGATTTCACAGATAGCCATGTTATTTCTCCTTTACTGCGTTAACGATTGCTTTAAAAGCTTCTTTGTTATTAACGGCGAGGTCAGCTAAAACTTTACGATCGAGGTTGATGTTTTTAGCTTTCATACCAGCAATTAATTGGGAGTAGGAAAGACCTAACTCTCTAGAAGCGTTGTTGATACGGGTAATCCAAAGGGCGCGAAGATCGCGTTTTCTGTTGCGGCGATCGCGATAGCTGTATTGTAAGGCCTTGATAACGCCCTGTTTGCCAAGACGGAAACTACGGCGGCGATAATGTTGCATCCCTTTAGTTTTATTTAATAACTTCTTGTGTTTCGCGTGAGCCGCGACACCTCTTTTAACTCTCATGATTAAACCCCCAATGCTTTCTTAATGTTTTTACCGATTTTGCCGTCTATTGTAGCAGCAGTTTTCATGTTGCGTTTTCTGGCTTTAGATTTTTTAGCGAGAATGTGATTCCCGAAAGCACGTTCGCGAACTAGTTTGCCGGAACCGGTAACTTTGATGCGCTTGGCGGTGCCTTTATGCGTTTTTAACTTTGGCATAGTTTTTTCCTTTATTTATAGTTAATATTAGCGTATGACAATGCCATACAAAGGTGCGACTAGGAGATCTTGAAAGTAGGAAATTACTTTTGTCGTATCTTACCTAATTATTTCTTACGAACCTGAACAGATAGGTTGCGGCCACTCATTTGCGTTTTGCCTTCGGTGACGATGTCTTCGCCGAGTAGGGAAATAACCCTGTTTAGTAAATCATTACCGATTTCTTTGTGGGCCATTTCACGACCTTTAAAGATAATCATGATTTTTACTCTATCACCATCATCTAGGAAACCACGCATTTTGCGGACTTTGATGTTAAGGTCGTTGTCGGAAATCTTGAGACCGATTTTCATGGTTTTGAGCTCGGATTGTTTTTCGCGAGCTTTTTTACGGTTTTTGGCTTCCTCTTTCATCTTTTGGTATTGGAATTTACCCCAATCGATGATTTTAACGACCGGCGGATTAGCGTTAGCAGCGATTTCTACTAAATCTACTCCCCGTTCATTCGCGAGAGATTGGGCTTCTTTACTCGACATAATACCTAGCTGTTCACCAGATGAGCCGATAACGCGGACCTGTTCGTAACGAATCTCTCCGTTAAGCTTTGTCCGTGAATTGTTTTTGATAGTAGTCCTTTCTTCTCTTGAATTAACCTGGAAGTATTATACCAAAAAGATTGGGAAAATGCAAGAGATTTTCTGGTTAGCTTTTGCGGTAGGTCAGCGCTTCGGCCAAATGGCTTTGTTTAATAGTATCGGAACCGTCTAGGTCAGCGATGGTCCTGGCGACTTTGATGGTTTTAAAATAGGCACGGGCGGATAAATTGAGTTTTTCTGATGCGCTGGCCAAAAGCGTTTCGGCGGCGGGGCCGAGTTTTAGTTTTTGGGAAACTTGGAAGGAAGAAAGGGAACTGTTAAAAATGCCATCTTTATCATAGCGGGCCTTTTGGCGGTTAATTGCCTCTGTTATAGTATTTTTTACAACAGTGTGTTCGTGGTTAGTTGATGGTAGAGGCGCCCTTAAATCTTTATTATCAACTTTTGCTACGGTGATGTTCATATCTATGCGATCAAATAACGGGCCGGAGAGTTTTTTGATGTAGTTTTGGATTTGGGCTTCGGTGCATTTGCATTCATGAGTGGGGTCGCCGAGGTAGCCGCAAGGGCAGGGATTCATGGTGGCGATTAGCATGAAATCGGCGGGGTAGGTGGTTTTGAAATTGGCACGAGAGATGGAGATTTGCTTGTCTTCTAGAGGTTGGCGAAGAGATTCTAGGACTGAACGGGGAAATTCTGGGATTTCATCTAGGAAGAGGATGCCTTTATGAGCTAGGGAAATTTCGCCTGGGCCAGTAGCGCCACCGAGAACAGAGATGGCGCTGGCGCTGTGATGGGGGCTTCTAAATGGTCTATCTTTGATGATTTCATCTGTATTTAGGCCGGCGATAGAGTAGATTTTGGTGATATCGGTCATTTCTTGAGGGCTTAGAGGTGGGAGAAGGTTGGCGGCGGTTTTAGCAAGCAGAGTTTTGCCGGCTCCTGGCGGACCAGAGATGAGGATATTGTGGTGACCGGCAACGGCGATTTCTATTGCGCGCTTAGCGGCGGTTTGGCCACGGATGTGGTCTAGAATAGGGGTGGATGGGTCGGTTCTGGGTGGTTTAGTAGTGGCTGTGGTGACTGTCGGTAAAGTTAGCTGGTTCTTAAGAGAAAGGTAGAGGTTTTTTAGAGTATCTACGCCGTAAATAGTGATGCCCGAGATGAGGGAGGCTTGAGAGAGGTTTTTTAGAGGGACATAAACTTCTTGGTAATTGGCGGATTTAGCGGCTTCTATCAGGTTGATAATGCCACGTACGGGCTTGATTTCACCGTTTAGGGATAGTTCGCCTACGAAAGCTTTGTTTTTGGTGTCTGAGTTTAAAAGTTGGCCGGACAGGGTAAGTATAGTGAGAGCAATTGGTAGATCAAGGAAGGCTCCGTCTTTTGGCAGGTCGGCCGGCGCGAGATTAATTGTGACTTTTTGGATGGGGAAGTTAAAACCAGTGTTTAGTAACGCGCTGCGCACGCGTTCCTTGGCTTCATTAATTGTTTTGTTAGCCATGCCCACAATATTGAAGGCCGGAAGCCCGCGATTTAGACTGCCTTCAACTTCAACTAGCTTGCCGTCAAAGCCACACGGCACCATGGAATGTATTTCTGAAATCATAATGGGCCTTAATTACCACGGCTAATAAAAATCTTCAACCCCCCACCCACTTCATAAACATTTTGGACATGATTTACTTGTGGAAAACTCTGCGAAAAATATACAAAAATTGTTCAGAAAAACTATTGACATTAGCATTTTTTCGCGTTATTATAGAGGTAGCTTTTGAATAAAAAAATTATTCAAAAGGTCAAAATAAAAATTTAGCCAAAATAACTCCACACTCTACACAGAAGACCGGTTTTCCTCGCAGTTACCGGTCTTCTTCTATGTTTAGAGTTATTTTTTTGGCACAAAAAAGTGCCTAAAACGGCAAGTATGATAACAAACATGGTGGAGCTGCCGGATACTGCCTCCGGGTCCGAAATATCACGTGGATACCATTCTACGCACATAGTCTTCTGTTTTGATCTCGACTTATTTTGTTAGCTGCAGAAAACGAAACTAGCAAACGTCATGGCTAAATTTTCATGTCATTTTGCGCCAATCAAACGACCATATTTCCGTTGTATGATAATTTTGACTTTACGGAACCTTGAGCCAAAACCAGCCTAGAATTAATTAGGCATAGGCCGGCATGTAAGCAACATGCGCGGTTTTAGTGTTTTTAGCACTTATTTAATACTTACGGTATTCAATCGGTACGCCTGGTATCTGTTAATAATCCGTCTAAGCTTTGTCAGCCCCAACTGGTTATATTTTAACATAACTAATTAAAAAAGACAAGAGTGGCGTGGAGCATGAGAGGGCATAATATGTGTTTTTAGCGGCAAATAACACCATATCGTTGTAAATATTACAACAAAATGAGTAATAAAATAGTACAGATAATAATTGGGGAAGATGTTGTAAAAATTACACCTATAAAGTTGAACAAATCTATTGATTTTTTAAAGAGTTTATGCTAATATGAAATCAGTCGTGATGACTAAAAGAGAAACTTAAAAACAAAAGGAACAAAAATGAAAAGAAAAAGAAAACCATAGGATTTGGCGGGCGAAAAGGTAATTTCTAGCCATAAATTACACCTTAGGAATTACCTAGAGCTCCGCTAAGTTTACTTAGCTTAAGAGCGCGTTAGCAATTCTTTCGTTAGTACCTTCTTAATATCAGAGCGAAAGAGAACAGCTAATAAGGACAATGCTTCACTATACGTGAAGCGGTCAAAAGGGAAAGGCGGATTAGGGTTCAGGTCAATAGTTAGATTATTAAGTGCCGGATAACCCCCGCCTCCCTCCAAAAAAATTCTTGGGGGAATCAACTAGATATGATACAATAAGGTTATGAAACATAACCGTATTATTCGTTGGATTAGTATTATAGGACTCGCAGTTTTAATACTAATAACAACTTTAACTTCACCGACAGACATAGGTCCGTTCGGTGTTTTATTATTTTTTACAACGGTTTATATAGTGTGTTTTGGACTATTTACGTTCCTAATGCAGCTTTTTCAAAGGATTGCACTCAAAAAGACTACTACTAGGAATAAAGACTATTTGTACGCGGCGGTTTTGGCGTTTGGGCCAATTATGCTTTTGATGGCACGATCTTTTGGAGCGATTAGCTTCTGGACAATAGGTTTGATTATTGTTTTCGTGATTTTAGCGGAATTTTTAGTATACAAAAGAATATAAAGTGTGATAAAATAAGCATATGGATAATGGTCAACCTGTAAAAACCCAAGATGTGCCGGATTTTTTTGTGCCTGTAGAAAACGGCGCTAGTGAAAGTATTGAAGAATTTGATGGGAGAAATGAAAATAACTCTGAAAGTCTAGCTGCTCCGATGGAACGAGACATGAGGAATATTGGCAATAATGTGATTGATTTATCTAGGATGAGGGGAGAGCAGGATAGTGATATTAAGGAAAACTTAACACCTGGTCTGGGTGATGTAGTGGATCTAAATAAGTCCCCAAAGATGGAAGGCGCCAATTCGCCGATTAGCCCAGCAGATGTGGCAGAGCGTGCGATTACTATTGATGAAAACAAATTAAAGATTAAAGATAAGTTAGACCCCCATGGCGTGAAAGAAATAGATAAAGCAATTAAGGAGTTATGCGAGAACCCGGATGACCCAGATGGCGCTGCATTATTTAATGATGCAATGCGGAATGCTGCAGAAAATGCTTTAAAGATTTCTTATGGAGATAAATCATCACCGTGGAGGAAGGCAGCATGAGTAGTTTAATCTGTTTTAGTATTTTTTACAACATTAATTTGAGGGGAGAGGTGGGGTAATGGATACTTGGGTGGTAGTCTTGATTATAGTGGTAGCTTTAGTACTTCTTGTAGCAATTGTTTTTGGGGCGAAGATCTCAAAGATGAGAAAGGCCAAGAGGTACGAGCGAGGATTAAAGATGGTGCCGCTTTTAATTCATTTGCCACCTACTACTGATGATATTGAGGGAGGTGGGCGCGATAAGCGTGATATTGCAAATGAATCTGTATCTAAAGCTCAGGTGATGTATTCTATCTTATCTTCTACTATAACTAAAGGATTTAAAACTAAACTTTATGGGCAACGTCATTTCTCATTTGAGATAATTGCCAAGGATGGTCTTATCAGATATTACGCTGTAGTACCGGCTGTTCTAGTGGAAACAGTGAAACAGGCTATACAATCATCTTATCCGACCGTGAGAATAGAGGAGAAACTGGAAGAAAACATTTTTAGGGGGGGGAACGGCGTAAATGCGGTGGCTGGGGCGGAATTAACCTTGAATAAAGATTATTATTTACCGATTGCGACTTATGAAGATACGAAAAGAGATGCGCAGATGGGCATTTTAAATGCGCTTGCGAGTGTTAGGGAAAATGAAGGGGCGGCTGTACAAATTTTGTTCCGGCCTGCACAAAAAAATTGGTCATCAAAGGGTAAATTATACGTTGAGGACATGCAAAAGGGGAAGAAGGTCACTACTGGCGGGGCTTTATTTGGTCAGCTGGCTATCGATATCATAAGAGCGCCTTTTGAACCTCCAGCGGAGCGTGAAGAAAAGAAAACAGAGGTGGTGACTAACATAAAGCAGAATGAGGTCGAGGCAATTACTAATAAGATGCGGTTTCCGGCTTTTGAAACTTTAGTTAGGATAGTTGCTAGCTCTAGCGATCATTCTAGATCTGAGGCTATTATGGGGGGAGTAGTGAGCGCTTTCTCGCAGTTTAATTCTCCTGAATTAAATGGTTTTAAGGTAAACACGTTGAAGGACTCAAAGAAGCTAGTAATAGATTATGTTTTTAGGTTTTTCCCACGTAGGGCTACTTCTAGTATCTTGAATAGCGTAGAGCTGGCATCAATATTCCATCTTCCAGAACAGAGTGCGATACCGAATTCACAGGTTGAGAGACAGCTGACAAAACAGGTAGATGGGCCGGCTAGGTTAGCTACGGAAGGTGTCTTCTTGGGGACGAATGAGTTTAGAGGAGTGAAGAAGGCTATCTATCTAGACGATAAGAACAGGCGCCGCCATATGTATGTAATTGGTCAAACTGGTATGGGTAAATCTGTATTTCTAGAGAACATTGCTTTTCAGGATATGTGTGATGGACGAGGGTTTGCTTTTATTGACCCACATGGTGATGCAGTTGAAGCTCTACTTAAGAGAGTGCCAGAGGAACGCATAGATGATGTGATTTACTTCGACCCATCTGATATTGAGCATCCGGTAGGTATGAATATGTTTGAATTTACCAATGATGATCAGAAAGACTTCATTGTACAAGAGGGAATTTCTATGTTGCAGTCGTTGTTTGACCCGCAAAACCAGGGGATTTTTGGTCCACGTGGTCAGCATATGTTTAGAAATGCAGCGTTGCTTCTAATGTCTGATCCGGATGGGGCGACATTTATTGATATTCCGCAGTGTTTTACAGATCCTGAGTTTGTGAAGTATAAACTGAGGTATGTAACAGATAAGGCAGTATATGATTATTGGACTAAGGAGTTTCCGGCTTCACAGAGATCTAGCGAAGCGGGTGACGTAACAACTTGGTTTGCTTCTAAATGGGGACCGTTTATTGCTAATACTATAATGAGAAACACCTTAGGGCAGGTGAAATCTGGATTTAATATCAGAGAAATTATGGATGACAAGAAGATTTTCTTGGTTAATCTTTCTAAGGGTAAGCTTGGCGATGTCAACTCTAATCTACTGGGTATGATATTCGTGATGAAATTCCAACAGGCAGCAATGAGCAGGCAGGATATTCCAGAGGACGAGCGTAAGGATTTCTGTCTATATGTGGATGAGTTTCAGAATTTCGCAACAGAGTCGTTTGAATCAATCTTATCTGAAGCTAGGAAATATCGTTTGAATTTGATTGTGGCTAACCAGTTTATGACGCAGTTAACAGATAAAATTAAGGAAGCGTTACTAGGCAACGTGGGGACGATTATCTGTGGACGTATAGGTGTAACAGATGCGGATTTGATGGTAAAGGCATTTACTCCTACCTTTACGGCTGAAGATTTGACTAAGACACCAAACTTTGCAGCGGTGGCTAAGGTGATGATGTTTGATATGCCTTCGGCGCCGTTTACAATGAGTTTACCAGCACCAATGGGTGAGCCAAATGATGAATTGATGGAAACGCTAAAGGTTTATTCTGCTACTAAGTTTGGTAAGACTCGTGCTGAAGTGGAAAAGGAAATAGAAGATCGTTGGAGTATAGTAGAGCGAAAAAAAGCAGCCGAAAATAAGGCTTCAGAAGCCGCAGAAGGGGCTTCTGACCAAAAACCGGTGCGTGATAGCACTTTGGGTCCAGAAAGGCCTTCTGGCGGCTCTGACGAGGCTAAGAAGGGATTTTTAGA
Organism: Candidatus Saccharimonadota bacterium; assembly: GCA_017533605.1. Lineage (GTDB taxonomy): Bacteria > Patescibacteriota > Saccharimonadia > Saccharimonadales > Saccharimonadaceae > Nanosyncoccus. Next base: position 6,015 of record JAFWKF010000005.1, on the reverse strand, counting down.
CGAATGGTTGGCTAAACATGATCTTACGGCAGAATCACCTGAATCGGTGAAAACGCCTGAACCTACGTCGGTACCTGAACCCACACTACCCCCAACACCTGAACCAGCTCCAGCGCCGGAGCCTGATGAAAGTGACGTTTTTAAGATAAGATAATCTGAAAAATAGGCCTATTTTTACTTGAATTTTTTGTGCTTTAGGTGTATAATAGAGAGGTATATAAAAGAAGAGGTATGAAAATGGCTGAAAAGGCTGAAGCTTACGACTCATCAGAGATACGAGTACTAGAGGGATTGGAACCTGTGCGTCTGCGCCCTGGTATGTATATCGGTTCTACCGGTTATGATGGTTTGCATCACTTGATTAAAGAGATTGCAGATAACTCAATTGATGAGGCGATTGCAGGATATGCTAACAGAGTAGACATTGTTATCCTGAAAGATGGTGGGGTGAGAATTGAGGATAACGGCCGCGGTATCCCTGTAGACGTGCACCCTAAAACGGGTAAATCTACTCTAGAAACTGTTTTAACGGTATTGCACGCTGGGGGTAAGTTTGGTGATGGGGGTTACAAGGTTTCTTCTGGTTTGCACGGGGTAGGCTCTTCGGTAGTGAACGCTCTTTCTACTAGCATGATCGCAGAGGTTTATAGGGATGGAAAAACTCACCACATTGAGTTTGATACCGGTAAGCCGACTATGGAGCTAAAGGTGACTAAGGGTTCACCGCGCGAATCTGGTACTTCTATTACTTTTTATCCTGATCCGGCGATTTTTAAAGAGACAACGACCTTTGATTATAACTGGGTATCTAATTATGCTCGCCACCAGGCGTATTTAACTAAGGGGATTTTGATTACTGTAACAGATGAGCGCACGGGTGCGCATGAGTCGTTTTATTTTGAGGGGGGAATCAAGAGTTATGTGAAACGTCTCAATAACGGTAAGGAACTCTTATCTGATGATATCTTTTATGTAGATAAGCAGATTGGTGATACAGGGGTAGAAATTGCGCTTCAGTATAATGATTCTTATGCAGAAACTTTAAAGCCGTTTGCAAATAACGTTTTGACTCCTGATGGCGGGATGCATGTGGTAGGGTTTAGAACAGGATTGACGCGTACAGTAAATGATTACGCCCGTAAAAATGGTCTCTTAAAAGAGAAGGAAGACAATCTAACTGGCGATGATATTAAAGAGGGCTTAACAGCGGTGATTTTGGTGAAGTTGCCAGATCCACAGTTTGAAGGCCAGACCAAGAATAAACTCGGTAATCCAGAGGTGCGTGGATATGTAGATAAGGTAATGACCGAGTATTTTGGTTATTATCTAGAGGAAAACCCAGCGATTGCAAAGAAAATTGTTGGGAAGGCTACCTTGGCAGCTAGAGCAAGGAAGGCAGCGAGGGCAGCACGCGATAATGTGATTCGTAAAGGGGCGTTTGAGGGGTTGAACTTGCCTTCTAAACTGGCGGATTGTTCTTCTCGCGACCGGTCTGAGTGCGAGCTCTTTATCGTAGAGGGTAATTCTGCAGCTGGTTCGGCTAAGGAAGGGCGTAATCCACAGATACAGGCGATTTTGCCTCTGCGTGGTAAGGTGCTGAACACCGAGCGAGCTCGCCTAGATAAGATGCTAGCCAACCAAGAGCTGGTCTCTTTGATTAAGGGGCTTGGCGTAGGAATTGGCGATCAGTTTAATATTGATGGGCTCAGATACGATAAGATTATCTTTATGACAGATGCCGATGTGGATGGCCTTCATATCGCTACACTTCTGATGACGTTCTTTTTCCGCTATATGCCACAGGTGATAGAGGAAGGGCACGTTTATTTGGCTAAGCCACCTCTGTTTGGCTTGATTAAAGGCACCGGTAACACCCGTAAGATAGATTATGTTTATGATGAGGTTGCACTAGAGAATAAACTGAACGAGAAGATTGAAGAGAAGCGCAAGGCTGGCACTAAGATTGACGAATCTCAAGAGAGGTTTAAGCAAGCTGGTTACACCGCGCAGCAGCGGTTTAAGGGTCTTGGCGAAATGGATGCCAAGCAACTCTGGGAAACTACGATGGACCCAGAGAACCGTATCTTAGTGAAGGTTCATGTAGAAGACGCCGAAAAGGCGGATGCAGTATTTACAAAACTGATGGGAGATCAGGTCGAACTCCGTAAAAACTTCATTCAGGCTGGAGCTGCATCTGTTAATCTTGATGATTTGGACTTTTAAGGAGGAAATATGGAAGAAGATAAGAAAGAAATAATAGAGCAAGACGGAATTGAGATTAAACCCGTTGAGCATACCATGGAAGATTACTTCCTCCGTTATTCAATGTCTGTAATTGTGGACCGTGCTTTACCTGATGTAAGGGATGGTTTGAAACCGGTAAATCGCCGTATTCTCTATACCATGAATAAAAACGGCTGGAAGGCACCGCACGCCACAGTGAAATCTGCTCGTATCGTAGGTGACGTAATGGGTAAATACCACCCGCACGGCGATTCCTCTATTTATATGGCAATGGTAAACCTCGCTCAGCCGTGGAAGATGCGTTACACCTTGATTGAGGGGCAGGGTAACTTTGGTTCGATGGACGGGGATGAGCCGGCGGCTTATCGTTATACTGAGGCCCGTATGGATAAGGTGGGGGCGGAGCTCTTAACAGATATAGAGAAAGATACCGTAGATTTTAGAGATAATTTTGACGGTACAGAGCAGGAACCGGTGGTTTTGCCAGCGGCTCTGCCTAATATCCTCTTGAATGGTCAGATGGGGATTGCGGTAGGTATGGCTACTAATATTCCACCTCATAACCTTGGGGAGCTAGTAGATGCCACAGTGGCACAGATTGATAATCCTGATATCACTCTAGATGAGCTAATGAAGCACGTAAAGGGGCCAGATTTCCCAACTGGAGCTGAGGTTTATGGCGGTGAGCCGATGAAGCAAGCTTATGCTACAGGGAAAGGCTCGGTAGTAATTCGTGCAGTCACTAATATTGAAGAGCGTAAGAATGGCCGTTACAACATCGTAATTACAGAGGTGCCTTATGGTATGAGTAAAGAGGGCTTTATAGATAAGGTCCGTGAGTTGGTGTTGGCTAAGAAACTAGACCATATCGCAGATGCGCGCGATGAATCTGCTAGGGGTAAAATTCGTATTGTAGTAGAGTTAAAGAAGGATGCTTTCCCCAAGAAAATTTTGAACCAGCTCTATAAGATGACGGGGCTTCAGACTGCATTCCACTATAATATGCTAGCTCTTGTTGATGGGGTACAACCTCGTATTTTGGGGTTAAAAGAGATTTTGGCGGAGTTTATTAAACACCGACAGGTAGTGACTCGTCGTCGTACAGAGTTTGAACTAAAGAAAGCCAAGGAGCGCGCGCATATCTTAGAGGGGTTAAAGATTGCGCTAGATAACATTGACGAAGTAATTAAGGTAATTCGCGCCTCTTATGACGATGCGGATCAGCAGCTCATGAAGAGGTTTGGTCTCTCTGAAATTCAGGCAAATGCTATCTTACAGATGCAGCTTCGCCGTTTGCAAGGGTTAGAGCGCGATAAGATTGAAGAAGAATTAAGGCAACTTCACGAGTTAATCAAGAAATTAGAGGCAATTTTGGCCGATGAGAAGGAAATTTTGCGCGTGATTAAAGAGGAGCTTATGGCTCTTAAGGAGAAATATGGAGATGAGCGCCGAAGTAAGATTATAAATCACGAGGTGGGTAAGTTCTCTGAAGAGGAACTAATTCCAGAGGAAGAGAGCGTGATTTTATTAACCGCAGAGAATTACATGAAGCGAGTGCCGCAGACTGATTTTAGAAAGCAAAACAGGGGCGGTAAAGGTAAACGTGGTATGACCACTAAAGAGGAAGACGTGATTGCGCAGATTTTGACCGCTAATTCGCACGATTATCTGTTGTTCTTCACAAATCAGGGGCGGCTATTTAGGATGAAGGCCTATGAAGTACCACAAGCTTCTCTAGCAGCTAAGGGTACGGCAGCGGTGAATATGCTGAATATGCACCCAGAGGAAAAGATTACAGCGATTATTAAACAGGGTGATGCAAAGGCCGAGGGCTATCTCTTTATGGCTACCAAGAAGGGTACGATTAAGAAGTCAGCGATTAAAGATTTTTACAATGTACGCAGCAATGGCTTAATTGCAATTAAGCTGGCGGATGGCGATGAATTGAGGTGGGTGAAAGAAACTACAGGGGATCATGATATTGTGATTTCTACTTCTGCCGGGCAGGCAACGCGCTTTAACGAGAAAGAAGTGCGCGTGATGGGCCGATCGGCGATGGGAGTAAGAGGTATGCGCCTGCGTCCGAAAGACGAAATTGTGGGTATGGATGTAATTACCGACCCAAAGCAGAAATTGATTGCGGTTTCGGCAAATGGTTATGGTAAGGCTACGCTAGTCTCTAACTTCCCACCTCATAAACGTGGTGGTGTAGGGATTAAGGTGGCAGCGGTAACTGCTAAGACTGGGCCGATTGTGGCGGTGCATACTCTTGATCCTTTAGCTAAAGAAGTAATTATGATGTCCACTAAAGGTCAGGCAATTAGAGTAGCGATGAAAGAGATCCCGACTCTTGGGCGTGCTACACAAGGGGTACGCATCATGAAGATGAGCGAAGGCGATACGGTGGCTTCGATTGGGATTGTATTACCTGAGGAAGAAGAAGAAACAGAGAAAAAATAAGCCTAGACGGTTTAAGTAAAACACTTATGTAGGGTTTTTGATTGGTAAAGGGTTGAAGTTTTTGGTTGGGTATGCCTATACTCCTCTGAAAATAAAATAACAGAGGAGTTATATGAAAAAAATCCCATTACTTTTAATACTATTTTTAACTTTAAGCATGGTTTTTGCTGGGTTTTCGGCGGATAATACTTCGGCGATGTTTAAAGATGATGAAGGGTGGCCGTGGTGGTCGGTGGAAGAATTACTAGCTTATAGGGAGGAAGTGTTGCAGGAGGAACGGGAGCTTTGCGGTGAGGATATAGAGTGTAGAGATGAGCTGTTTTTCTCTAAGCTAGAAAACGGCAATGAGAAAGATAACAAGTTTTCATCTTTACAGATGCTAATTGAACAGAGGTTTGTGGTGACAAGTGTAAATCCGACTACAGGGGTAGTGAAGGTGCTATATAACGATGAAGACGAGTGGATGCGGAGAATGGGGATAGATGAGAGAGAAGATTTAAATATGCTTTATGTGGGGTGGTTTGAGGAGAATCCGGAACAGATTTATAGTTTGCCTGGGCCGATTGAAAACTATTTGAACGATGAGGTAGAGGGAGCGCATAAAATATATGGTTGGCAGATAGGTAGTGAGGAAGACTATATCTTGAATCCTGGAGAGGAAGTGGAGTTACCTGCAGGGACGGATCTTAGCGAAAACACGTTTGGCAAGATTGGCTATGTGGCAGAAGCAAATTATTTTAATGCGGTGGGGCAGTTTGATTATGGTTCTTGTATGGCGGAACTTGATTACCAGTCTGGGGTGGAATGTAAATTAATGTTGGCGGCGGGAAAGGCATCGGGGTATTCCCCACCGAGAGAAATAGTGGAAGAAGATAATGGTTTTATAGACGAGATTAGTGTTAGCGAGGCACTAACGACAGAGGTTGGTTTGGGCGGGGAAGTTGCCGTGGCAATTGAACAGAAGAATGAAACAGAGAGAATAGAAGCACCGGAGACTGGCGAAATCCAGGAAGAAAAGGGAAAAGTGGTAGAAATGCCGTGGTGGATGGCGGTAATTATTGCGAGTGGGGTAGGTACAGCAGCGTGGCTCTTCTGGCCAAACCATAAGAAAAATAAAAATTGCAAAAAAACTCTTGACAAAGATAGATACATGCGATAAAATGGGGACAGTCTAAAGCTGCGAGTAGTTATTTTATGGCACTTTAGAATTATTTTAACAATTTAGTTGTGCAATTAATCATCGTCAGTTTTACTTTATGAGTTTTTGACAAACTTATACTTTAATGGAGAGTTTGATCCTGGCTCAGGATG
>JAFWKF010000004.1 GCA_017533605.1 Candidatus Saccharimonadota bacterium | reverse complement strand
TGCGGCACTTTCTTTCGCCGATAATTTAAATATATTTTTTGCAATATTTGTCAAGTGGGCCGACTTGACACCTCCTTTCCATATTGTCTCCGTTATTATCACGCCTTGCAGACATGAGCTTAATGTTTTTAACACAAAATATAAAATAATATTGCTTAAAAGTAAGCAAAGGAGAAAATATCAATGAAAAAATCATTAATTGCAGCCGGTGCCGCTTCCGTAGCTCTCGCAGCTATGCCAGTGCTCGGCACTTTCGCAGATGTGATTGATACTGTAGAGATCACGATTTCGAGCGCTTGTGGCGTCGCTTCTACTACTGCGGGCGATCCAGCAACCGAAACCACAAATGCAACCTTTGAAAAGGACATGACAAACGGTAGCTACTGGGAATGGGCTCCTGCAAGCGGCACGGGTGGTAGTCTTTATGTTACCTGTAATGATACTTCCGGTTGGAACGTAACTGCTCAAGGTTATAGCGGTGAAACTGCTGGTACGACTACCATGATCCCAAGTTCTACTGGTACCGCCATCCCAACTGGCACAACCCTTGATGGTACCGCATCTGCTTGGGCTTTCAAAGTAGCCGATGGCGACACTGGCGCTACTATGGTAACCGCATATTCAAATGCCTATGCTCAAATTCCAGCTGCCGCAACGAGAGTTGCTTACAAAGCAAATGCACAAGGTAACCCTTCTATGATTAGCGATGGTCTTATCTACACTGGTTATAAAGTAAGTGTTAGTCCAACGCAAGAAGCAGATACTTACACTGGTAAAGTTAAGTATGTTGTTTCCGCTGGCGTAGGTAACGGTAGCTAATTATAAATTAGCCTTTAAATACAGCCCTGCGGGGCTGTATTTTTTAGCGGTATTTATCAAATAGTTCCTTCATCTTGCCATCAAATCCGTGCAAATATCGCTCCGTAGTGGCGATATTGGCATGCCCAATCATTTCCTTAATCTCTGCCACTGATGCGCCACGTCTTTGCAAATCCGTGGCGAATGAATGCCTTAAGCTATGCGGGTAAAAATCATCGTATCCTACCTTTTTAAAGGCCTTCTTTAATCTATTACGTATTGTATTTACAGTCGGTGCCTCGCCATTGCCACCATGCTCATAAAACCCCCATAGATAATCTTTTACTCCATATATAATAATATAGTGATTTAGAAGCTGCAGAGTTTCCTCAGTAATATATACCTCTCGCGGTTTCTTCCCTTTTCCAATAAACTTTATTTGTCTTCCCCTAAAATTAGACAATCTTAGTTTCGTAATCTCCGCAATTCTCATACCTGTTTCAAACATTATTCTAATAATTAACCCAGTTTGCAAATCTACTGCACCTATTACGCTTTCAATCTCTTCTGCAGTATAAAAACTTCTCCTGGCTTCACCTTCTTTTAGTTTTCTAATCAGAGTTAGGTTGAGTGGAACTTTTATCCCCAGCTCCTTATAATACCTTACCATCGCTATCACTACCGCATTGTACATATTAATAGACCGCGGACTTACACCCCGTGCCGTTTCGTGTTTAATCCAGCGATCAAATGTCTCATTGTTTAACTCATCTAAAGACTCAATGTTAGTTACTCTCTGGAATCGCATTAAGACATTTCGTTTCATTTCCATGGTTGCCGCCGTCATACCCCGCACTTTTTCGCAATAATCTAAATAATCATCCATAAAATAAGCTCCTTTTCTGGAGCTTATCATAACGCAGTTTAGGCTAAATCCACTGCTTAATCCAGTTCTTAAATGTGTCGTAATCGTTGTAGGCCTCGGAGTCTTCATCGCTGTCGGCCCTGAGCCAAGCAATAGGTTGGCCATGAGAGATAATAACTACAGAAGGATAATATTTTACATAATTATGTAAGGACGTTTCTTTCATGTCGGAAAACATGATTTTAGCTACCTTAAAACCGGCTTCGTTAGAATAATTAGCTACAAATTCACGCATACGGTCTGCCGTGGTACAGCCGCCTTGATCTACTAAAAGAATAAATGATTTTTGGTCGTCTATTAGAGCTTTGTATTCGGTAGCAGTGAGATTAACATAGTCACACTGCTCGGTGCATTGGTACTCTGCGTCTATAGTAGCTTTTTTGCTGTCAAACCAGCCAGCTACAGCGCCAATGAACAAAACGCTAAAAGCGATAATTGCGACTAAAGCTATTATTAGTTTAATAATTGTTGCGCGCTTATTTTTGGATTTGCCCACTCTAATTCTCCGTTAAGCTTTTGAAATCAATTTCATGATAAGGAACTTTGTAAAAATCGTAGACTACGCCGCCATCAGAAGTAGTGCGCTTAACTGGGACATTGTTTTCGCCCTCATAAAACCAATAACCACCGACATCATAAATTTTAGTTTCATCCCAACCGAGTGTAACTAACATGTTTTTTAACATACCAGAGTAGCCGCCACCGCCGCACATGAGGAAGATAACTTTATCTTTAGGAAAGAGAGCTTCTAAAACATCTAGTGATTCTTCGTAGTTAGCGGTATATTCGCCGTTATTATTAGTAAAGAGAGTTTTGCCGGTGTAGGTGCTACCTACGGATTCTGGTAAGCCAGTAACATTAACAAGATATGGTAGTGGTACGACTTCAAAACCCTTTACAAAACCAGATAGATAAGAATCACCACCGATAGATTCGTAGTCGCCGGGGTCTTTTAGCATGCGAACATCGCGATATACAGCATCACTGCGGCCTAGATATTGGTCTATGGTAGATTCGTTGACGTTTCTATCTATGCCAAGTTCGCCGCGCTCGCCCTCGGAAAGCTCTGGGGTAGGAAGGGTGGCAAGGTCGGTAGCCGGAAAAGCAAATCTACCGAGCAAAAAAGCTGCAATAATTAAAATAATACTTATAATAATAGTTGTCCAGATATATCTTTTCATGATTTTCTCCACTTAGTTTTATATATTATACACCAACTGCGGGCTCGTTGGGACAAGATTTTAAAACTCGTAAAATTGCGTCCTTTTCGGCCTGAGTAACCCAGAGGCTGTATTTATATTTTACCGATACTTGCCTAGCTACATATTGGCAACGAAACTTTTTGTTTGACGGGAGCCAAGTGGCGGCATCGCCATCAGATTTTTGCTGATTAGCAGGGCCATCTACGGCGAGAAGGTTTAAGGGGTCTGTAGCAATGGCATTTCTGGTAGCGTAATCCATATACTGGGCGCCCTTTTGCCAAGCGTCAGAGAGTGCAACTACATGGTCTATTTGAATTTCGGAGACAGCCTCGTGGCTTTCTAAAACTACATGCTCGCCGGTGTAGGGCTCGTCGTATTCTCCAGCAATGACATTACATCCATCTAGCACAGCACTGTCGCCTAATTCCCTTTTTAAGATGCGCTGTCTCAGAGAGCAGCCTTCTACCAAAGGCCAATCATCATAAAACTCGGCTCTGGAATAGCCGGTTTTGGGAGCGCGGCCTTTAACTGCAAGTTTTTCTAGTAATTCTGTAGCGAGCGGAGCGTCTGAACTAGCCGTGATTTCTGGTTCGCCGGCATTTTCTACTTTACTAAAAATAGTATCGTAGCTTTCTGGATTAACAAAAAGCCACAGCGCAGTAGCGCCGAGCGCAAATAATATCACAATAATGCGCCGGTTTCTTAGTTTCATAATTCTTCTGTGACAGCTGGCGCTGAATTGATGATTTTGTTGAGCTTTTGGGTTTGAAGAACATCTGCGTTGTAGGCTTCAACCTTAACATTGTAGGTATCTATAAGGGCGCTAATTTCGTTGTATAAGAATTCTAGATTATTTTGTTCGGCGACTAAGGTATTACGACGAGAATAAAACTCATATTGACTCATATAACACTCTGTGGAAGCGGCACAGTTATTAAATTCTGTAATGTTATTATTAAGGTTTGTAACTCTTTCTTTATATTCGGCGGTTTTGGCAGTGATTTCGTTAGATAGAGCGTCCATTTCTGTAGCAAGAGCATCTAGCTCGGCTTCTAGGGCGCGGAAAACCGAAATATAGCTATTATAATAATCCACGATTTGATCTTGGTCTTTAAAAATGGTAGCGTAATGTTTTTCTAGGGAGTCTGGAAGTTTTTTAACTTCAGTGCCGGCGCGAACATAGAGCTCCTCATAGCGCTCGGTTTCGTCGTAAGTGTCTAAGTCTGATTTTAAGATGTCTTGATTAGCTTGGTAAGTTTTGTCTAGATCTTGGCGAAGTGATTCTTTGTCGCTACTAGACATCCTAGCGAATACGGCGTGAAGGAGTTCGTGGGCCGTAGTAAGTTCGCGGATGCCTTTTAGCTCACTGGTATTAATATCATATATATAAATGCGGTCTCCGGTATAGCAACCTAGCACGGCGATTTCTTGACCGTCTGTACGGCAATAGCTATTGAAGCTCTCGCTAGTGTTTAATTCTGGTTGGGAGGCATTAAAGAGAAAAGTGCCTTGGTCTGTAAGATTAAGTTTGCTGCGAATATCTGCCATGGCGGCAGAAGGTTGGTAGCTCATGCCGTGCCAAAAATCTTTGAGCCACTGGCGATTTAAAACAATCAGAGCAGTGGCGATAACTATAACCACTGCTAGTAGCCAACCGAAGATTCGCAGTCTTTTATTCACCTTTTTAGTTTATCACAAATCTGCAAATATGTTAAAATGAAAGAAAGGAGGAGTTATGAAAACATTAGTTGTTTATTATTCAGCTGAGGGGCACACCCGCAGGATCGCTGAGATGATAGCAGAGAATTTAGGGGCAGATATTTTTGAAGTAGTACCAGAGACTAGATACACTGCCGAAGATTTAGATTGGACAAATGATGACTCTAGGGTGACACACGAACACGATGATGAAGCAAAGCGCGAGATGAAGCTAGAAAGTACGGATGTGGAAGGCTGGGAGGAATATGACCGCGTGATTATTGGATACCCGATTTGGTATGGCATTGCGGCCTGGCCGATTAATAATTTTGTGAAGGCGATGGATTTTACGGGTAAGACTGTATTGCCGTTTTGCACTTCGCATACTTCGGGACTAGGTGATAGTGATTTACTTTTGAAAAAAGATGCCAAGGGCGGCGAGTGGAAAGAAGGATTTAGATTTTTCCAAGATGCGCTTGAGAGCAAAGTTAAAGAGTGGTGCGAAGGGTTAGGTGTATAATAAAAAAGGAGAATAATATGTTCAAACAAGAAGGAATAGGTAATAAATCTGAAAATGTCGGAGACGGAAGTAGTGGGGGCTGGGATAGCGTAAGTGAAGTTCCATTTAGAGGAAGTCAAGAAACAAAATGGCGACATCCTTTAGTATCTAGTAACCCAGATATTGAGGAACAACGCAGGAAAAGTGCAGAAGAGTTAGAGAGACGAACTGAGCACGAATGGAATATGGAACACTATGGGGCCGACATACCGGCAGCTACGGCTCGTGCAGCATTTGAAAGCGAATTTGCTCATCTCAGTTTAAAGGTGGCGAAAGAAAAAACACCTTCACAAATAGGTGATTACACTACACCAGAGGAAAGAAAACAATACGGAGAGATGAGGAGGATTAAGGATTTAGGTAACAGTGAAGAGAGGGAAATATGGGGCAGAAGAAAAGAGCGGGCCTATCGCGAGGCGATGGAGGCCAAGAAAGCTCATCCACTAGCTTTTGGAAAAGCGATGAGAGCAAACAAACATTCTCTGCCACCAAAATGGGATGATGGAAAAACTAGCCTGGCAGAATTAGAGGCAATAAGACGAGATACTATGCATTTAAGGGAAAAATAGCCTAGAATCTTTAATGTATTCCCTTACGTGCTACCAATTCTTTTGTCATAATGAATGTATGCCATAAAAATATTTAGATTGCGCAAAAGTTTGTGATTTTATTGAGAAAATGGCGTCAGTGATTAGCTAAGTGGTCTAATGCCATTTTTCTTTCTGTAATTTTAGAGCCCGGTGCTTCTGGTACTTCCCTTACTTGATTCGTTTCGGTAAAACCATGTTTTAAATAAAAGTTTTTGGCTTTTTCGTTTTTGTCTAAAACCCATAGTTCTTGGACATGATAATTGGAAATAGCATAATTTAATAAATTCCCGCCAATGCCTTTTCTTTCAAAAAATGGATCTACATAAAGTTCCTTGATTTCTGCGCCATCAATACGTATTAACCCTTTAACGAATTCATCATCATATACAAAAACGTTTTTTAGGAGATTTGGGTTTTCAAAAAGATTTTTTGCTAGTGGATAAACTTGCAATTCGGTAAACGAGGCAACGTCATTTTTGAAAATATAGCGATAGTTTTTTCGTTTTGAAAAAACTAGTATTTCCGCTATGCGGGGAATGTCTTCGGTTGTTGCTTGTCTGATAGCCATGTCTTAAATTATACAATAAATATGTTATAATTACAGATATGAATTTAAAGATTGGAATTGTTGGGCTGCCGAATGTGGGGAAATCTACATTATTTAATGCGCTTACAAATGCGGGGGCACTTGCGGCGAATTATCCTTTTGCTACGATTGAGCCAAATGTCGGGATTGTGCCGGTACCGGATGAGCGATTAGAAGTGCTGGCTAAAATGTACGAAACTAACAAAGTCGTACCGGCTACGGTAGAGTTTGTGGATATTGCTGGGCTAGTAGCGGGAGCGAGTAAAGGAGAGGGGCTGGGTAATAAGTTTCTCGCACATATTCGTGAATGCCAAGCAATTTGCCACGTGGTGCGGGCTTTTAAAAATAATGACATTGTGCGAGCCGATAATAAAATTGAAGAAGATATTGTGGCGCAAGCCAAGGATGATATTGATATTATTAATTTGGAACTACAACTGGCGGATGAAGAGACTAAGGCTAAAGTAGAAGCTAAGCGCAAAAAAGATCCGGCGGATGAAAATATTCCGTACCTTACTGAAAAACCTGTGATTTATATGTTTAATGTGGATGAGGATGGTTTAACCGACCAGGATTTACAAAATAAATTAAGGGAACTTGTTAAGCCCTGCGAAGCGATTTTTGTAAATGCCAAACTAGAAGAAGAAATGTCTGGCATGGACCGGAATGAGCGGAAAGAATTTTTGGAAAGCTACGGCGTAAAGGATGATGCTCTGGGTGAGCTGATTAAGGCAGCTTACAAAACTCTTGGTTTGCAGTCATTTTTGACGGCCGGAAAAAAAGAATGCCGAGCTTGGACTATCAAGAAGGGCGCCACGGCTCCTGAAGCGGCCGGCACAATTCATACAGATTTTGAGCGAGGTTTTATCGCGGCAGCGGTTTGTAATTATGATGATTTAAAAACTCTTGGGAGCGAGCAGGCGGTGAAGGCAGCCGGCAAACTTCGCACTGAGGGCAAAACCTACGTGATGCAAGATGGCGATGTAGTTGAATTTAAATTTAATGTTTAGATAATCATAAACCAATCATCTACCTGAAAATCGTCGCCAGAAACGGCAGCGGCGGCGAGAATGATGTCGTGGTTTTTGTACTCTGGGTGAATTTTGATGAACATTTCGGCGCCACGACGCATTTTAATTTGCTTGTCTTTAGTGATGGCAGTGAGCGGTGAACCGTAGTTATTGTTTTTGCGATATTTGACTTCGGTAAAATATAAATAATTATCTTGCATAGAGATAATATCAACCTCAGCGATTTTGGTTTTATAATTCCGGGCTAGAATTATGTGACCATCATTAATTAGTTTTTCTACTACGGCTTGCTCGCCACGATTACCAATAGATGTTGTATTTTTTACAACAGTTTTAGTGGGGCGAGAGAAACCGACCATGCTTTTGATGGGCTCAAAACTTTTGCGATGCTCAGGAGTAATACCAAATTCATGAATAGCAGCGATATGTCTAGCGGTGCCATAACCGACATGTTGGTCAAAACCATACTGTGGATACTTTTCGGCTAGCTTGATCATATAGTTGTCACGAGCGACTTTTGCAATGATAGAAGCGGCGGAAACTTCCTTAATTAAATCATCGGCTTTTGGCATAGTGGAAACATATTTAGCGAGTGCAGTTCCCTTTAAAAAATTAACTTTACCGTCAATTATTATCTGATTAAAAGTCGCGTGAAGGCTTTGAACTGACTTCACGGCTCTTTTGGTCGCAAGTGCGAGGGCGGCGGAAATACCGATTTCGTCTAGTTCTTTTGGCTTTACCCAACCTAGGCCGGTAGCAGGAGCTTGGTTTAAAATAATATCACTAAGTTCAGCGCGTTTTTTGGCGGTGAGTCTTTTGGAATCTTTTAAATCTTGCACCCAATCTGGTTTGTCTTCTGGTAAAATTACAGCGCCCACAACAAGCGGGCCCGCTAGGGGCCCGCGACCAACTTCATCAATCCCGAGAATTGCCATTATTCTGCGGTTTCGGTTTTAGGTTCTTCGGTTTCTTTGGCTGCTTCGGCTGGGGTTTCTTCTTTAGGAGCTTCAGCTGGTGCTTCTTCGGCTGGCTCTTCAGCTACGCTAACGTCATTGACAGCGGCGCGATCAAAATCTTTGCCAGTAAGACGAGCAGATTTACCAGAGCGTTTGCGCATGTAGCTCAAATTGTTGCGGCGGACCTTGGAACGTTTAGTGATCTCAATCTTTTCTACTAATGGTGAGTGGATTAAGTAGGACTTTTCTACGCCTACACCAGAAGTAACTTTGCGAACAACGATACGAGCCGTGTGGGAATCTTTGCGATCTACACGGATAACTACACCTTCAAAAGTCTGAGAGCGAAATTTGTTGCCCTCTTTGATTTTTTGCGTGACACGCACAGTATCACCAGAGCGAACATCAACTACTGCTTTCTTCTTCTGTGCATCACCAATCTCTTTTAGAATAGAAAAACTCATATTTTACCTTTATTATTAAACGATTACCTGTTATTTTACCATACTTATTTTAATTTTTCAAGGCCAATTTGATACGTTCTTCGGTAGGCAAAGTTTTATCCACTTTTTCTAGTGCGGCGGTGGCTTCTTTTAATGGAAAACCGAGAGCGATGAGGGCATCTAGGGCTTCGTCTGGTTCTTCGCTTGCTTTAATATACTTAGCTTCGGTGGCACCGTAGTGAGATGGAATGCCAACTTTGTCTCTTAAATCTACCACGAGACGTTCGGCGGATTTTTTGCCCACGCCGGAGGCTTTGGAAATAAAGGCGGTGTCGGCATTGGCGATGGCATTACGAACCTCCTCGGCATCGGCGAGTGATAAAATTGCGATGCCAGCTTTTGGCCCAATACCCTGAACTGAAATCAATAGTTCAAATAGCTTTTTAGCCATTAAACTAGAAAAACCGTAGAGTTCTTCGGCATTTTCGCGGATGTTGTGATAGGTATAAAACTTGCGTTCTTCTTTTAAATTAGCATTTTCAAAATCTGGCGTGGGGACCATCACTTCGTAGCCTACGCCGTGAACGTCCAAAATCAAAGAATTACCAAATTTTTCTACTACTTCGCCCTTTAAATGCGCTATCATGTTTTATATTATACCACTAAACAAGCTTTTCTTTTTCGGACACGCTCTAGGCCGCTCGGCCAAGCTTACGGTCCTCAAAATGAAAAGCTTGTTTAGTGTCTAGTGTTAGAAAATTTATAGCTATTATTAGGGCCGGAGCGGTAGAGAAAACTGCAGGTGATGGCGGCGGCGAGAGCATCGGCGGCATCGTCGGGTTTAGGTTTTTGGTCTAGATTTAAGTGAAGGCGAACCATTTCTTGCATTTGTGATTTACTAGCTGAGCCATAGCTGGTTAGAGCTTTTTTGATTTCGTTTGGAGAGTATTCGTAGGTAGTGAGGCCTTTTTGTTCGGCAATCAAAAGCACGATGCCGCGGGCTTCGGCTACGGCTATGCCGGTGGTGATGTTTTTAGAAAAAAACAGTTTTTCTACGGCTACGATTTCGGGTTTGGTTTGGTCAAAAACTTCATTTAAAGAATCGTAGAGTTCTTTTAGGCGTGAAGGCAGTGGCGCATCTACGGTGGTAGTAACAATGCCATAATCAAGAGCTTTAGATGTGGTGCCGGTGGAAGTTTCTATAAGTCCAAAACCACATCTACCAATGCCCGGGTCAATGCCTAAGATTTTCATTTAACATACTTAATTAAAGTTTCGCGAAGGTCTTTTGCTGGAATTACAAATTTGTCATGAATAGTAGCGGGAGCGATGGCGTGCTTGAACCCTAGTTTTTTAGCTTCGGCAATGCGTTGGTCAGCACGGAAAGCGGAGCGGATTTCGCCACCTAGGCCAACTTCACCAAACACTACGTATTCTTCGCCAAGTTTGCGACCGGCCACGGCGCTAGCGATGGCCATACAAACAGCGAGGTCAGCGGCGGAGTCAGAAAGTTTCATACCGCCCACCACATTTACAAAAATATCTTTGTCGGACAAATGAAGTTTGGTACGGCGCTCCAAAACGGCAATTAACAGATTTAAACGGTTCAAATCAAAGCCGCTGGCAGTGCGTTTAGGATAACCAAAATTTGTCTTGGTGGCAAGGGCTTGAATTTCTACTAGAATTGGACGATTTCCTTCTAAAGTCGCTAAAATAATTGAGCCGTCTGTATTGGTGCGTTCGGCAAGCAGAGCTTCGGACGGGTTTTTAACTTCTTTTAAGCCAGAACTTACCATCTCGTAAATCGCGACTTCATTAGTAGAACCAAAACGGTTTTTGACGGCGCGGATAGTTTTGAACCCGCCGTAGCGATCGCCTTCAAAGTTTAATACTACATCTACTAAATGTTCTAGGACTTTTGGCCCGGCAAGCGTACCTTCTTTGGTAACGTGGCCAACGATTATAACGGCAGTGTCAGTAGATTTAGCAGAGCGGATAATGAGATTACCGCAATTTGTAACCTGCGACACGGTGCCGGGAGCGGATGAGATTTCGTTCATAGCGAGAGTTTGGATAGAATCTACAATCACCAAATCAAATTCGCCGGTTTCAATGGTTTTGGCAATGTCGTTACCGGAAGTAGAGGAAGCAAAATTGAGTTTATCGGACTTGGCGCCGAGCCTTTCAGCGCGAAGTTTGACTTGGCCGGCCGATTCCTCGCCAGAAATATATAATACTGAACGAGTCTTGGCGATTTCGGCACAAACTTGCATGAGTAAAGTGGATTTACCAATGCCCGGCTGACCAGCTAGTAAAGAAACTGAACCTAGCAAAATACCGCCGCCGAGCACAGTATTTAAATCAGAAAAACCAGTAGAAAGTCTGGCTTTGGAATCGGATGGAGTGATGGTAGAAATTTTGACAAAGTTTAGTTTTTTGCCGGACACGGCGCCTTTGGCCAGAGCGGATTTGACATTAGCAGGAGATTCAATAATTTCTTCGGTAAGAGAATTCCAGGCTTGGCAGTTTGTGCATTGACCTACCCACTTAGAGTAGGCAGCACCGCATTGCTGACAAACAAACTGACTCCTAGATTTCATGCATTTATTATATCATACTAGTATCTTGGGGAGACTTCGCGAATGTAAGTGGTGTCTAGAAGGATGGATTCATTGTCATCCGCTTTGCTGCCACCCCATAGATAGAGAGTAGGATCAAAATTGATTATTTCAGCTGGGACTACAGAATTAATGCCAGTGGCTGCACCATAAGTGCGATTTGGCGTGAAGCTATTTGAGATGACAGCACCATTAATAGTGAGCGGGTTGGAATTGTCTGGAGAATTAATGTCATCCGATTGGCAGGTTTTGACATTTTGATTAGCCACAAGTATTGCATCTATATTAGTGACGTCACAGTTGATAATAATGTTTTCAGCATAAATTACGAGTTTTGGAATATCATTTAAAATCATACTGCCCTCAGAATCATAATATATATTTCCGTTTATCGTGATGTCCCCATCGGAATGAATTACCTTAGTAGCACCTTTATAAACAGTGCTAGTTTCTACTGTGAGGTCTCCGCTACTATGGTAATAGTTTTCGCTAGCTTCATTTAGAGCAATAGCGCCACTGGAAATGTTTGGTTCGCCACTAGTAAAGAATTTGTCAATGATGGCTTGCTTGTCTTTGTCGGTACTAGCTATAGAAGGAGAGGCACCAATAACGCCTACGGCGCCCTCTTTACATTTAATATTTGCGAAAGAAAGAGGGCTGCGATGGCAGAAAGAAGTATCGTTAGTACGTTCAAGGTTGCCGAGAGGAAGACCAGTGGCGGCGCCACTAGCGAGGCCCGTTACTCTGTCGCTGGCGATTATGCCAAGTTCTCCCCATGAACCAAAGACGTAGTTGTCATTGTTTTTAGTACTTATATCATAATCCGTGATGCCGGCAAGGTTGTTTTTGATACTTGTGCCGGTAGCGATTCTCCCACGTGAGTAAACATTACCACCCCAAATTTGAAGAGAAGGTCTTTTGGCGACAATGAAGCAGACGCGTTCTGAATAGGCCCAGGAATTAGCGTCACCAGAATCGTAGGCGTTGGTTTTGAGATTAGTATCATTAAAGCTATCTTTAGGATAAACCGCAGAACGGACGCAGACTTCTGTACCAGCTATAACATCTGGAATATTTATGGAGATGGTTTTATCGGCACTGACACCTTCGGCTTTGCTGTTAGAGTTGAGAGTGCCGGTTTTTTCGGTGGATGAAATGGAGCCGCCATTATAGAAAAACTCTAGTTTCCATTTTGCATTCTTAACAATGGTAGCGTACTTGCCATCTGTGGTGTTGTTTTGGCGAGGATTAGTGTTAATTGTAAATCTAAAGCCCTTTGACTCCCCAGCATAAACAATATTTTCGCCACTGGTTATAATACTAGTGGTATTGATAAAGTTGTAAGGAACTTTGATATAGGCATTGTCGGAAATACTATCACGGTTAACAGTGGCAACAAGGTTTTTTCCAATACTTTCGCCTGGGCTTTCGGGAGAATAGGTGAAGTTGATTTGCTTTGGTGTGGTTTTTGTGGAATCTGTATTGTTGGTGAGTGCAGAGGCGGTGATAGATTTGCCAGTATCACTAGAACTAATAGTGTAGGTTTTTTGTAGTGAATACTTATCAGCTTTGCCGATAGTGTTAGTTTTTTCGGCTTGGTCAAAGGCAGTTTGATTGCCACTTAGTTTAATGGAAAATGCATTATTCCAGCCTGGACTGACTTTGCTATCAAACATTTGTTGAATTGTTTTTTTGTCATTTGGGTCATTACTGACGGAAATTGTACTGGTCCCGGTTCCCTCAATTTTTACAGTGTAAGGCTGAGTACGATTATAAGCGCGTTGATACTTAGGCGTGTATTCGCCTTTTAAGTCAATAACATCTGTAGGTTTGGCCCAAATCGGATTGCCGTCCGGAGCGTCTACCCAACTAGTGGAGCTGCTCTTTTTAGCTTTGATATCTATAGTAGAGCCAGCTGTGCCCATAGCATAGACGCAGGCGCGGGTGGAAGATGTGCTTACGCTAACACTACCATCTGATGAGCTATATGAATACTTGCTATCAATTTCGAGGCCGCGACACAAGATTTGGCCGGTATAGAGAGTCGCGGAGTGTTCAGGTGGCGAAGTAGTAGGAAAGACGCCTTCGCTCTTGCCCCTGGTGGTTACTTTATAGTTCGTAGTAGAAGAGCTTAGGCCTTGATCTGATTTAATGCCATGTTGCCAAGTTACACTACAACCGTCATCACAGCCACTAAGTTGCAACCAGGCGGTGTTTTCGGCAGTGTTGGAAGTTTTGCCGGTGTTTTTCCAGCCGGTGCTTGCAGATTGGCTACCGGAAATGACTTTTGAATATCCAGAAAAAGTTACGGAATTTGATTTTGCACAGGCAGTTACTGTTCTTGCTTTTTCATTGTCCGTGGCAAATTCATCAGTGAATTGAGAATAAACTATTCTATAGCAAACCGTTTGGCCTGGATTTAAGGCGCTTTCGAAATCTACCACATTTGTGCCGCTGCTACTGGGTGTAGAGGGGCCACTGTACTTGCTTCCACTTACATTAGACCAACTATAAATAGCTTCGCCATTAGAATTGGTGGCGTCTTTAGTGGCACTACGTTTTTGAATTTGCCAAGGCACAGAGCCAGAACCTTTTTCGGCTTTAAGGTCGAAATAGAACTTGGCTTTACAGCCGTCCGTGTTAGAACAATTAACAGTGATAGTATTTGCGCTACCATTTTTTCCTAAGATATACCCGGAACTGGATTTATTTGTAGTTGAATCGTATGAACCAGTGCCTTCTTGAACGCGAGCACGGCCGGAAAATTCATTCCTTATATAGCTACGATACAGCACATTAATCACCGCGTCTGCAGAAGCTCTTTCGCGACCAGCCACACCGCAGTCCGCGCCTTCTCCATCGCATCGTAATATATAAACCGTATCGTTGTCTTTAAAGCTATTATTAACTGCATAGTTACTCGTTACCCCGAACCATGGGTTTTGAATGCCGCTATTAGTATGGGTTGACACAGTTATTTCTTTTGATCCAGCTTGGAAAATTCTACCATATTGAATATTGCCAATTTTTTTAACTTTTTCTTCAGTTTCCATGGTGCCATCCATGGAGGTGTTGATTGGGCAATTACCGGCGTTTTCACAAAAACCAACTACTTCGTTATATTTATTACTATTTCGATTGTCGCTACCATTATTATAAATAGTCCTATAGTCTACTGCCGACCAAGTAATTCCCTGATTAGGATTCCAGACTATTTCAGAAGTGAATTTAAATGTCAGTTCTTTAGCGCCGCCAAGTTTTGTTAGTACTGGCTCAAAAATTTCAACTGTATAGTGACCTAGGTAATTTGTGCTGTCATATTCTTTTTTCGTAACAATACAATCATTAGTTTTATCAATACTTGCGTAATCGTTACTTGTGATACTAGTATTATTAGGCCAATTTTTTTTTATACCATCGCTACCTAAAATATCATTTATAGAGCCATAACTACCATTGTCTTTTTTAACCTGGACGCATGTTTTCGTGCTGTAGTAGCTATTGGCCGTAAGGGCGATTTCATCATCTGCGTAGGTTTTAGGAGAAAGGTAGCTAAAACAAATAAAAAAAACTGAAACAAAAACACCACATGCTAACCATGCTCTCATTTGTTTTTGAGATTTTAGCATTTCAACATGCTTATGCATATATTTATATTAACACAGGCAGAGCAAAAAACCAATAAAAGTAATGCTTATTTCTAGATTTTTTATTATGGTTATGATAATATTATAGTATGCAAAAATATGCTGGAGGTCTAAGAAAACGAACAAGATTTGGCATATATATAGTATGTGGGTTGGTTTCTTTTGTATTTTTGAATATGGAATTATCTAAAATAAATGTTTTTGCCGTTGAGACGAATGCAACCTTTCGGGTGAAAACATGTATCAAAGTCAGTAAAGATGGCGGCACGACATATCAAACAATTGATAAAGCTCTTGGCAGTAACGGTGTAACGAGATACTGGCCAATTTACACGCCCGGAAAAACTACAGAGGCGGAAACGTACAAAGAATACATATATAACTCAACTACGGACGCTGAAAACGTAAATATTAATATCGACACAACAAATGATTGCGTGTCCACATATCAGGCTTATTGGCCAGGAGCCGGTTATTATCGTGGTGGTCTTAGGATTAAAGTTGATGAATCAAAACTAGATGCAGATAAAATAAAAGGTGCAACTAGTTTAAAATTCAAAACTACTACTAGAATAATATGGGATCAATATGAAGATACGACTTGGACCGCAGTTGACTATAGAACAGTCCTGAATGGTAAAAACAACACAAATGACTACAACAAAGTGATTGGGTTTTGCGCGCAGCAAACTGGTTGCCCAATTAACTCATCTATGTACGGGACTATGGAAGGCGGATCAACTAAACAAATATCTAAAATGATATATGGCAATGCATCTGATTTGGAGGAGAATTATGTGACAGTATCACTACACACTGGCGCTTTGACCACGTCTTCTTATGGCATTACTTCAAACTATGCAGTTAAAGATTCTTTAAGTGGAAATATAATAACTATTAATAGATGTGACGGCGGAGGAAACAACTGTGGTGCGCCAGGAATAAACCGTGCATCTTCTGATGCCTTCATTGAATTAAACTATCAAAGTAGCGTAAAAATAAATGCTTATGCTGTTACAACTAATAAAGTTTTTCTAAACGACGGCAACCAAATTTCTAATGCACCAAAAATAATTAAACCTGGTGGAAGTTTAAAACTAACTAGACCGACATTCGATGGATATATTTTTAGAGGTTGGTATAGTGCAAGTTCCAACAGTAAAGATGGTTGTAAGAGCTACGCTAGCCAATTAGCTACGAGTGCCGACTATTCTGTAAATAGTGTCAGCGAAAGCGGCACAGTCTGTGCAGTTTATGAACCTACTTTTGAAGCCCAAGCTTATGTAGCTAAAACTAAAAACTATGGTGATTCTTCTGGAGATGGCAACGATCAAACTGGTTGGATTAGTGGTTCGAGTAATAATAAAAGCGCATCAATTGAATTAAGTTGTTCTGACGAAGGGTGTAACGCGTATTTTTGGATTAAGTTAAGGACACAGGCTGGCACTGGGAAAACAAAATATAGGACTGGTACTAAAATAGACGATGGTGACATTTCCTGGTCTGGATATACAACCAGTAAAGAATTAAGTTCGGACCAGTACGCAGATAATGTTTATATTATTGGGGCAAAAAACGCAGGACAAGCCCAAAAGCTTTCGCCTGGTAAAAGCTACTGTTATTATTTAGAGTTTAGACCAGATAATAGCGTAGACAGCTATAAACAAGTTTCGGCTTGCGCTAAAGTTAAATCCGCCTCGTTCGAAGGCAAGTCTAATGTTTCTGGAGATGCAAATAGTAAAATGGAATACCGAAAAAGCGATAAGTCTATAACTGTTACTATCAAAGATTGTGTTAACGGTTGTTTGGTGACGTTTACGCACGCAATGAAGCGCAATGGCGATACTGGTTCTTCAACATTTAATGTATCGCGTACTTCAAATTTAACTACTGGTGATAGAGCAATAGCAAATAATAGCGATGTCAAACATGGAACTTTTAATGAGTCAGAAAAAAATGTTTCCCAAAGTGCTCAACTTAAACTTTACCCTGGTATGGTGGTGTGCGAACAACTTAGATTCGATTCTAACAATACTGCAAATAAAACCGATATCATTACTGAAGTCTGCGTGTCTGCCTTAGGCAATGCTCAACCGGATGATCCTCCTGAACCAGATGACCCAAGTTCAGATAATAACGGCGATAGCGAAAGTAGTGCATTTATCAAGATGGAGGTAAAGAATACTAGCGTTTCAAAATACAATACTTTTAGGACATTGGTTTATGCAAAACCTGGCGATAAACTAGTTTATCGTGCAACTTATAATCCGATTTTGCAATACACTTATAATCTAAAACCGCAAAAAATGCGAATTGAGGAAAGAGACGGAGAAACGGTGGGCTCTATTTACCCCACCAGTGGGACAAATAGTACGTCCACGCTTGGAACCATGTTTAACAATTATAAAAGCTCTAAATTGAAGAATTGGAATAATGCATTCAGTGTACAACGCGTAAAAGATAATAAGTTTAGTGATTCTAGCGTTATTCTGATAAAAAATCACATTGCGACACCAGGTGATACTACTAGAAAGTCTGAACAAAATGATTATACCGTTTTAGGAAGCGATGCTGGTATGAGTACTGATGAGCGAGCTATTACAAACTTAAATGCCACCGTCTTAACAACACCAGGTCAAGTAGTATTTACTAATAATGATGGAAATCTAGGGACTGTAAAAACTAAAGATAAAAGCAGCACAGCTTATGCTCGTGTGCCTTATAATTATACAACTAGTTCAGAAATAACTAATCCTGAAGACGCTTCAATTCCCGCTGGAGAGGAAAGCACAGTTTATTTCGATATAGATATTATCAAAAAGACGAATACAGAAACTAGCCCGGACGAACCTTATGCTACAAAAGTTCCTAACCCAGTTATAAAACTGATTGTCTATTATCCGAGCGCCCCAGACCAAAGAGCTGGTAATAGCGGATGGTCAAACCCAAATGGAAGAGATGCGGACCTTTGTAGTTATTATGGTTTACCAAATAACCAAACGCAGTGTGGTTTTAAGGATGCTTGGGATTCTAAAAATGATTTGGAGAGAGAGCACAATGAGCTGAAAGCCAATTTTTACGCCCAAGATTTAAAAGCTGGTTCAACGATTTGTGTGGCGGTTGCAAATTATCCATCTACAAGCGGAGCTGACACAAACTTAGACAAAGAAGGAGATAAAAAATGGAATATTTCTGCCTCTAAGTGTTATCCGATTTCAAAGAAACCTTCTATTCAGATTTGGGGCGGCAATATTTATTCAAGCGATAAAATTACCACTAGTACTAGTGTCAAAAATAATCTTGCAGGACTGACAAATTATAGCATTCACACTGGAAATGACAATAATTATGTCTTTGGCTCGTGGGGTGAGCTAGGCGTGATTTCTGGCGGTACAGTTAAAGGACTGACCAGTGGAGCAGCCCTAGGTTATAGTGAATTGATTGGCGATAATCTTTGGCCGAGTTATCATCCAGACGATGGACCTGGTAATAACGCAGTTGTTGCTAGTCATACTGGCGTGGGCGGGAATATTGAGTTTAAGACTTCAATGTGTCACCGCAGTACTCTGACCTTCGCTAATGCTGATTGTAGTGGCGGGGCCGTAGGTGCTCTTGGCGCATCTACTGCTTCTAGTAGTGCCAACAAGGACAAAGAATCCATTAAGAATAAATTCGTTGTTGATAGCAAACCAAATTATTACGACGAAACACTTACTATCCTAAATGATGATAGATATAAAATAGAGGATACCAATAAATATTATTATTACAGCGCTGATGATTTGACTGTTTCTAATGAAGCGAACGGCGGATTTGTCACGTTTGGCACTATACAAGTAGTGCATTCTGACAAAACTATTACTATTAGTCATGATTTAATCTATGATGTAGCGACTGGTTATACTAAACTAGAAGATATGCCAAAGCTCGTGATTTACGCAAAGAATATTGTGATTGACTGCGGCGTAAAAAGAATTGACGCTTTGTTAGTGGCTGACGAAAATGTAAAAACTTGTAATTCGGATAATATTAATGACATAAGGAATTCTAATCAGCTAGTTATTAATGGTGCTGTGATTGCGAACAGCTTAACAGCAAACCGTACTTATGGCTCGGCAACGGGCGCTAATTCGATGATTCCATCCGAAATCATCAACTTTGATCCAACGCTTTATTTATGGGGCGGTAGCAGAGCAGATGATGAGACCAAAGAATTAAGCTTAGATATTACAATGTTGCAAGAAGTATCACAAAGATTCTAAAAGTTTTTACGTAGCCAGCTGTCGGCAGGGCCGGCGGTCATAAGAAGTACTAAATAATTCTCGTCGCAGTACTTTTTGATGGTTTGTTTTAGTTTGTCGCCTAGCTCGGCGGGTTTCGCAGAGATGTTTTCTAAATCTTTAATAAAATCGTCTGGCGTGAGGATAGTAAGATTTTCATCTTCGCGGGTGAGGTAAGTAGGAAGCCAGAAAACTTTGTCGGCAGCATTAAAGGCAGATTTATAGCCAGAGCGTACTTCGTGCTGACGCGAGTTTTGGTGAGGTTCGTAAATCGCAATTACGCCTTTTTTGTTTAAGCGCTTACATTCTTCCCTTGCGATGCCTAAAGTTGCGGCGATTTCTTCTGGATGGTGAGCATAATCAGAATACAGACCATCACGGATTTTTTCAAACCTTCTGCCTACGCCTGGGAACTCATTTAGAACACTAATAATTTCTGGTTCCCCGGCGGCGAGATCCATCTCGCAAATTGCGGCGGCGGCGAGACCAGCGTCTTCACGCCGTACTTCTCCAGCGAGGCTGAATCGGTTGCTGGCGAGGCCGGTTTTGATGACTTTGTTACTTTGAGATTCAAATTGCTCAAAAGCTGCGACATATTCTGCTTCGGTTTTATAAATATCTGGGTGGTCATAGG
This sequence comes from Candidatus Saccharimonadota bacterium, assembly GCA_017533605.1. GTDB lineage: Bacteria > Patescibacteriota > Saccharimonadia > Saccharimonadales > Saccharimonadaceae > Nanosyncoccus. The sequence continues at coordinate 155,484 of JAFWKF010000004.1, read as the reverse complement.
AAACCGATGGAATAACGGCAAGCCATGGATGAAATTTAAGGAAGTTGCGATCATATTCGTCAGCTTCATAAATAAAATATTCGTCACCTTTTTTATAAGCACCGCTGGGGGCGAAACCTAAAGTGGTGCCTACGATATAAGAAACTGGCAATCTCATTTTGAGAGCGGCCCAAATAATCATGGCAGTAGTGGTAGTTTTGCCGTGGGTGCCGGCTACGGCGACCATTTTTAGGCCTAGTTCATCAACTAAAAAGGCAGTGAAATCATCGCGTTTGGTGGATTTGATGTTGTTTTCTTTAGCGAGCATTAGTTCGGGGTGAGTTTCTGGAAGAGCGGATGTGTAAACGAACCAATCAATGCCGTCTTGCAATTTTTGTTTAAAGAATTCGCCGTTTTGTGGGCCAATTTTAACTTCTATGCCGGCGTTTTCTAGTTCGCCAAGAATAGCACCCTTTTTTAAATCGGAGCCAAAAACGTTAAAACCTGCTGATTTAGCCATGAGGGCGAGTGGCCCCATGCCAGTACCAGAGATTCCAGAAATATAGATATTCATGGTATAATTATACAATGAATATCAGCTCAGAGCAAGAAATGATAAAATGTGGGCGGGATTTTGCTGACACATTAAAACCACGAGAGAATGAGGCTATAGTGATAGAGTTAGTGGGCGATGTGGGGGCTGGTAAAACTACATTTGTGCGCGGACTGGCCGAAGGGCTTGGCGTAAAAGAAGCCGTGACTAGCCCGAGTTTTACGATTTCTAAAACTTATGCTAGACCAGGTGGGAGTTTAGTGCATTATGATTTTTATCGGCTGAATGAACCCGGGCTGATGAGTGAAGATTTGGAAGAAAAAATCGCTAATCCTAAAAATATCATCGTGCTGGAATGGAGCGAATCGGTACAAGATATTTTGCCAGAAAATCATATTAAGATTACAATTAATTATAATGACGATGACACGCGGGAGGTAAATTATGAAAATATATCTTGACACATCGTCGCCCGAAACTATTTTAAAAATTGATGGCAAAGAATATCGTTATACGTTTGCTAACGATTTAGCAGAAAAATTGCTAGAATATATGCACGAAAAATTACAGGAAAATGGTGGGGATTTTAAAGATATTACAGAAATAACTTATATGTCTGGCCCGGGTTCTTTTACGGGACTTCGCATTGGTGCAAGTGTAGTAAATACTTTGGCGCACGAATTAAACATCCCACTATACGACCACAATGGAAAAAAACACAAAATTATCTTGCCAGATTATGGGCGCGGAGCAAATATTACAAAACCACGTAAATAATTAGTTTTCGCGATGTTTTATAATAGAGCGGGCAAAGAAGGTAGCGAAGATTGCGAATACTACTAGCATCACAACTTCAATCGTAGCGATGACGATGTATTCCCTGGTGGTGTCTGGTTTAGTCACGGTAGTTTTTCCAAGCGGACCAACATAGGTAGGATCGGTAGGGTCGTAAGCGATCTGGACGTTGTCGGCACCGGCAAGTTGAGATTCAATAATGTTTAGACTCATGTTTTTGAATTTAATTTTGAAAACAGAATCGCTTGAGTCGCGGTCGGCGTGGAAGATGCGAATAATGGAACTATTACTACTGACATCAGCACCGGAATAGGCAAACTCTTGGTCGCCAATGGCGGTATAGACTTCGCCGGATTCGCTAATTAATAATTTACCGGTTTCGGCATCGTGGATGCCGCCCATATCAATGGCAAGTTCATTCCCGACATACACAAAAGTATCGTCATCAGCAGTGATTTCAAAACTTTCTTCACCACTTTTTAGAAGCGTAAACGGTACGGCAAAACTCATGGTAAATAGATGATTGTGGCCATCGGTATTAACTCTGTCGCCAGCACTAAACGTAATATCGTCTAGTGGATAGAAATTGTCATTTTCATAAGAAAACTCCGTACCAACGTAGCTAATTGAAATATTGCCGGTATAACTTTGGCTTTTGCCGGCGACATTACTAAACCAACGAGTTAAATCGGTTAAACCGCGGTTGGAGGTTAATTCCCCACCTTTTGCTACTGGTAAATAATCTTCGCTAAGATAATAATCAACGATACCTGGCTCCAAAGCTTTATTATAATAGCCACAACTGGACCACTCAAACTGGCGCGAATAAAGCGCAGAACTTAAATCTGCGTTGTATAAATCTACACATTCATCTGATTTTTGGTCGTAGTAGGCGATGGGCAATGTAACATTGCCGCCATCGGTAACATTGCTACTAGCCAAAATTGCTTCGGGTGTTTTGGAAATAGATAAACTAGAGATTTCACTAACAGTGTGGTTAAGGTCGCAAATAGCGAATATTGCGCCGAGGCCAAAAATGACAAAAGCAAAGGCCCAGATAACTTTGGTTTTGGTACTGACTTTACTATTTTTCATACTTTAAATATAAATCCTTCTGGTTAAAAAATCAAGTTAATCAGAGATTCCTAGGTGTTCGTCGGATAAAACGTCCGCGCTAAAAGGTTTTTCATAGGAATCAATGGCTTTAACTTCGCTATTTAGTTTTTCTAAATATTCTTCAATATCTTTGATTTCTAGTTTACCGGTTTTTTCAAAAAGATATTCTTCTTCTTTGTCACCGCCTTCTTCAATTTCTTCTTCGTCTGGCAAAAAGCCGGGACGAGAACGGTCTAGATAAATATCGCCGGAATTATGATAAATCATGAGTGAAATACTGGTAGTCAAAATAGCAATCACAGATGCCAAAATACCTAACACGACTAGGTTGCGGGCGCCACTTGGTTTTTTCTCTGGACGATCTACTTCTTCCATTAGAGTTTTCCTTTAATACCATCAACTAATTTAATATGCTGGGAAATGAGGGTGCGGAGTTTAAGAACATCTTGTTCCATGATTTTACGTTTTTGGCGGACTTTGATGAGTTTGTCGTAAAAGGCCTCGGGCTCAGATTTGCAGTCAATAGTAACAAGATCTTCAAGATGCTGCTGGTAGCTAATATAGTCATTAGTAAAAACGCTTTTAGCATCGGCAAATTCGTTTTGATTCTCTACTAAATCGGCGGTAGAGAGGTTGTTTTCTACTAAACGAACATTTAGGGGTGTAATAAACTTAGTGAGAATTACTTCGTAGTAGCTACCTAAATAAACTCTGGCGCGAGCATCGGATTTTTGGATTTTTTCAAGATTTTCTTTAATAGTGGAGCAATTATCGGTAATGGAGGATTTTTGAACATCGGAAATAGCAAATGCGGGCAAACTAATAAGACCGGCCAAGAAAACAGTCGCTATAAGAAGATATTTTTTCATAATATGATTATATCATAATTAGTCGCGCTTTAGCATCACGGTGAAGGCTTCGGATGGGATGTCGATTTTGCCAAAACGTTTCATGCGGGCTTTGCCGCGTTTTTGCTTTTCTAGGAGTTTAGCTTTGCGGTCGCGGTCGCCAGTGTGAATTTTGACAGTGACGTCTTTACGGTAGGCGCCGATGGTTTCACGAGCGATAATACGAGAACCGATAGCGGCCTGCAGGGCAACTTCGTAGTTTTGGCGCGGGATAACTTCTTTTAGTTTTTTGGTGACTTCGCGACCGATACCTTCGGCTTCGGCGCGGTGAGCCATTACGGAAAGCGAGTCAATTCTATGGCCGCCGACTAGAAAATCTACACGGACTAAATCTTCGGGTTTGTAACCGTTCAATTCGTAGTTAAATGAAGCGTAGCCTGAGGTGGCGGATTTAAGCTGGTCGTAAAAATCAGTGAGGAGGTTGGCCATAGGAGCTTCAAAATCTATCACGGCGCGATCTTCTATGTAAGAAAGGTTAGTTTGGTGGCCACGTTTTTCGTTAATCAGATTTAGGACGTTGCCAATCATGTTTTTGGGCAGGATGATTTCGCCTTTGACCCATGGTTCGCGGATTTCTTTAATACTGGATGGGTCTGGGAGATCTGCGGCGGACTTGATCTCGGTGACTTCGCTGTTTTCCATGATGACTTCGTAGTTAGTGGAGGGGTTGGTAACGATTAGATCTAGATTAAACTCGCGCTCCAAACGCTCTTTAATAATATCCATGTGGAGGAGGCCCAAAAACCCGATACGCAGACCAAAACCTAAAACTGGGGAGTTTTCTGGCTCGTATTTAAGGGCCGAATCGCTGAGGCTGAGCTTTTCCACGGCTTCTTTTAGTTCTTTGTATTGATCGTTACTAACTGGGAAAAAGCCGGCATAAACAAAAGGAAGTACGTTTTTATAACCGGGAAGTGGGGTGCTAGCGGGATCTTTTGCCAGGGTGACGGTGTCGCCAACTTTAGCTTCGCGGGTGGTTTTAAGGTTAGTAACAATGTAGCCAATTTCACCCTGAGTTAAGCTGTCTTTTGGAGTCATTTTGGGAGTTAAAATGCCGACTTCTAAAGCTAGGCCTTTGGTGCCGGCGGCCATCATTACTATTTCGGCATTTTTGGCAATTTCGCCATCAAAAATCCGGACATATAATACTACGCCACGGTAATCGTCGAAATAAGAATCAAAAATCAGCGCTCTGGTCATAGGAGTATTATAACACACCCGGAATAGCGTCTACGCTGATTCTGGATGGTATATACAATATATAGTGGTGGTTTTTGTATTACATTGTAATGCAGTGGGTTAGCGGACGAGACAGCGAACGGATCTACCGGCGTAACGATTGCCGCCAGCCTGCGGACTCACAATGGTAGCGCCGAGCATGAAGGTAGATGTGTTAGTATTGCTGATGACCGTACTGGACCAGTAATATCCTTGGAAGCCAGAAAGGTTGAGCGAACTACCGTTGATGCCGCCACTTCGGGCGAAGAATAAAGGCGTAGCTTCAAGCCCAGCCGAACTAATACTTGTATTACCCACATAATTTGCATATAGATTAGCTAGTCTGGCAAATTCATTCTTAGAACCTGCAGTATTATAGGTTGGACTAGCACTGGTAATAGTAGGTAGTCTCCAACCAGCAGGACAAATGGAGTTTTGGGGGTTATTGGCTATATTACTAAGAGTATAACTGGTATAGCTAGATGTATTATTGCTGGCCACTGCGGCAGTCCAGTTGTAATAATTGCCTAGATGGCCATGGTTTCCGTTAATGGAAAATGGGGCAGTAGAAAAATAATCATTACCGCTACCATCATTTACGGTTACAACTCCGTTAATATTAGTCCTATTGTCACTGGTAAGATAGTTTACTATAGTAGAAGTAAGCAATGTAGTGCCGTCGTAACCCGCATAATACCAATCACCTACGTCTAAAGATTTAGGAACGGTATCATCCGTGGCAGTAGTGCCTAGCGAAGTGAATGTGCCTTTCATATTGCTATCATAAGTTACGGTCTGGGTGGCGTTAACTGGAGTCCAGTTTTGTGTAGCAGTGTCTGTACCCCAACCTAAATCTGTATCATCATGATAGAGCGTGGTGCTATTATGAGTTAGTGTATTCACGCCTAGGTCTAGGTCTAAGTTTTGCGTCATCCAAACATGACCGTCTTGGAGCTTAGAAATCCAATATGTTTTACCATCGCGGGAATCTGTGAGTTGGTATTGCTGGTCTGTAATCATAGAGTCTAATACTGAAGCTTTGTCATCATCGCCTAGTGATGCAAAATCTTGCATGTAAGTGAGGTCGGTGATTCTGGGTGGACTTATGATGCAACGAATAGGGAGACCATGATATTTATCTCTTTCGAATGCATTCGCAGGATCAACGGAACCTGATCCATAGGACAGGTTGTATGCACCCCCCTGGGCGGACGTAGACCATAATTCACCAGAATCGTTACGTGATCTTACAATATTATCATATATGAACCCTGAATAGATATAATTATTTGGATATGAGGTAAGAGGCTGCAATACGGCATCTACGTCGTCATCCGCTTCTTCTTCCCAGTACCCATATTCGCCTGGCTCTGTTCCAGATATTGTTTTTGTTAGAATGTAAAAATCATTTGTTCCTGTTTTATAATCACCGCCGGTCGGGAGTCTCCAACCAGCTGGACAAATGGAAGTTCTTGCGCGTTCAGATTCTGTTCTGGTATTTAATATGTTTGTATTTGCCATAGCTGCAGCCCAGGTATAGTAATTACCATAACTATAAATATTATTGTTGCCACTAGTTGGAGATGATGCTCTTGACGCGGTGTTAATATTATTATACCGTGGGAAGCGATATGATTGATAATTGCCAGTTATATTAGTTGTACTATATTTACTATTTGCCGTAGTGACATTTGTGAAATTTGCAAGCTGTTCAGAATTAGCGAGCCCAGTAAACACCCCACCAAAACCTTGTGCTAACGAACTGTTTGCAGAATTAGCAGCATCTAGTCTTAAGTTTTCCATCATCCAGCAATTACCATCGGCAAGTTTGCCTACAGTATAAACATTACTATCACGTGTATCTGTGAGAGCGGTGACGTCACCTATACTCATACTATCACAACCGTTCCAGTTTTGTAGGTTGCTGGCAGATTGAACCCAGACGGCATAGAGAGTGAGGCCAGTGGTGGTAAAGTTAGAGGCGGTGGTGATGGTTTCGTTTGGACCGTAAATAGTAGAAGAGCCACCAGGCTGAGCATTAGGATCCGTGCTCCAGCCAGCAAAGCCATAACCAGAGCGCGAGAAATTAGAAGCGAGGAGTGTGACTTGCTGATTATTGCCCGCTTGTTGTATACCCATAGTACCTTGTACGTTACTTCCATTCGCATGGTAGTTTATTCCCTTTGCAGCAACGCAACGAGCAGAAAACCCAAGATATTTAGAAGAAGCATAATCAACGGCTGGAACAAGAGAATCTCCATCGTACCACAGCGTGTTTACAACATTAGTACTATCGCTGGTTCCAGTCCAATATTGGAAACCAGTACTACGTTCGTAATACGTTTGTCCTGATATTTCACCAGAATAGACGAAATTATTTGGATAGGATTTGAGAGCCCTTAAAACAAGTTCGGCATCATTGCCATCCCAAAAATTATCACTACTTAGCTCTAAGTTTGATATTGTTGTAGTTAGTTCATAATAATCATTATAACTATTATTGAAGTTTGATGGTCCGTAAGGGAGTCTCCAGCCAATTGGACAAATAGATGTGTTAGTGTGAGTATTGACAGTAGTATAGTTAAGAGTGCTTGCTATTACTGCTGGCCAGTTATAGTAATTACCATATGAATATACATTGGAGGTTGGGTATGTTCCACTTTCAGTTGGGCTAGTAGGATCTGTGTAGTCTCTTGTGTAAGATGGATTGGTTTGTAATGAGGCGGTATTAGTATTGTTATAGCGTGGAATGCGATAACCTTGATTTGCGCCCGTAATATTACTTGTGCTGTATTTACTATTTGCAGTAGTAGAATTAGCAAAATTAGCAGATTCTGAATTAGCTAGTCCTGTAAATACTCCGCCAAAATCTTGAGCGAGTGCGCTGTTACTTGAATTTGCGGCATCTAATCTTAAGTTTTCCATCATCCAGCAACTTCCGTCTACCAACTTGCCTACTGTATAAACGCTATTATCACGTGAATCCGTGAGTGCTGTGACATTGCCTATACTCATACTGTCGCAACCATTCCAATTTTGCATTGTGCCGGCAGATTGGACCCATTTTGCATATAGTTTAACTGTGTTGTTAGCATCAATGAGCGTGGATATTGTGCTGGCATTAGGTAGCGTTATAGTTTCATTTGGCCCATAGGTTTGGCCTGTTCCGTCAGCGTAAAAGCTCCAACCGGCAAAACCATAGTCTGTTTTGTAGTAGTTTGGCGCTAGTAGTTCTACTTCACTTTCGGGTGCTACATTTGTAAACTTTACAGTATAGCCAGATGAGTTTCTCATACCGGTTGTAGCGTTGGTTGCGCCATTGCCGTCAAAGACGAGAGTAAAATGAATTGGTATGCAGACGCCGTAGAGTGGTCTGCTAGGTACCATATTATTCATAAGTCCAATTGTTCCACCCGAAGCGTAATCAATCGTTGTTGCAGTATTAGATAGCGACCAACCACATTCATGCCCAGCTAGAGTTATGGTGGGGAGAATCGCTGGTTCTACAACGGATGTGCCGGTCTCCCATTTGCCATATAGTGTTACTGTGTTATCCGTTTTATATGTCCATTGACTGTCGCTATTAGTGTATGTAGTGCTAGCCTGCAGGGCTGGGGTGGTATCATTGGAAGCAATCAAAGTGCTACTTCCTGCCGTGGATTCGTACCAACCTTTAAATGCATATGGAGTAGTTCTGACAACGCTAATAGTATCAGTGCTAGATACTGATGCGCCAGTAGCAGAGCTAAGGAGGGTAAAGCCGGTAAAGTTATAGGTATTAACTGCGCTTTCCCTGGTTGGATTTGTAATGGTGCCTAGCGTAGTGGACCCATAGGCGGCGGTGGTAGATGTGGAGCCAAGCGTCCCTTGGGATACACTGAGATTGATATTGTAGGTGGAGGAGATGCAACGGACCGAATTTCCGAGATACCTATAGTCGTTGTAGGTAGCCGGGTAGACGCGGGCACTGTAGTAGTTCAAATAGTAAGCAGCCGTGCTACTAAATACGGACGTAGACCAGTACCACCCGCGGCTGCCACGACTGCTGGCAGACGAGGTATTCCAGTAACCAGACCAAACAAAGTTATTAGGGAACTTCTTTAAAGCATCATATACTGGCTTGGCTGTGGCTTCTGAGCCCCAATACTTATAATTAGTACTGCCAGTTTCTGGTTCTGTGCCAGAAATTGTGGTAGTGAGATCATAAAAGTCATTAGTACCGTTACTAGCTCCGCCAGTAGGTAGATGCCAGCCAGCTGGACAAATGGAAGTACCTGCGCTTTCTGAAGCGGATTCAGTGGTGAAGCCCTCAGTACTAGCCATAGCAGCGTTCCAGGTGTAGTAGTTTCCATAGGAATAGACTGTAGAGCCTTCATATGTGCCTGAGTTGGATGGGCTGGCAGTATTGGCATAGTTTCTAGTCTTGGTTGGGCTAGAAAGAAGAGACGCGGTGTTGGAATTATTATAACGTGGGAAGCGATAGCCTTGACTATTACCAGTGATATTAGTGGTGCTATAAAGGGTATTTGCAGTTGTAACATTGGAGAAGTTGGCGGATTCTGAAGCAGCAAGGCCGGAAAATGCGCCACCAAAACCTTGGCTTAAGTTGTCATTGCCCCAGTTTGGAGCGCTGGTATTATTACTGAGCCTTAGGTTTTCCATCATCCAACAATTACCATCTTCTAGTTTGCCTACTGTATAGACATTATTATCACGTTGATCAGTTAATGCAGTGACGTCTCCTTCGCTCATGCTAGAACAACCAGACCAATTTTGAATATTACCAGCAGAAGCTACCCATACAGCATATAGTGTTTTAGTTTCTCCTGGAGTAGATGATGTAGGAGCAATGATGCTTTCATTTGGGCCATAGATGGTAGCAGAGCCATCTGGAGTGGCTGAACTATCAAAAGACCAGCCTGCGAAACCATAGCCTGTCTTGTAATAGTTAGGTGCAAGGAGTTCTATTTCATCGCCTCCACCTACATTAGTATATTTTACAGAATATTCTGAAGAGTTTCTCATACCAGTCATAGCATTGGTGGCGCCATTGCCGTCAAAGACTATAGTATAAGTTGGAGTCCATTGAGCATAGAGCGTAATACCATCACCTGGGACTGAGCCAGTTGGTACTGTGAAGGTAGAGCTTGGCACGTAACTTGTGCCACTACCGTCTGCGGCAGTATTCCAGGAAGTAATCTTATAATTAGTTTGCGTCCAGACATTTGTAGCACCCAGTGTGCCTGTTTCTGTGCCGGTGCTTGGATTGTTTGATAGGATAATATTTAGAACCGAAATACCGTTTGAAGTAGACGCAGTACAACCAGTGTTAAATGTGGCACAGTTATTTACGTATGTAATCTTATAAATTGGATTCCATTGAGCATAAAGAGTAATAGTATCGCCATTTGAAGCAATGGAAGATAATGCAGCACTCACAGCAACTGTAGTTCCAGAACCATTAGCTGCCGTGTTCCAATTTTTAAATGAATAACCAGTTGGGGCAGTGAAGGTATTAGAACTAATGGAGATTGAATTAATATCACCCGATTGGCTAGCCATGGTACCGCTACCTCCGTTCGCATTGTAATTAACTGTAGCAGTACCATTAGATGCTATGCAGCGGACAGTCTTACCATAGTATTTATAGTTAATGGAATTGTTAGCAAGAACATTAAATCCCGCAGAAGTAGTGTACAACTCTTGGCCATAGCTCTTAGACAGGTTAGAAGAAGTCCATAAATCACCACGCGTTGTTTGGCTAGTAAAATTAGCACCATTTTTATAACCACCATAAGTAAAGCTATATGGAGCTACACTAGCATTAGAATAATTTGTTAGGCTAGCTGAATTCTTTAAATAAGTGTAACTAGCTGAGGTAGGTAAATCCCAGCCTTTAGGGCAGATAGAAGTAGTAATGTTTTGGTTGGCCGTGCTATAGGCTGTAGTACTTGCAATTGCGGCAGCGTAGCTATAATAACCACCATAGGTTGTAACATTAGACTGGATTTGAGGAGTAGTATAATAGTCTACTCCTGTTGAGAAGGTAGAAGTAGATGCTGGAGACATAAAGGTAGTATTTGATGGAAGGTCTGTATCATATGAAGTAAGTAGAGTGTCACTGCTACTACCATAGTTTAGGTTCTTAGTGAGCCAGAGATTACCATCTGGGAGTTTAGCTACAGTATAACTCTGGCCATCACGTGCATCTATGAGGTTATAGGTGCCAGTGGTAGATGTAGCTGTAGGAAGGCTAGATTTCATACTTAGCTTTACATCCTGAAGACAAACTGCATCAGTACTGCTATTTCCTGTGCCGATAGTGGTAGCGGATGGATTACAGCTATTATTGGTCCATCTTGCATAAAGCACTGCATTGGTGTCTTTAGTCCTAAATGTTCCGCCTGGCTGAGCTTCGTTTCCTTTTTCATCTATCCAGCCAGCAAAAGTATAGCCAGAACGGGTAGGAGTAGTATTGCTAACTGTGAATGTTGCAAGGCCGTTAGCAGTAGTAGATTGAGAACTAGGGGTGCCTGAACCGCCATTGGCGTTGTAGGTCAGGGTGAAGGTTTCTGGGTCTGAAGCGATACAACGGATTGAGTTACCTTGGTACCTATAGGGGTTGGTCGTGCCTGGGTGGACGCTAGACGAAGTCAGGGACAAGACGTAGGCGTTGGTGGACGAGTAGTCAGTAGTAGACGACCAATAGCCGCCGTTGCTACCACGATTGCTCACCAAACCGCTGTAGATAATGCCAGTATAAACAAAATTGTTAGGATATTTACGGAAGGCTTTTGTAGCGGTATTGCCTGCTATGTTGGTGGTTTTTGATGAGTAATAAGATATACCAGCGCTTGACGTATCTTCATAGGCAGTTTTTACTTCGTTCATTATTTTGTAACCAAGATTATAGAATTCACGGAAAGTACTAGTATCTCCAGTTACATTTACGCCACTCGTGTTTCCAGAAGCATAAGCCATGCCACCAGTAGGTAAGTGCCAACCTGCTGGGCAAATAGAAGTCCCTGTGACGGATTGATTATTGGTAGCGTGAAAGGTAGTGTCCGCAATGGCGGCCGCCCAGGTGTAATAGTTACCATAGCTATACATTGCTTCTGTATTTGCTGTTGGGTTAGTAGCCCTAGTGCTAGTATTAGTATTATTATAGCGTGGAAATAAAAACGCACTTGATGTGCCAATGTTTATGGTATTATTTGAGCCATCGGTACTATATAGACTATTAGCAGTGGTGACATTAGCAAATAATGATGGTCCTTCTGCTGCAGCTAAGCCTGTAAATACACCACCAAAACCTTGGCTTAAGAAGTCATCGCCCCAGTTTGGAGTAGTGGCGTTGTTATCTAGTCTTAAGTTTTCTATCATCCAACATTTACCGTCTGCAAGTCTAGCTATAGCATAAACTTGGTTGTCACGCTGGTCTGTAAGAGCAGTGACAGAGTTTTTGGTAAGGTCTAGAGCGCCGGTAGTAGAATCATAAGTAGCGGTATCTAGGTTGGCGCAACCGGTCCAACCTTGTAAGTTACCTTGGCTGGGTATCCAGACGGCATAGAGTTTTACTATGCCATCGTTGTCTGTGTCATTGTTTGTAAAGCCTTGTGGGAGAGTGACTGTTTCTTGTGGGCCATAGACTACTGGATTATTGGAGCTATTGTTGTCTATGAGTTTAGCTCCAGCATTTGGATCCAAGCTCCAGCCAGCAAAGCCATAACCCGTCTTACTAAAGTTAGAAGCAATGAGGTCTATAGTGTCGCCATCCTTTACCCCAGTATGAATAACACCAGTGCCGGATGCACCCATAGTACCAGCAGTAGCATTATTACCATCATAGGCAATGTTTACAACATCACAACTAGTATCTGCAGTAGCATAGTAGTTTATCTTACCAGAATTAGCCATGTAATATAGACCTGGGACTACACTAGCTCCAGCATTTACGCCATAGTAGATAGAAAAGTCATCATTTATATCTGCACTTGGGGATGCAGTCTGTGATGGAGTTCTTAATGTTGTTTGGGCGGTAGATAGTGGTAGGAAAGTAGATGAGTCTGTAGGAACTGTGGATTGGTTACTGTTGTAGTAATAACCCCATTTGTTTTGGTTAGCGGAGTTAGATAAGGCATTAGTACCATTTACAGCCGTAAAGGTAGCAGTATTACTGCTGTTACCATTGAGATAAAGTGATGGGTTAGTGGTAGTGGAGATACTGAAGTTATAGCCTGCACGGCAGTTAGTAGTTACTTCTATTTCTGCTTCTTTTACTGAAGTTTTACCACTAGTGATTTCTACGTAGACATCATCTGCAGAGATTGAGAGGCTGTAAGCATGAGTAGAGGGTGAAAGAAACAGAACAGAACAAACAGCAGCGAAAACAAATGAAACAAAACAAAAAGCCGAACTCAAAACGATGAGCCCTAGGCTTAATTTCTTTTGTGTTAAAAATCTAAACACCTATTTTTGTATCCCAATTATTTAATGTATGACCTGTGTGTTTTATTTAGCCAATGTTTATTAAACTCTCACTCTGTTATAAGTATAGTGGTTATGGTTGGGATTGTCAAGAGTTATTTTGGAGCTGGGCCTTTAATAATTATTTCATCCAGGACTTTTTCTACGTTTTTGCCGGTTTTGGCGGAAACGCCGATAATGTCCTCTGGAGAGCATCCAAGTAAATTAACGATTTCCTTTTTAACTTTTTCTACATCGGCAGCGGGGAGATCAATTTTGTTTATTACGGGAATGATAGTAAGATCTTGTTCTAAGGCCAAATAAACATTGGCGAGAGTTTGGGCCTGAATACCTTGAGTGGCGTCCACTACTAAAACGGCAGTTTCTACCGCTTGCAATGAGCGGGAGACTTCGTAGCTAAAATCCACATGGCCTGGGGTATCTATAAGATTTAGAGTGTAGCCTTTATAATGCATCGTGACTGGAGCGAGTTTAATCGTAATCCCCTTTTCGCGTTCTAGTTCCATAGAATCCAAGAGTTGGGATTTCATTTCGCGTTTTGCCACGGTGCCAGTAAGTTCCATCATGCGGTCAGCAAGAGTGGATTTGCCGTGATCTATATGGGCAATAATACAGAAATTACGAATCTTATTCATCTCTATATTATACCATAGAAAAACCCGGCTGACGCCGGGCTGGTCTGTTAGAATTCATACATAGCGATTTCGCCGTTTTTCAGCAGCTTGTAGTCAAACAGGTAGCCGGATTTCGGGCGACCTTCAATCACGGCGCGAAATGCCAGGCCAAAGGCTCCATGCGAAAAAACCAAAATATTGCTATCTGGATAGTTTTGAGAAACTTTAATGATAAACTCCCGGGCGCGATTCTCCAAATCCTCCAAGGATTCTACTCCGCATTTTGCCGACTCTTCAGAATCGTAATAATAGAGTGCACGATGCTGTTTTCTGGTGGCGCGCGTACCGGCCAAACCATCAAACTTGCGCTCGCTGATCTGGTCGTCTACTATAACCAGAGCATAATTCATGTCGGCTCTTTCGCAGGCAATCCTGCAGGTTTCCATGGCTCGCTTATACGGCGAGCAAAAAATGATCTTAAAATCTATGCCGAGGTGTTTTAAATCGCACCCAACTTTAGCGGCCTGGATACGACCGAGGTCAGTCAGCTCAGCCTCTTCATCGTTATAAAACTCATTTCTAAGATTAGCTTCGGATTCGCCATGGCGCACAAAATAAAATTTCACAGACATATTGTCCCCCTCCTTTTAAAAGTACTTTAGCCTACACTAACTGTGTAGGCTATTGTACTCTTTTTAATCCCTGTGTCAAATGCTTATGAAATACCGAGCATAGTGAGCGAAAGTTTGCCATGATCAATGGCGACTAGGCGAACTTTGACTTTGTCGCCAACATGCAAGACTTCTTCCACGGATTTGAGGCGTTTGCCTTCACGGATTTGCGAAATGTGAAGCATACCATCAATTCCTGGAAGAATAGTAACAAAGGCGCCAAAATCTTTAATTGTGGCTACAGTACCTTCGTAAATTTTACCAACTTCGGGCTCCTCGGTAAGTGATTTGACCCATTCCAGGGCTTTTTTGATTTTTTCTGGGTCAGTACCAGAAATAGTAACAAGACCAGAATCTTCAATATCTACCTCTGCGCCGGTTTCGGTAGTGATTTTATTGATCATTTCGCCACCTTTGCCGATAACAGCACCGATCTTATCAGGATTGATCATGAGTTTTTCGATTTGTGGGGCGTATTTGCTGATTTCGGCTCGTGGCTCTGGGATGACATCGATGATGTGTTTTAAGATAAACATGCGGCCTTCGTGAGATTGTTTGAGGGCCTTTTCCATGATTTCCACAGGGAGGCCGTGAACTTTCATGTCCATTTGGAGGGCAGTGATGCCTTCGGTGGTGCCGGTAACTTTGAAGTCCATGTCGCCAGCAAAATCTTCGGCATCCATGAGGTCAGTAAGGACGTAAGCTTTGTCAATATCTTTCGCCGTGATTTCGGTGCCTTTAGGTACATCCACCATGAGACCCATGGCTACGCCAGAAACTGGGCGCTTGATTGGCACGCCGGCGTCCATCAAAGCCATACAGGAGGAACAAGTGGCAGCCATAGAGGTGGAGCCATTTTGAGACATGATTTCGGTGACGCTACGAATAGCGTAAGGGAATTCTTCCTCGCTAGGAAGTACTGGGATAAGGGCGCGTTCGGCAAGATAGCCGTGACCGATTTCGCGGCGACCCGGGGAACCGATACGACCTGGCTCGCCTACGGTATAGCTAGGCGCGTTGTAATGATGCATGTAGCGGCGTTTGCCCTCGGAAACTTCCATGGTGTCTACCTCTTGGGAATAGCTCAATGGAGCGAGGGTCACGATATTCATAGCTTGGGTCACACCACGGGTAAAGAGTGAAGAGCCGTGCGTGCGAGGTAAAATACCAACCTGGGAGCTGAGTGGGCGAACTTCGTCCAATTTGCGGCCATCTGGGCGGGTGCCTTCCTCGACAATACCGCGGCGCACCTCTTTGTGAACGGCTAATTCAAAAGCCTGATCGTAAACATCACGTAGGTTTTCATCGTACCAAGCAACTTTTTCGTTGTCGGTGTCGCCTTGACCTTTAGAAAGCGCGAATTCATCGTGCATGGCGTATTTGATTTCATCTAGAATTTGGGCACGCTCCATCACATTGCCACGAACTTTGGAGCCGAATTTGCCTTTAGTCCAATCTTCTACTTCTTTTAGCACTTCTTCGTCTGGCAAAACCAGCTCGTATTCCTGGGCAGGAGCTTTAACCTGATCAGCTAATTGCCTCTGTAAATCTAGCACTGGTTGAACATTCTTAATAGCCCAACGCATAGCATCAATGATGGTTTCTTCTGAAACTTCGTTGGCACCGGCTTCTACCATCATGACCTTGCCATCTTTGCAGGCGACTACGAGGTCTAGAGGAGAAGCAGCTCTTTCTTCGGGATTTAAGAAAGCTTTAAATTCCCCATCTATTTGACCGATACGGACGCCAGTAACTGGGCCATCAAAAGGCACACCGGCATTCATCAGAGCAGAGCTGGCAGCAATCATAGCGACACAGTCTGGGCGGAAGCTTGGGTCCATAGACAAAACGGTACAAACAACCTGCACCTCTTGACGGTAGCCCTTAGGGAACAATGGCCTGATTGGGCGGTCTATCAAACGGCCAACCAAAACTGCTTCGTCAGCAGGTTTGCCCTCTCTTTTGATGAAGCGGGAACCACTAATTTTGCCGGCGGCGTACCATTTTTCTTCGTAATCAATAGAGAGCGGGAAGAAATCTTGCACCACTGGTTTGGTGCCGACTACTACAGAGCCTAAAACCACGGTATCACCGTAGGTGACTAAAACACTAGAGGTGGAGCGAAAACCTACTCTGTTGACCTCTAGGGTGAGCTCACGTCCGAGCCACTCTGTTGAAACCCTGGTAGTTTTTTTGCCGTTAGGGTTAATGATTTCCATAAAAAATATCCTTTCTTGGGAAAACATCAGATATGAGCCCCTATCTCGTATCTGCGGTCTTCCCAATTGTTAATTTCCTGCTCTTATTATACCAAAACTTGATTTTTTTGGCAAAGTGTGGTATAATAGTAGATGGTAGTTGACGAACTTTACATAAAAAGGAGGCGAGTATGATAAACATTATCAACTACAATGTTCATTGTAATGATGAACATATCGTAACCGCGATTGACATAAAGCTAAAATCGAGGCCTGAAGAGGCCATAAATGAAAAAAACCAACATCTCATAGCGAGAGTTTCGGCTTCTTTCAACTCTTTGGGTTTTTTCTCGGAACACGGGAAAGCCTTTAAGATGGATTTAAATCCAAAGAGGCTCAACGTAGCCAATCTACATGTTACTCTTTGGGAAAATACTTTGTCATTCTCTGATATAGGGTTGTTCCTCGATGAATTTCAAAGAGAACTTACAAAATCACCCTTCTAGAAAAAGCCCGCCAGGGAGACTGGCGGGTTTTTCAATGCTGGGACTATTTTCTGAGGCCGAGCTTCTTGACAGTTTTCTTGTATAGCTCAAAATCGGTATCTTCTAGGTATTTGAGAAGTTTTTTACGCTTCCCGACCATCTGCATGAGACCTCTTTTGGCCATAAAGTCATGTTTGTTATTCTTGACGTGCTCAGTCACTTCTTTGATGCGCTCCGTAAGAATAGAAACTTGTACTTCAGGAGAACCAACGTCTGCCTTATTGCGGGCGACCTTGGCAATAGCCTTGTCTTTATTCTCTTTTGTTATCATGGGTGTAATTATATCACATCTGTGTTAAGAGGTCAACGCTCTAGCATTCTATAAACGTATGCAGCGAGCAAGCCGCCTACGAGCGGACCAACGATAAATACCCAAACTGCGCCGATTGGAGCGGCGTTACCAGCGATAGCTGAAACAATGGCGGGCCCGAGCGAACGAGCTGGGTTGACGCTAGTACCGGTTAGGCCGATGCCCAAGATATGAACTGCTACTAGAGAGAAAGCAATTACGATACCTGCAACATGGCCGTGCTTGGCTTTGTCTGAAGTGACGCCAAGGATAGAAATCACAAATGCAAAAGTGAGCAATATTTCTACTAGTAGCCCGATCCAGGCGTTGTCGCCTACGCCGGTTAAACCGTTGGAGCCAAAAGCACCGGTGGTATCGGCAATACCCGCACCGTTAAAGATGAGAGCAAGCAAACCTGCACCAGCTAAGGCGCCTAGAACTTGCGCAACGATGTAGCACCAAAAATCCTTCCAGCCGATTTTTTTGCTAATTAGCATACCGAGCGATACGGCTGGGTTGATGTGGCAACCCGAGATGTTGCCAATGCTGTAGGCCATGGTGAGAAGGCCTAAACCAAAGGCAAATGCGGTCAAAATGTAACCGCTACCCGATGCTGGGTCGCAACCCACCGCCATGGCGGTGCCGCAGCCGATCAGCACCAAAAACAATGTGCCGATAAATTCAGCAATATATTTTTTCATATATTTCCTCCGTTTAATAATTAAATTGTATCACATTACTCGGTGATATAATATACCTATGGAAGATCAGATTATTCTCGTGGATAAACCAGCGGGGATTTCAAGTTTTGGGGTGGTAGCCCGGGTGCGGGCAAAACTTCGTGACGAATTTGGACACAAGGTCAAAGTTGGGCACACCGGCACGCTAGACCCATTTGCGACTGGGCTTCTTATTTTGCTTTCTGGGAAAATGACAAAAAAGTCTGGAGAGTTTTTGAAACTGGATAAAGAATATGAAGCGACAATGAAGCTTGGGTATGTTTCTACCACGGGAGATACTGAAGGGGAGATTCAATTATATCCAACTCGGGGCGCGAATAAGAATGAAAGTGGATTTCAAGAATATCTTAGTTTGGGGTCGCGTCGCTCGCGCCTGTTTGCCTTTGGCAATTCGCGTCCCAAGGGGCGAGCGCCACAGGGCGAGCGCGCTAACCCTCGCGCTGCCGCGCTCCGGAATCCCCCAAACCAAGACATTCTTGAATCTACCTTGCAGTCTTTCGTGGGGGAGATTGAACAAACTGTGCCGAAGTATTCGGCGGTGAAGATTAATGGGCAGAGGGCTTATAAACTAGCTCGGGCAGGTAAAGATTTTGAAACACCTACGCGCAAAGTGACGATTTATAGTATTGAGGTTTTAGATTACAAATATCCGGATTTAAAAATTCGGTGCCATGTGAGTTCGGGTACTTATATTAGAACCTTGGCGGAAGATATTGGTGAGAAACTGGGAACGGGAGCATACCTTACGGCGCTACGCCGCACCAAAATTGGCGATTACGATGTAAAAGATGCTATAATAAACTTATGTTAATCTACGCTTCAAAACTAATTGGCACGCCGATACTGAGTGTACAAGCTGGTGGGATGATTGCGAATATCACGGATATTATCGTAGATCCAGACACGCTCAAAGTTGTAGCATTTAAAGTAGCAGGCCCACCGGTAGACAGAAACGAAAACATTTTGGATGTTTCTAGTGTGCGTGAGTATTCTAATTATGGTATGGTAATAGACAATATCGATGAATTAGTCGGTGTTGAAGATGTGATAAAAATTTCAAAAGTTTTGGCACTAAATTTTGACTTAGTGGGGCTAAAAGTAGAAACCAAAAAAGGCTCCAAGCTTGGTAAAATTTCTAACTACACAATGACTAGCGAAGATTTTGTAGTGCAGCAAATTATTGTAAAAAGGCCGCCTATTAAAAGTTTAGTTGATTCGGAATTGACAGTTTCCTGTAAAGAAATTGTGGAAGTTAATGATTATAAAGTAATTGTAAAAGATGAAGAAAAAGTCATAAAAGAAAGAGCTGAACACGAAGATTTTATTCCAAATTTTGTGAATCCGTTTCGCGAACAAGGCTTTGCGCCAACTGGTAATCAAAACCTTGACGCACAAGATACTGAATAAGTTTGTCATCGTCATATTTTTTGCGCTTTTTGGCGATGATTTTGGTGATTTCTTCTTCGTCACTACGCCTACTTAAAACCTGATCGATAATGTCGTTTGTAATGCCTTTTTTAATTAGTTCCATACGGAGGCGTTTTCTAGAAATGCCTTTTTTTACGAAACGGTTTTCGCAGTAATACTCGGCAAATTTTTGATCATCTAAATAACCTTTTGAAATTAACTTAAAAATAATCTCATCTGAAAAATCAGAAGCATCTTTTTCGGGGCGCGTCTGGCCGGCCCGTCGCCACGGGCGGCCAGCGCTACTCCTCGCCTTGCCAGGCTCCGGACCCCCTTCAAAAGAGCTTCTGATTTTTCTATATAGATAATCCCTAGTTTCCCTGATTGAGCGAGGTCTAGTCAATACCCATTCAAGCGTTCTTTGATATAATTTGCCGTATTCAGAGGCGGATTTGAGTTCGGCTAATTTTTCTGCGGTGATTTCCTGGCCGATTTTAAGTTTAAAATCTACCACCTGTGCAAGGTCTAATGAAAACGAATATTTGTCGTCTACAAATACATTCACACGGTTTGGGTTTTTGACGCCCTGCTTTAGATTAGTGATTTTCATATTTCTTAATAATTTTGGCGGTCCATTCTTTTAAATAATACAAAAATACTACGTCATCCATTAAGCCTGGTTTGAAATTTAGCGAGAATACTTTAATGTCTTTATACTTCACCCATTTGACTTCTTCAACTTCTTGGTCATCAAAGTGAAAATTGTCTTCTTTGCCGGTCCAGTCGTAAAAATACAAAATTACTAAAACTTTCCAGCGCAAATATGCAGCGGCAAATTCTAACTTATCGCCATCAATTGTGGCGCCAATTTCTTCTTTAGTTTCTCGCACGGCGGAGTCGGTTCGGCGTTCATTTAGATTAACATGACCGCCGGCCGAGACGTCCCATTTGTCTGGATTGCCTTTTAAAAGTTTGGAGCGGTGCTGAAAAAGATATTCAACTTCGCCGTCTTTGTAGCGATATAACATCACGGCGGTGCCGATAAAAAGCTTGACCTTGTCTAAATCCAGCTCGGCCGGTACAATGCCGCCAATTCTTTCGCCGTTAAAGTCGGCTTCTTGCCAAATTTCTCCTGGATGTTCCATGTTATTCTTCGCTAGAGGCTTTATCGCGAACTTTAGCTTCAATTTCATTCATGAGTTTTGGATTTTCGCGGAAGAGTTTTTTGACGGCTTCGCGACCTTGGCCTAAAGTTTCACCATTATATTTAATAAAGGCGCCGGATTTTTCTAGAATGCCGTATTGGACGCCAAGATCCAAAACATCGCCTGGTTTAGAAATGCCTTCGTTGTACATGATGTCAAATTCGGCAGTGCGGAATGGTGCGGCAATTTTGTTTTTTACGACTTTAACCTTGGTGCGGTTGCCGGAAATGTTGTCGCCTTCTTTAATCTGGCCGATGCGGCGAATATCCACACGGACTGAGGCGTAGAATTTAAGGGCATTACCGCCAGTAGTGGTTTCGGGATTGCCAAACATCACGCCGATTTTCATGCGAATTTGGTTAATGAAAATCACAGTAGCACGAGATTTAGAAATGATACCGGTGAGTTTGCGCATGGCCTGGCTCATGAGGCGGGCTTGAAGACCCATTTGGGCATCGCCCATATCGCCGTCAATTTCAGCCTGAGGCACGAGAGCCGCTACGGAATCTACTACGATTAAATCAACCGCATTTGAACGAACTAAAGTTTCACAAATTTCAAGAGCTTGTTCGCCGTTGTCTGGCTGAGAAATTAGCAGGTTCGTAGTATCTACGCCGATTTTTTTGGCGTAGGCCGGATCTAAAGCGTGCTCAGCATCAATAAATGCAGCTTGGCCGCCTTGTTTTTGAATTTCGGCAATGGCGTGAAGTGCCAATGTAGTTTTACCAGAAGATTCTGGGCCGTAAATTTCAATAATGCGACCTTTAGGCCAACCGCCACCGAGGGCCAAATCTAGACTGAGCGAACCAGACGGCAATAATTCTACGTCCATTTTGGGAGTGTCGCCGAGTTTCATGATTGAGCCATCACCAAATTGCTTGGTGATTTGAGCGATTGCGAGCTTTAAGGCTTCGCTTTTGCCATCGTTAGAGTTTTTCTTTTCTGCCACCGCATCCTTTTTTGCCATAATAGTATTACCTTTCTTTACTTATTATATATTATATCGTAAAATTGAAACAGAGTTGATTTTTACACTTGTGTATGGTAGAATCAATTAAAGGTTTTGTTAATTGCTCTTCTTACGAGGAGCAATTTTCAGTTTGATTGTTAGCTTTACGCTTTCAACTTCAACCTCCATAAAAACCTCCTTTCTTCTGACCATTGTTTTTAAACATCACCAACCCTGTTTCTAGAGCGTCTTTACCACGAAGGAAAATTTATTTCAACCCCCTACCCTTTGCTTACACTTTAGTCCAGCTCGTTTATGATATAATTAACCTATGAAAGTAAATGAGAATATTTTGATTTCTAGTTTAACTACAATGCGGCTGGGCGGGGCGGCACGGTATGTTTTGGAAGTAGAGACGCCCGAGGATGTGGCAGATGCCTATGGATTTGCCGAGCAGTACAATTTGCCGACTTTTGCATTAGGCTATGGCGCCAATACTATTGGCCATGATGAAGGTTTTAAAGGCGTAATTATTATTAACCGGATGACAGGTATTAGCGAAGAGCCGGCCGATGATGGCGTGCGCCTTAAAGTCATGGGGGGAGAATACTGGGACAACGTGGTAGAATACGCCTGCAACAAAGGTCTGACCGGCATTGAAGGGCTTAGTAAAATCCCTGGGCTAGCTGGAGCGGCGCCAGTACAAAATATTGGAGCGTATGGACAGGAGATTGCGGATACGTTAGAAGAAATTGAGGTTTATGATACCGCCGAGAAGACTTTTAAAACTTTGAAAAAGGCAGATTTAGAGTTTTCTTATCGTAAAAGTATTCTTAATTCGTCTGCCAAGAATCGTTATTTTGTGATTTCTATTACACTGATTTTGCATTCTGGCGAGATGGCGCGACCGTTTTATAAATCTTTGGAAAAATATTTGACAGAGAATAACATCACTGACTATAGTCCTAAGAGCATTCGCGCGGCGGTAAGCGCGATACGTGCGGACAAACTGCCGGATCCTCTAAAAATAGCGAGTGCAGGCTCATTTTTTAAAAATGTGTATGTTTCTGATAGCGAGGCAGAAAACTGCGAAGCGAAGGGTTTGCCAGTTTATCACGGTAAGGACGGGAATAAGATTAATTCTGGCTGGTTGATCGAACAGGCGGGGCTAGCGGGACAAGAGTTTCATGGATTTAGAGTGAGCGACAAAGCGGCGCTGGTTTTGATTAACGAGTCTGCTACGAGTTATGAAGATTTAGCTAAGGCGCGCGCTGAAATCACGGCCAAAGTTTATGACAAATTCGGTTTTTGGCTAGAACAAGAGCCGGTGGAGATTCAATGAAAATTTTAAACGGTCGTGAGCTGGCGGGGTTTATTAAAGAGCGCCAAGCGCGGCAGGTGAGAAGCTCCCGGCAGAGACTGGGGCGAGCGCCAAAACTTTTGATTATTCGCGATAGTGATAATCCGGTGATTTTAAAATATGTAGGGTTAAAAATCCGCTACGGTGAGGATATCGGAGTGGAGGTGGAAGATTTTTGTGCGAAGAATAGTGAGGAAATTGCTGCAAAAATCCGGGAGGCGAATTCTGATGATGAAGTCGATGGGATTATTTTGCAGCTGCCGATTGTTGAAAAAGAAAAAACTGATGAACTATGTGGTTTGATCGCGTCAGAAAAAGATGTGGATGGTTTGTCTGGCAAGAGTGAATATGATTCGGCCACGGCTACGGCAATTAATTGGTTGCTGGCTGGATATGATATTAAATTGGAGGGGCGCAAAATTGCAATTGTGGGGCGTGGTAAGTTAGTGGGGGCGCCACTTTATAAGATGTTTAAGAATTCTGGGCTAGACGCTTCCCTGTTTCACCGTGGTTCTGACTTGACAAAGCTTAATCAGTATGATATAATAATAACAGCGACTGGTGTTCCCGGTCTAATTCTTAATGATATGGTGCGAGCTGGCGCAGTGATAGTAGATGCTGGCACAGCGAGCGAGGGTGGAGTTTTGAAGGGGGATGTGTCTAACGAGGTTCGCGAGCGCAAGGACCTTGGCGGAATTACGCCTATTGTTGGTGGCGTAGGACCACTAACAATTGCGGCGCTGTTTGAGCATGTGATACAAAATGATTAGGTATAAATAGTATTACCAATCTCGCCTAATAGGCATTCCGTCTGCCCCCACTTCTGGCAGCGACGTGCTTTGTTGTTGGGATGCGGCTCCTGGGTGTTCTCGCCCCCATTGCTCTATTTTTGCGACTAGTTCTGGATCTAATTTAGCTGCAAGTTGCGGTGATTGTTTTGCGGCGGCAACAGCTGATACCATCTTCTGCATTATTGTAGTATTTCCGGCTTTGCCGGCTTGTTCCCATAAATTTCTTGCGGCATCATGAGTCATACCCGCAAACACATCGCCTGTCATTTTTGTGTCTTCATTTTTGATAGCCATGTCAACGGCAGCTTGTGCTGCTTTGGCATTTTGGTTTTGCAAAAGAATTCCCATTTGATCATTACTTAATACACCCTCAAGATTGTTATCTTTAAGGTAAGATATGTCTTTACTAGATAATGAGGCAGCCCATTTTTCGCCCTTGTCCTTCGACCATGCCTCCAAACCATCCCCAGCTTTGCAAAAATCTGAAAAAGAATATTTTTCATTTCCTTCTTTAGTTCTCGATCGAGCCCATGCCGATAATATTCCACTCTCTGAATTAGAAAGTGTTTTTCTGAGCCTGGCAAATTTAGCACTCCCACCAGCGTCTTTTCTAACTTCATCAATATCTTTTAATAATTTCATGGCCTCTTTATATCTACCATTGGCGGATAATTCATTAATGATACCCGTTGCTCTTTCTTCTACGTTTTCATTTTCAGATGTTGCCCAGCTTGCTACATTTTTTATGTCTTTTTCTAATTCGTCAGGTGTCGAAGCATACATATCCTGGAAAACTTTCGCTTCCTTCGAAAAACGTTCAGCTTCTGCGGTATCTTTAATAATCTTTGCCCTGCTGTCACTTGCCTCATAAGCTTTCACAGTGTCCATAGCGCTAGCATATCTACTGCGATCTCGTTGGCTCTTCCATTTACTTGGATCATCGCCATTTTTTTCCTCTAATCGTTTCATTTGTCGTGCGGCATTCTTATAATTTGCATAACTCTTACCAGCTTCTAGCCTGGATTGATATCCGGGCATTTTTTCAACGGAGCCTTTAAGGGTATTGCCACCCCAGTTGCCGATTCTCTTGCTCATACCGGAGAGAGTCGCTCCAAGATTGCCTAATGCTGCGAATGAACCTTTGAGTATCTTTGGAACGAAGAAGAATGGTACCACTATAGCAATACAACCGGTGAAGTACATAATATAATCTTGATTCACTGAAAGTAATATTTTGGAGGTCAGATACCCGCCACCGATTAGAAGACCGCAGATTGGATACACTAGCAGCAAGCCTTTGAAAATCTTATACCATTTGTCAAAATATGATTTCGTATTTGGTAACATATAACATGCAAAGGCTAATGGTGCCAGAATCACAAATATCACTACTCCGGCTTTGCGTAGGCCTAATAATACGAAGAAAAATAGGATTGAAATGATTACTGTTATTAATAGCATAAGTATCGGAATCAGGAGACCAGATAAAAGCCCAAAAGAACCAAACGATAACACACTAGTAGCAACACTAGCGACACCGATAGCAGCTAAACCGCCAGTGGCGCCGGCAAGTAGACCATTGAACCACCCCGCAGCATTACTCCCGATACCAGACACAGCATGTAGATCTACGTCGATGTTTGAAGCAATATCGGTTAAAGCCTTATTTAAGGAATTGCCTAGAATATTAGATACGTCTACAGCTAACTGGCAAATTAAGAATGAAAGATTAATAAGTAGTGCAGCTACGAGCATCTTCGGTAAAGTCTTTTTAATTCCATAATTATTAATACCTACGCCGGTTAATTGCGAAAAGATAACCACTAATAGATAAATAACCATTAGAGTATTAGCAATACCCATCATGACGTTCCACGCTTTGAAGGTAGCGCCATTGGTTTCTAATAGTTCCGGATTGATAACCAAGAATGGCTCAACAATTGCGCCATAAAGTTCGTTTGCCCCGTTGCCTATACGCTCCATAAGGCCACAAAGTACCCAGCCCATGTTTCCAGATTCGTTATAACAGAGGCTGTTTTCTTCGCTGGTGTCTGTACTTATAGTGTCACCGACTAACGGGATCGTGTCATCTAATTCGTTAGGATCAACATTATTAAACCAATCAATGATTTGATTTATTGTTATGGGATCTATACTTGGATGGAGTTTTCCGTCGAGACCGCCTGAAGAGGTTTGAGTGTATAGTGTTTGGTTTTGATTTACGCTATTTAGATTTACATAACACTGCCTAAAAACACCGTCACTGTCTTTTAGATTTACTGGGGTTAAACCATTTGTATTCGCAGAACTATCACAAGTTATTCTCGGTTCGGCACTTTGCGGTATAATTCTATTTAAATAGTAGTAATAAAGAGTGTAGAATTCTGATGGTGTAAAATTTAAACCTCTTATATCCATCCCAGACATCCTATTAATCGCAAGACTGGTTAGATCGTAAGAATTACTTGCTGAGGAGGGATATTCAAAATACCCGTCTTCGGACTCCAAAAGATTATTGTTAAAGGAAACGGTTTCAGTGACAGTCGTGCCTTCATAATTGCATGATAGAATCAATTGATGATTGTTCGATGTTAGCCTTCCTAAGGCACTATTAAAACTATCTATGTCGTCCCAATCAAATATTTCTTGTATTGAATTCCGATTGCTTGTTCCCGAAAATGTACAATTGATGCCAACTTGACTTCGGGGGGATACTTCTATGACACCGCCTTCGGAAGTAGGTTTAATTTTCATTGTTACTAAATTGGAAAAATCCTCTTCTACTCTGTAACTAGGGTATTCGTTACCATTGTCAGTAACGCTGACCTTTGCTCTATTATTAGGATAAGCAGTAGGGCTTGATGTTGCTAGTATTTCAAATGTTCGTTTATTTTCTGCTTGAGTTGATTTAAAACTGTAGCCTATGTTTTCCAAAAAAACTCTCGCATCGGAACTTGACCAATCCGTGTTCTTGTATGCGCCACCATTATAATAATCCAGAATGCTTTTGCCATATCTCAAATCGTTGCCATTAAACAAAGCTCTACAATTTGTAGTATCGTTACTGCCTTCATCGCCCCATCCGAAACCGTATGAGAGAAGATTAAGCGACCCCCCTGATTCAAATACATCTTCAGCAACTAAACCAGATTCACTACTTGGATTAAGATAATCTACGATATACCCGTTTTTTACGCATTGATAATATTGAGTAAAGGCCCATTTTTTTAAAATAGTTGCAGTGTCATAAGCATAGGTATTTTGGCTAAATGCAAAAAAACCAAAGAAACAGATGATCAGAAGGGCTAGTAGCTTGGTTTTTTTATTATTCAACATTTGTTTCTCCTGTGGAATTATCTTCGTTGTTAATTTCATTATAAGATGAAACTAAAGTCTGAGTTGCTTGATAGTAAATAGTGTTTTCTGCTTGCCATTTTTCTAGAATTGCTTCACTTATTGCACCGTTTTCGCTTTCGCTGTTTTGATAGCAACCTTCTACGATAGTGTCGTTTTTTATGCAACCGAGAGTAGAAAGTTTTTTGAAATTGTCTAGTTGTAATACGGCTAGTGTCCTGCTTGCTGTAATATATGGGCTTAAAGTTCCTAGCGCGGGATCATTTAAATCATAATCAAACGTTTTATAAATGTATTCTTCTGCGCCTGAAACACCACCATTGATATATTCTTTTAATAAAGACCCCTCGGTAAATAGATGGGTGCTGGCTACGCCCTGGTAATATGCCTTAATTGATTCAATCTCTAGAACATTATCTTCTGATTCATAATACTTGTCAGAGAAAGCTTGGTATTTCTGGTTGGCTTTTTCAACATAGTTTTTTAAATCTGTAGCGTCTTCTATGGAATAGAAATATGGTTCAGTAGTTTGGACTAGCTCGATATCCACATCGCTATTTTTATCTTCTCCGCTAATAATGTAATTTGCATACGAATTAAATGCTTCTTTGAGTGAACCTGGGCTGCTAGAGCCATTTTGGCCTCCTCCGGTGCCACGCAGAAGAATACCTAGAGTAATAGCTAATAAAGCCACTATAACAACGATAACGATTAACACGACACGTTTTTTAGATTGATTGGTGGGGGTAGGAGGCAAAATAATGTCGCCAAAATCAGTGATGGGATTTGAACTAGGGGTTGGAGTTGGAGTAGGCTGAGGCGTAGGAGTGAGTTGAGGTGTTGGCACAGGTTGCGGTGTAGGAGCAGGAGCCGGAGCAGGAGTAGGAGTGGGCTGCGGTGTAGGAGCAGCACCTGAATTAGGAACAGGATTTGCACCTAAATTATTACCACCAAAAGAATTATTGTATGACGGATCCATATGTGTTCATTATAGCATAAGCATTTCTAAAAATACAAGTAATTTTGCACCAAAAATCTCCTCTTAAGAAGAGGAGATTTTGGTGCCCGCCCCTAGATGACCATAAGTCGTGAAGCGGCCAGGTTTACATTAACTTTTTACGGCTAGCAATGAAGTAACCAAGGGATGTAACGGTTGCACCAGCACCAATTGCACCAGTAACAATGGTTTCTGGACCCGTAGCTACGATAGTAGTTGGGGTAGAACCTGGATTGTCTGGGGTTGGAGTTGGAGTAGGAGTTGGCTCAACATCACATGTTTCGTCATCCTTTGCTACCATTACGGAAGCATCATCCTTGTACACCATGTTTTTGGCAGTCGAGCTAGAAACTGTAGCTTGAGCCCAGTTAACTAGTTGGTTATTGCCACAAGCCAAGGTGTTATCAACAACTTTACCAGTAAAGCGTACGTAGGCGTTGCCTTTAGCTAAGTAGCTACCAATATTAATACCGGTAGTAGTTAGCGTGTTGTCGGCAAGTAAAACGCCACTTTGGTAATTAGCGTTGTAAAGATATGTAGAATCTTTGACATATTCAACGTTGGTTGGAAGTACGTCACGGATCATAACATCGTTAACGGTCTCAGAGAGTAAGTTAACGTATTCGATCTGATATTCAACTTCGTCACCAACTTTGGCTTCAACAGATTCGCTCCAGGTTTTAGTACCTTTGATACGAACTTGTTTAGCAACTTTGGCGGCTACGGATTTATGAACTTTAACATTCATAGTAACTACGCCGTCATAACCATAACAACCTGGGATGTTACCATCTAGTTTGTCATAGCCGAGGGTAGCGCCAGAAACAACGAGCTCATCTGGGAGCGAAACGGTTCCCATTTTAGCGTTCGTGTACTGGGCAGAGCCTTTTTGATACTCAAGATAGAAGTCGTCAGACATCTTTAGAGTAACTTCGTCCCAATATCTGTTTGGAGTAGCATTAGAAGAATCTAAGTAACCAACGATAGTTTGGGAATTTGATACTGTAGTAGGAATTGAAAAGGTAGCTTTAACACCTGTTGCAATCATGTCAGTACCAAATGGGTTATTGTTATGAACGTAAAGACGAATAGTGTAAGTACCACCATCTTGTACGTCAATCGTGTTAGCGTTCCAGGTGTCGGCTGTGGTGCCGGCAACTTTGGCGCCTACGAAGTTTTTCTCATCGCCGATTTTACCATCGGAGATAGAGTTAAAGGTAATAATGTCGTCAATTTTACCTTCGTTGACTTCGGCAATAGTGTAACTTGGACGACCATTGTTTGAATCGCCCCAAGCGTTGACTAACACTGGAGTCAAACTAGCGCCAATGATAGCGACAGCTGCGCTGGCGCTAAGGACGCTCTTATAGATTTTATTCATAATAATCCTTTCTTAATGATTAATATATCTTCACATTGCTCGCCGAATTGTTAATATTCGTCTGTAGCAACCAAATCATCTCAAATTTCAAGTTCATGGGTAGAGCCGGCGACCAGTTGGTCGCCGGACACTTTAAATAATGTACGAAATAATGTACTAGGCCATCCTCGCCATGGCTCTACCGTTCAATTTATATGCAACAATCGAATTAGTCCAGGGGGCCTCCCCATGCCTCTGCGGGACTATTCGAAATTGTCTCTCCGGTGGCAGCGTTTGTCGCGAGTGGCGACGTAGCCGTCGGGGTGTCTACACCCGCGCCGCCGTTGCCGGAAACTGCGTTATTATCCACGTTGGTGTTCGTGGACGTCGCAGGCGTGGACGGCGCATTAGAGTTGCCACCCACCCTCTGCGTGGAGTTGATAGACTCCAACTCGTCGATAGCCGAAGCATATTCGTCGTAGGACGAATAGCTGGTGGACGTATCGGGACGATCCGCAGAGGAGGTGGTGCTTCCTACACCAGAATTAGTATCCGGTCCAGGACCAGTGTCGTCGTTAGGTGCGACGACATTACCCTGTGTGCCCTGTGTAGGATCTTTCGGCGGCCGATGCGGCCCGGTCTCGGGCTCGGTCTCAGGCTCCGGCGTAGGAGTCGGAGTGGGCGTAGGCTGAGGCTGAGGCGTGGGAGCCGGCGTGGGCTGAGGCTGAGGAGTGATATTCATTACATCCTCAACATCGGTGGGCTGAAAACCGCAGTCGATGCGGTAAGCCACGTCAAACACCTCGCCCTTAATCGTGAATGAATACACAATGAACCAACCGCTATGCTCATGGGTTTCCAGAACAACAATGTCAGGGACATTGTTGGTTGTATCCGGATTAAAGAACATTTGGTCGTCCATGGCATTTTCACGATACTCGACGCGTACCGTGGCGCGATCAAGGAAGCGGAAAAACGCATGCAGCGATGCGTAATAATTTTCCTGATCTTCCATGAAACGCTCCTTGGCCGAGTTCATGGCGAGAGCCCAGTCTTCGTGACAGGATTCATAGAATTCTCCCATGAATCTCGTGCCTACGTTGGCGTCCAGCCATGCCATGTCGGCAGCTGCCAGTGCAGGGTCAACCTTTAAACGGTCTCGAAAGACTTCATCATAAAACTCGGCGTCTTTGCCCTCCTCATAGGGGTTGCTACCAAAGAAAAGATCATTATCCGGGTCGTCATCGGATAACAGTTCCGTGTTGTAGAAACTGTACCAGACGGCCGGGGTGGTCTCCTCTTCGGTTTCGGGCTCGGTTTCGGGCTCGGTTTCTGCCACATCTTCTGCATTAGCTACATGAGTATCGTGGGGAGATTGAAGATACCCCCACTTCACGCCACTTGCAATTGCACAGATGAGCAGAATAGTGGTCACCACGATGGCGATGACGCCAATGACATGATGGAGCAGGGCCGCCCCATCAGTCTCATCGGTCTTTCTGTAACAGTAATAAAAATAATCGATTACCATAAAACCGATGCTGGCTATCAAAGCCAAGGTAGGGATGGTAGTCACTACCGATCCCCAGAAGGTGCTAGGGATAATGGCCGCGAAAAGATGGGCCGCTCCCTTAGAGACAAAGAAGAAAATGATTTCCAAAATAATGAGAGGAATCATTCCCTTAATTGTCTTCCCTTCCTCGTACCACCACTTGGCCAGACGCCACATAAAGAATAGCATCACGACCAGCGGGATGATACCGATCCCCCAAAAGCCGACTGGTAATTTCAAAACCATGAAATTACATATAGCGACTACGGCAGCGACTACGGCAGCGGTGCCAATCTCGTGGCCATCGTAGTGATAGCGGCGAACGACCTTGCTGTCTTCATCGTTTTCGTCGCAAGTTACGACAATTTTGCTGTCGTTGAACAGCGGGAAAGCCATCATCATCAGGATGAAGATGACGATTCCCAGAATGATACAACCGATTAAAGTCAACATAGCGTCGACCTCCTTTCAATTAGTGTCTGGAGGCCAACGCCCCCAGAAGCGGGGAGTTGGAGTGTTGCATATATTCAAAACAGATTTCAATGATTGAAATCTGGGATGATTTGGTTGTTAATGGTCATCGTTGTTTAAAAAAACACTAAAACTCAGACTGTTTCCATTGTATCACACTTTTGGCTTTTTGTCAAGATATATAACAGATATTTGCGCTTATGTCTATTTGATAGCATGAAAAAGCCCGGTCAAAAGATCGGGCTTAGTTGATAGTTGCATTGGGCCAGGATTACCTGGTAAGGAAGTTCATCTCCTTACCGATGATCTCCTCTCCATAGCTTCCGTCCTCGTTCAGCCAGTAGTGGCGAATTGTGAAGTCTCCGTCCCTGGATGCCTGCATGGCCTCAGAAGGCCATTTAAAAGGCCGCCCATTGTATTCCGGCCAAGGAGCACTGGGGATATACCCCTTTTTGGACACCCGCTGCTGCGGGGCTTCGATCTGTTCCACGGATTCCTCCGCGGGCGCCGTTTCCTCGGGCTCGGGCTCTACGGGAGCAGGAGTAGGCTCACAGGTTTCCAGTCTATCCAGCCGATGCTCAATCCCGTCTAATCTCGCGTCGATCGCTTCGCAGCGGTCGGCGGCGGCAGAGAGGGCGTCGGTGGTTTCCTGCCTCAGTTTGGAAAGTTTCTTGGTGAGACTTGCGATTGTTTCTCGTTTGACCGCCTGAGTGGTCGTGGTCTCGGTGGTAGTCTGCCATTTACCCATGTATTTCCTCCTTTAAATAATTTCTGATGTTAAATTGCAACTTTTGTTTATTATAGCACACTTTGTTTAAAAAGTCAATAGTTAAAACATAAAAACAAAAAATAAGCACGGAGGCTTATTTTTACTTTCTCTGGTGCGGGTGAGGGTAGTCGAAACCCTATCTCAAGTTTGGAAAACTTGCATACTAACCGCTGTACTACACCCGCGGATATGGGGTGGGATATCGGGATCGAACCGACGACCTTCTGGACCACAATCAGACGCTCTAACCATCTGAGCTAATCCCACCATATGTTTATTATATCATAAAAAGGATTATTTAGGAAGGAGAAGGAAGGCAATAGTGCCAGCTACTGCCCCTAGTATAATAGTGATAATAACTGTGACAATTAAGCTAATATGGCTGTCTTTTTCGGGTTTGGCGATAATTGTGACTGGGCCTTTAGGCTCTTCTTTCGGAACTTTGACTTCTTTTCGATAGACATTCTTTGAAAGAGGGCGTTTTTTAACCTTGTCGAGATTAATAAACGGAGTTTTTGGGGGTTTGTAGGTAGAATCGTCGGTTTTGGGGTTTTTCGCAGGTTTTTCCACAGATTTAACAGGGGTGGAAGTGGGTTTTTGATTCCCTACTTTTTGAGCCTTTGCTGAGGAAATAGCGGATTTAGGCGTATTAAAATGAGCCGGCGTACCAAGAGGGCGCTTAGGAATAGAACTAGGGGTATTTCTAGGGGTGATTTCTTCTACTACGCCGAGGGCGGGAGCAGATTTGGCGGGTTTAGCAGCGGGCTTTGCGGCTGGTTTGGGGGTAGATTTAGGGGTAGGCTTAACAACCTTGCTAGGTTGAGAAGTCTTAGCAGGTTTAGAAACAGCTTTTGTCGCCCTGGCTGGGGCAAAATCCATATATTTACTCATGAGTGTACTCTTTTTGCTATGTCAATTATATCAGTAAATTCGCTAAGAATCAAACTAGAGCCACCAATTAAGAGGCCGTTTACGCCCGGGACGGTGAGATAGGCGCCGGCGTTTGAGGGACTAACACTACCACCAAACAAAACTGGGGTGGCTTCGGCAACTTTTTTGCCATAAATATCGGTGAGAATTTCGCGAATTAGGGCAACTGCATCGGCAATTTCATCTGGGGAGGCAAGTTTAGAGGCCTTAGTAGAAGAAATCGCCCAAACTGGTTCGTAGGCAATGATTACCTTGTCGATATCATCGTCCCCGACCTCTGATAGACCACCGACTAGTTGATCTTTAATTACGTCCTTGGTTTCACCAAAGGCGCGTTCGGATTCGGTCTCGCCGATACAAAGAATAGGGGTGATTTTGTTGCGAATGGCGGCGGCGACCTTTTTTTGGATGGTTTTGTCGGTTTCGCCAAAGATATAACGGCGTTCGGAGTGACCAATGATACAATAATCAGCGATGCCGCGGAGCTGAGAAAAAGAGGTTTCACCAGTAAAGGCACCATAATCACGGTAAAAAGCGTTTTGGGCGGCAAGTTTAATCTTGTGACGGTCTACTTGAAGAGATAATGGCTGCAGGGCAATAGTAGAAGGAGCTACTACGACCTCTATATCTCGGTAATTTGACATCTTTTTTATGATTTTATGAAGATAGATGGAAGCTTCGCCGACAGTAAAATTCAGCTTCCAATTGCCCACGATATATGTTCTCATGATTTTATTATAGCATGCTATAATTGAATTATTATGAAAAAAGTATTAGCATTTGATATAGACCAAACTTTAAATGTGGCAAAGACCCCTATTACTTCAGATATTGCCGAGCTTTTATTAAAGTGTTTAGACCATTTTGAGGTCTGTCCGATTTCGGGGCAAAAATTTGACCAATTTTTGGTACAAATTGTGAATGAATTGCCGAATCCTACTCCGGAGCAGTTGTCGCATTTGCATCTGTTTGTGGCGCAAGGCACACAATATTATCGTTTTGACACCGCCAAAAACGATTGGGAGCAGGTTTACAATTACCCCTTAACTGATGAACAAGTGCAGAAAATTTCTGAGACGATTGAGACGGCAGCGCGCGAACTGGGGTATTGGGAAGAAGACAAACTGCAGCCAGGGGATGAAATTATTGAAAACCGCCTCTCACAGGTGACCTTCTCTGCCCTAGGCCAAAAGGCTGGTACTGAGGAAAAATATGCATGGGATCCGGATTGCAAAAAACGCGAAAAAATCGTGGCAAGATGCAAAGAGCTGGCGCCGGAATTTGACTACGAAATCGGCGGTACGACCTCTATTAATGCAATCACGCCTGGGATGAACAAGGTGTTTGGGATGACGCATTTGCTTGAAGAATTAAAGGTAGAAAAATCTGATATTTTGTATTTTGGTGATATGACTCAACCTGGTGGAAATGATTATCCAGTGGTACAGATGGGGATAAAAACTATCACGGTGCGTAACCACGAAGACACCGGTTATGCGCTACGTGGAATCTTGGGTGTGATATAATAAGCTTATGAATATATTGGTAGTGGGCAATGTCTTAAAGGATGTTTATCTTAATATTGACACTAGGAGTGAAGGGTTTGAAACTGACAACCGCAATGTAAAATGGCTAGATTTTAGTTTTGACGCTAGCGAACACCACTTTTTTAACCGTGAAAGTAGTTATGGCGGGGCGGCGGTAACATTAGAAGTACTTTCTAAAATGGGGATTAGTACCTCTATAAGTGGTTCGGATTTAACCGTAAATGAGGACGGCCTAGTTTCGCATTCGGCACCTAGGTCTTACCGCTATATTATGATTGCTGATGGACAGGTTAGCTATCTCGTGCCAAGTGAGTACCGAATCACTAGTTTTGACCCGCCAGCAGAGCCTTATGATTATTTATACGTAGATCGTTCGGCCGAGTTAGACAACAATGCTGCAAAAAAGATTAGTGCTTATCTTGATGTTTCGCCAAATACAAAATTGGTACTTTATGCACGTGATTTTAATAATATGCATTTAAATAGTTTGCTACCGCGGGCAGATTTGGTGTTTTCGGAGCTATCAGGCGCGGTAGAAACTGCTAATTTAGATGATAAAAAACTGGTTTATTTGACCGATAAGCAGTTTTCGTATGAGAATTTGAAGGAAAAAATTTCGCTTGAAAGAGTGGATATGATGACACATCTTTCGGTATACTCGGTTGCGGCAGCTACGATTTTAGGTGGATTTGTTTTAGGCGAATCAGTGGAAGACAGCTTAAAAAAGGCAAAAGTCAATGTTGAAAACTCGCGACTAAATGCAGTGTTAGATATGAACGAACTTCAAGAAATTGCTGAAAACACTGATTCGGCGGAGAATCTGGACCTAGTGGCAGCAAATATGGTGCTAAAACCAAAGGGGATTTTGGCGGCAGATGAATCTGGTGGGTCGATGCATAAAAAACTCGAAGAACTTGGAATTGAGGACACTTACGAAAACCGGCGGGACTATCGGAATATTTTGTTTACTACGCCTGATCTGGAAAAATACGTTAATGGAGTTATTTTATTTGATGAAACAGCACGGCAGTTAGCGGATAACGGGCAAAATTTTGTGGAATTCTTGACCGCAAAGCGAATTATCCCTGGGATTAAAGTTGACCAGGGGTTAGAGAAATTTGAAGATTCTGAAGAAACTTATACTAAAGGACTAGATGGTTTAACGGAGAGACTTAAAGAGTACTACATCATGGGACTACGATTTGCTAAATGGCGAGCAGCTTTTGAGGTGAGACTAGATGAAACTGGCGAAATAGTGACGCCGTCTGCATTTGCAATTGAAGAAAACTGTCGGATTTTAGCTGAATATGCCAAGGAATGTCAGCTAGCTGGGCTAGTGCCAATAGTAGAACCTGAATTAGTTTATGACGGAGATTATAGTATAAAACAATCAGCGGAATTAACTAGCAAAATTCTGGATTGTTTGTTTGAAAAACTCGCGGATTTTGATGTAAAACTAAGCGCCTGCGTACTGAAAGTAAATATGGTACTGGCTGGTAAAAAATACGAAACGCAATCTGAAGCCCAAGAAGTAGGCGAAGCTACAGCAAAAGTGCTAAAAGAACATGTGCCAGAGGAATTAGCTGGCGTGGCATTTTTATCTGGTGGACAAGGAGTAGAACAAGCAACGGAAAACATGGCCGAAGTATTAAAAAATGGACCGTTCCCTTGGCCGGTGACGTTTTCATTCTCGCGGGCCTTGCAATCGCCGGCGCTGAGCGCTTGGATGGGTGACAATGAAAACGCAAATCTCGCCAAAGAGGCATTTTTGGCGAGATTAATTGCAAATACAGATGTTTTGAAATAATTATTCGGCTGATTCAGCTGCAGCTTCTTCTGGTTTTTGACCGTGGTCAGCTGGGACATCAGCGGCTTCAACCGGTTCGGCTTCGGCAGCGGCTTTTTCTTCGGCTTCACGTTTTTCGGCCTCAGCAGCTGGGTCGTAGAGCGAAGCAATTACCTGCTCTGGACCGAGTTCCTTGTCTGCTAAAGTGACACCTTCTGGAAGTTTAAGATCAGCAATGGTGATTTTATCAGTAACTTCTTTGAGACCGGAGGCATCGATAGTGAGTTCGCTAGGTAAATCTGAAGGCTTGGCTTTAATATCGATTTCTTCAATTGAATGAGTCATTGCAAAATGATAAATCTTGGAAGCTTCGGATTCTTCAAAGTTAATGATAACAATTGGCGTAGTAGCTTCAACAACTTCTTTCGCAGAAATAGCTTGAAATTCAATATTGACGATTTTGCGAGAAACTGGGTCGATATGAACATCTTTGACAATGGCAAGTTGTTTTTTGCCATCCATATCAAGATCGATTGGAGAGTGGTAACCGGCTTTTTCGAGTACCTTTTCGGTAGGAACATATTCCGAGCTTAATAAAACAGGTTCTTTACCACCATAAACTACGGATGGGATTAACCCTTCTTGTCTTAACAGTTTAGTTTTTTTGCCTACGAGTTCACGCTTTTTAAGCGCTAGTTTATATTCAGCCATAAATAATCCTTTCTAATTCTTTTAATTATATCATATTTTTTTAACTTTGACCATAGCTGGACGCAAGACTTCGCTTTCGTAGTAATAACCGGGGCGAAGAGTTTCGGCAATCACCTCTTTTTCGCCATCGCCTTCTACTAAAACGGCTTCGAATAAATCTGGGTTAAATTCGGTACCTTCACTAGAATTAATTTTGGCTAGATTCAAACTCTCGAGAGTTTTGGCGAGAGATTTTTGTAAAGGCTCTAATTCAGAATAAGAAGAAATAGCGCGATCTATGTCGTCTAGAAGCGGTAAAACTTTATAAACTGTAGCAAGGCGAGTGGAAGATTTTTCGTTTTCTTTTTGGATCTCTACTTGCTTACGAAAATTTTCAAAATCGGCACGTGTGCGTTGTAAATCATTGGTGAGCTCAGTAATTTTAGCTAAATTTGGATCTGATTTTTTCATTTGCCTCCTTTATAAAATATCTTCTAACATGTTGCCGGCGTGGCGAACTAGGGCCATTACCCTTGAATAGTTCTGACGGGTGGGGCCAAGCACGCCGATGTAGCTACGATCAGAAAACGGTGAGCGGAATTTTGAAATAATGAGAGAGGCTTCGGAATTCTTGCCGATAGGATTCTCGTGACCGATGAAAATATTAAGAGCTTCGCCTGGAGCGGTTTCTCTAAGCCATGGCTCCAAATTGTCTAGTAATTTGGCTACGGCTTGCACGCGGCGAGCATCAACAAATTCTGGTTGGGTGAATAGTTTGGAAATGCCCGAAAGATACAACTGGCCATCAATGGTAGCAAGGCCAAGATTACCAGTTAAATCTACAAGAGCGTCTACGGCGCCTTTGATAGCAGCATCGGTGCGAGATTGAGAACTGACTCTAACCTCTAAGGCATGAATACCACGACCAGTTGGCTCGGGCTCTGCATTTTCTAGGTGATTAACATAAAAACGGTAGCCCGCGTCAGTAGGAACACGGCCAGCAGAAGTATGAGGCTGAGCAATTAGGCCCAAGGCTTCTAGCCTAGCCATCTCAGCACGAATGGTGGCCGGTGAAACATTAAAAAGTTTAGCCAAAGTAACGCTGCCGACCGGCGAAGCGGTTTCGGCATATTCCTCTATTATTTGGCATAGAATGGCTTTTTGTCTCTCCGTGATTTCCATACTTAAATTATACAAAATTAGCACTAAAATGTAAAGAGTGCCAACTGTGTTATAATTTAGTTATGGAAGAAAAGATTGATAAAATTAAGGAATGGCTCGGAACGGGGTCAGTTAATATTTTTGGGTTGCCAATGTCTGGCAAGGACACGCAAGGGGTAAAACTAGCAGAAGCAATTGGCGGGAAGTTTTTATCATCCGGTATGATTATCCGAGTGATGGAGAAAGAAAAAGGTGAGAATTACTCTGAAACTGGCGAGCTAATTCCGACAAATGTGTTTTATGAGTGGGTGTTGCCGTATTTTGAACGAGCGGATTTGTTTGAATATCCTCTAGTCTTATCGTCGATTGGACGTTGGCATGGTGAAGAAAAACAAGTAATGAGCGTAGCAGCGGGTGCCGGGCATGACATTAAGGCTGTGATAGCGCTTAATATTTCTGAAGAAGAAGCCAAAAGACGTTTTGATGAGGCCAAAGTTTTAAATGATCGCGGCGACCGTGATGACGATAAAGATATTGAAACTTTTGAAACTAGGCTAAGAGAATACCGCGAAAAAACTTTGCCAGTTTTACAGTATTATAAAGTGTTAGGTTTGTTAACTATAATTGATGGTGAACAGTCGCGCGAAGAAGTGTTTAATGAGCTCGTCGAAAAACTTTACGAAAAAGCTTTAAAATCTGGTGCCTGAATTCATAAATAATATAAATTAAACCGACTGCAAGCACGCCGAGTATAGCGTAAAGCGCGACAAATGAAGATTTTTCTTCGTAGGTTTCTGGCGTAAGACTGTAATCGGCACCAGTGTTCTGTTTGATTTTGCGACAACGATTGGTGTCGGGGTTTAGGTAATATCCCTCTTTGCAGGTTTTGGTAGTGGCGGTGTCGTATTTTTTGCATCTGCCGGTCAAAATGTTTAAATACTGGCCAGCGCCACAAATTTTTTCTGAGACACTTGTCACTTTTACACAATTCCCTGTTTCTTTATTAATGACTTTGCCAGCTTCACAAGTTTTGAATTCTTGATAATTGTTAGGTTCGCCTGGAGTGGGGGCGTAGGTAGTTTTCCAGATTTCTTCGCCACTAGCATCATAACCAATAAAACAATAAGACGTGGCTTTTCTTTGACCGTTTGGATAAACTAATTTATCAATGATAGAACCATCGGCGTCGATTAATTCTAATGTGTTAGAGTTGGTAGGATTTTTGGTTAAACTAAAATCGGTAGGATAATAAACATAATATGCGTCTGGTTTAATAATGCCGGTTAATGAATAAGATTTATTTTTATACTTTATCATGCAGCCATCCATTAATATTTGTTCGGAATTTGTGTTGTGAAATTCAATAAATTGTTCGGATTTTAGAGTATCATAATAACTTAGGATTTCTGAAAAAACTAAACCTTTGCATTGACTGACTGCACCGTA
The DNA here is from genome assembly GCA_017533605.1 of Candidatus Saccharimonadota bacterium. Lineage (GTDB taxonomy): Bacteria > Patescibacteriota > Saccharimonadia > Saccharimonadales > Saccharimonadaceae > Nanosyncoccus. The sequence goes on along the minus strand of JAFWKF010000004.1, from coordinate 115,596 downwards.
GCCTTCATCGGTGGTTTCGATAAAATAGTTTTTTTCATTAAAAACTGGTTCATATTCTGTTAAATGTTCAAATTCGTTAGTTTCAGGATTACGTACTAAAGTGGTGGGGCTCGCGGATTTAAATTCTTTATAGCAACCGTCCTTACTCGTCCAGCAAACAGAGTCTAAAACTTCTTCGCCGCGTTTTAAATCGAGTGCGGCCTTAAAAGCAATAGTTTTAGTATAAAGCACGTTGGCTAGCTCACTGTCTGGTGAGCTAGCCAGGCGAAGGAGGAGAGTCTCGCCAGACATCCAACTGTTCTCGGGAAACTCGTAAAGCACGGTGTAGTTCCCGCTTGAATTAGTATAGCCGACAGTGGCCCCAGCGAGCGAAATATTTGAACTGTCGGAATCTTTGCGGGCGATTTCAATCATTTCTCCGACATTACTTTTGCCATCCACGGTGTAACCTGGATTAACAGCTTTAATATATAAATCTGGTAGATTTTCATGAATAGTAGTCGCAAAGGCACTTTGGAGTGCCAAAAAAGTTGCGATTGCGGCTAGTAAAAACATGCCAATTAGTTTTATTAAACTTTTCATGGCGCGAAGCTACCACGAATAATCTAGGAATGCAACCTTTTTTATGATATAATTTTAGCATGAGCATTTTGACCTCTTTGGGAATCGTTGTTTGTGCTGTGCTTATCGTGGCGTTGATGCAATTAATACCAAGCATTTTTTTGTTATTTTCGCATTACACTTCTGGTAAATATTCTAAAAACAAAGCTTCGGATTTAGTGCTATTCTTTACACTCGGAGTCGAATCGATGACGGTATTAATGATAGCTGTTATTTATTTTGTGTTAAATGCCTTGTTTTCACACCTTAGTATAAATAATAATATTTGGGCATGGGTTTGGAGCGGAATTTTGATAGCACTAGCAATCTTGTATTTTGTTTTTTATTTTGGGAAAAGCGATGGAACGAGACTTTTTATTTCACGAAAATGCGCTAAAAATTTTCAACACAAAATTACCACGGTAAAGAAACGTTCAGACGCATTTGTCTTGGGTTTAGTATCAGTGATACCAGAAACAGTTTTCACTCTACCAGTTTATGTGGTTTTAATACTTAAAATCATGTTGGTAGGTGAAAACCCATTTGCACGAGCTGGATTAATAATACTGGCAGTACTAATAGTTCTTTTACCGCTGGCGGTTATTCGGGTAGTGTTAGATTCTGGACGCAACTTGGCAGATGTTCAGAAATACCGCGTTAAGAATAAAACGTTCTTAAAGTTTGTGGTAGGCATATTATATATAATACTTGCCATTTTAATAATAATGGAGACGGCGTAATGGATGATGTCTTGGATGAGAAAAAGTTTAAAAAAACATTACTAATTGATGCAAAGGCGGTGGGAATTCCTGTAGGCGCAGCGGAGATCTTTATTGATAAATCTATTAAAGATGCGAAAAAAGCTTTAAAAACTAAAAAAATCATTACCGAAAATGATTTAGAAAGGACTGTTTCGCGAGAGCTAAAAAAATATAACGCCGATTTGGCTTATGTTTTCAAAAATCGTGATAAAATAATATAGAGATGGGGAAAAAATACGATTTTGATTATATAGTGATTGGCAGTGGACCAGCTGGTTCTGCGGCTGCACTAAATTTAGTGGGCGGCAGAAGGCGAGTGGCTTTAATCGAAGGGCGATTCTTCGGTGGCTCAAATTTAAACACGCTTGATGTTCCCTTTGCGGCTGCACTTGATTTTGCGCATACTTATACCAGAATTCAGACTTTTCCAGAGCTTAAAAATCAGGATTTAAACTATAATTTACCCACAATTAACGCACGTGAACTTAATACCGTAATCGAGGTTGGCGGTAATAACAAAAAAGTTTTTGAAGACGCTGGTATTACTTGTATCAAGGGTTACGCAAGTTTTCTAGATAACCACACAGTGGCTGTAGATGACAAAAAATACACGGCTGCTTATTTTATTTTGGCTACTGGCTCACAACTTAAAGTAATTGAAATCGCCGGTACAAACACAATTAAGTATTATTCGCCAGAAACCGCGATCAAAGTCCGCCGGCTACCTAAAGTTGTAGCGGTAGTGGGTGGCGGTTCGACTGGTTGTGAAATTGCCGAATACTATAGTGAGCTCGGAGCAAAAACCATTTTACTTGAATCTGCTGAAAGATTACTTCCGCGTGAAGATAGCGAAGTTGGCGAAATAATGACCAACTATTTCACGCAGAATCTTGGAATTAATGTGCTTTTAAATGCTAAAGTTGTAGCGCTCGAGCAAGATGAATACAGCAAACGAGTGATTTTCCGTCAAGATAACATTGAAAAAATGGTGAGAGTTGAAGCAATTGTACTAGCTACTGGCAGTCAACCAGTAGTAGATTATTGCTTGGAAGATGCGGGCGTAAAATATAAGAATTCTGGTATTGTGGTTGATAAATATTTTGCTACTTCGACAAAGAATATTTATGCTGTGGGTGACTGCATTGGCGGCGAATCTTCTACTGACCGCGCTACTCAAGAAGGCATCGCAGTGGCGAGTAATTTGGTAGGTGGAACCAAAACTGTGGTTAATTATAATGGTTTTGCTAGACTCACTAAAACTTTCCCGGAGGTTGCCACTGTAGGTTTGAATGAAGATGATTTACTAAAACGAGACCGCAAGTATAAAAAAGTGATAACTCGTCTTAGTGAAACTACTGCAAGTAAAATTTATAATTTTGAAGATGGATTTATTAAACTGCTAGCTGATAAAAATGACCATATTATTGGGGCTACAATTGTGGCACCAGATGCGGAATTAATGATTGAAGAGCTGGCTCTAACGATTCGTCATAATCTCACGGCGGTAGAAATTGCTAGCACACCGCATATTACAAATAGCTATAGCTACGCAATTAAATTGGCGGCTAAGGCGCTGCTAAACAAAAAGCGTTGACTTTTTACGAAAATTTAGTATAATATACGGCATACCGCGGGGTAGAGCAGTCCGGTAGCTCGTTTGGCTCATAACCAAAAGGTCGTTGGTTCAAATCCAACCCCCGCAACCAAGTTTTAGTGCGAGCCGAGAGGGCTCTTTTTTGTAGTCTAGAAGTTGTATTCTGTAAAGTTATGTTCTGTAGTAACTGAGTAATCTTTTTTAAGAACGTCGCCTTTGCCTAAGAGTTCAAGCGGGCCCATAATAGACAAAGGGTAGTCGTTGGCGCCACTTTCTAATCTGGCTTGAACTCGACGATATAAATTATTAGCACGACCAGTAGAATCTACTCCGATTTGAACACCTTTTAAGATTGCTCGGTTTTCCTCAATGGTATCCTTGGATGTATCATCCCCACTTTGGTCCTGAGTTGGTTGTTCAACTTCCCCACAAGGGCCATCACAGAAGAAATCTATGGAAAAATCTGTATCGGGTTTGCCGTAAGGTAAAGCCACAATAAAGACGAAGGTATCGTCGCTTCTGGTACCACCAATAGGGGCCGGAAGATCAATTAAAGCTGAACAGGCAAAGTTATTGCCGGAATTTTCAGGGCAATAAACAGCATAAGGTAGGTTTTTGTTGGCACCACCCAATTTATCATTTGAAGATAAGAACCCTTCTATTTCGATGTGGTTTTCGGTACCGTTATAACCAGCCTTATGGTTGTCTTCGACGGGGTTTGAAGCTGCGGTTTCATCATCAGTAGGAACTAAATAAAGCATGCCACGATTGGTCTCTTCGCCAATTGTAGTGTTAAAGCTGTCAAGACTGAAAGTGGCTGCTGTTTGAATCATGGCAATGGAAATAGTAGGCGGAGTAGCAGGTCTTAAGTCTTTAGTGAGTGGAAAAACAACTTCATTACCACTAAAGTTTGTGAAAGCATAATCTGTGCTTTTTTCATTGCCATACCAGTTTATTCTTATATACTTTACTTCATTCGCCGATGTACCATCGTTAAACTTTGCCTTGAAAACTTCAATCGGCTTGCTTGAAGACAAGGTGGAGCGGTAATCAGCAAGAGTAAGATTAATTTTGTTGCAAGTATAAGCCTGTTGCATATTGTTAGAGCCAGACGAAGACTCCTCTATAATCACTTCCTCGCTCTCACCAAAACCAATACGGCCTAAAATATGAGCTACCATATCACAATCGCCATTTTCCATATACCAAACAATGTTTTCGCAACTTAATTGATCGTCTTTTGGCTCTTCGGCGGTGGCACCTTTTGCAATACAAGCTTCATAATTATAGATAGCTAGTTTAGCATCTTCTATGCCAGCCATGGCTGAGTCGTAGGCTGATTGGGATAAATCGGCGTTTGAAGTACGTGTAATTTCAGAAATAATGACAGTAGCAAAACTAGCAGCAATTATTAACAAAATTAGAGTGGAAAATGCCACAATATAGAATGATGCCGCGCCTTGCTTAAACTTTAAACTTTTGGTCATTTTATCCTCCAACCGCCCGAGTGGCGAAATTAAATTTATTGATCGCACAGTAATCAAAGTTTGCAACTGAGGCGTCGTATCCTTCTGGTGTCGCACAGTAATTGCCAATAGTTTTAACGTTAATACCTCCGTGTACTGTACCTAGTATAAATGATACCGAATAAAAAGCATTATTACCAGAAGTGCTTTCGGCTGGCAAGGCAGAACTAATGTTATAAACTGCCATATTGCTATCGTTATCTATTATTTCCATTGGTTCTTCAACAATGGCTCCGTAAGAGGTAATATCAAAAACGTTTGAATTTTGATTAATTGGATTGTTGTTGTATTTGCCTCCAGAGTTAGGATCGCCGTAAACCGCAGAAATACAAATCGATCTGGATTCATCTTTAACTTTAAGTAGCTTAAATCCTGTCATTGACTTTGTAGTTGGCTCAGAATTGCTAGTGGTTCCAGACAAATTATATTTTAACTCAGCCGGAAGAGTTCCATCAACCTTGTAGTCATCTGAAAAGAAGTATCCAGAGTTCCAAATGTAGGTATAATTACCTGTACAAAATGCGCCAAAAACTGGTACTTTGACAGAGCTCCCAATTCTGTCACCAATTTGAACATTGGATTCATAGTCAACTGATACAAATTTGCGAGCTTTGTCGTCAGTACAGGCTTTTTCTGTATCTGGATTGTTATAGGTACTAGAGCATGATGAAAGCACGGAATGAATAACTGAATTTTGGATCGAAGAGCGCATATCGTTAACTAGATCCATCCCAGTGGTATTTAGTTGACTTAGGGTAAGACCACGGTGGTAAGAAGAAACTGTGTTAGTAATTATCAAAACTACGGCGATAGACAAAACGGCAATAAAAGCGATGGAAAGAGAGAGTTCAACTAAAGTGAAACCACTTTTTACTGATTTTTTTGTTGTCTTTAAATAAAACGTGGCCACTGACTACTCCGACTTTACAGCACATGCATAATTATCGCTATCGTTCGGGACAATACTGATACTGGAAGAATTCCTGGCGTTGGCGTTAATTCTAACATCACGCCTGATAGTACTGGCTTCATCGCCTTCTGGATTAATACAAAAATCAACTTGTTCGAGTTTAAAGAATTTTTCATTAAGATAGTCCATGAGGATATTATTGTATGAACCTTCAATACCAGTAGCATTGATTCTTTGGTTAACTTCGATTGTCTCATCTTCGCCCTTCATAGCAAATGTGTAAACTGTACCAGATGATGGATGACGAACAATGAGAAGAGCGCCTTTGAAAAGATTGTAATTGTCGGTGTTTTGAATTTGAGCGGCCCAACGCGGGGTGTAGCTTTCAATAATGCCGAAAGCTTTGGCAGAAGAATCACCGTCTGCTGCGGCCACATCTGCGTTTAAGGCAGTTAGTATGTCGAGAGCATTGCCAGAACCAATAGCATCTTCTTCATTGACATCGCCGATAACGTTGTAAACATAAATGGTGTTTTCGTCGTAATTCTCTTCTGAGTTGGATGGAGATTTAGACTCACCAAAGGTGACAAGTTTGCCATAGATTGCTTTGTCGCTGCGACCACCGCCTGGTAAGTTTTCGGTATTGGTAACGGATGAATAAACATTTTTAAGAAAATCCACAAATCCTTGTACGGAATCGTTGTAGCGTTGTTGGTAGATGGAGTTTTGGACCCCAACGGTCACCGCAACAAATAATGCACCGGTGATAACTAGAAAAATTGCAACTTCAATAAGTGTAAAACCTTTTTTCCTACTCATATCTTATATTATACCATAAGCGTTTCAAAAAAATGTCAAAAACTTGGAAATAAATATTGGAGCCATTTTTCGAAATTTGAGTAGGTTTTTTCAGCTACTTCTACAGGGGCAGTTTGATGCTTGTTTTTAGCGGCATCGGAATTTTCTGGCATTACCACCATGTTTTCGCCGGGGAGTTTCTTGTCTATAGTTTTACGAGCAAGGAGTTCTTGGTATTCGTTAGAGGCGTAGTACTGGTTTTCTAATTCGGCGGTCTCGACTTCTATACTTAAGAGTTCGAGGTTCTTGCGTTCTGCGGTTAATCGTTCTGAGAGTTCCCAGTTGCGAGACATGGCAAGGATGGACTGATAAGTCCAAGTAAGACAGAGGATAATTGCTAAAATAAGGACAACATTTTCAACCGAAAAAAAATCATGACTTAACTTATATTTAAATTGACGAAGTTTAGTCTTGATATTCATAATCACCCTTTTTGGTAGGGATGCCTGGACTCGAACCAGGGACTCTGCGTGTATAAGACGCATGCTCTAGCCAACTGAGCTACATCCCCATTCAATGATATTATATCACAAAAAGATGCCGCACGTTAAATGAGCGGCATCTTAAATAACCAATGTAATTATTTCTTCTTGAGGGTCAAGAAGCCATTGCGTGGGTTTTCGCAAACTACGCGATCTGCAGGAAGGTCACATGGAGTGCCTTTGCCGCCTTTCTCGTCTTTAGTGAAGAAATAGATAGTTTGAGGTTTGCCACCACGAAGAGTAACTTCAGATTTGTGTAGATAGTATTTCACACCTTTACCATTGGTATGTTCGTAAGCCATTTAGCTTTCCTCCTTTAGTTAATATATTCTTATCTTATGCTTGCATAAGAAAAATGTCAAGGGGTTTTTGGGGGATTTTTAGAGAATTAAATAAATAATAGGGATAAGCGCAATATAATCCAGATAATCGCTCTAATAAAAATTATAACGATGATAATAAGAGTAAGCAAAATTAGGAAACCACTAACGGTTGGAGCCCAAAGCGGAGAGGCATAATTCTTGCGGTAAAGTTCGGTAGATGGGAGGCTAGCGATGATTTGATCTTGGATTTCATCAGCAGCAGGGTATTTATTGATTTCGCTAACCATACAATTAATATAGTTAGGGTTATCCCAAGTCCAGCCGTTGGCGAGAGCTTGGGCGCGACAGGTTTCAGAAGCTAGCTGATAAATGTTGCCGTTGGGGTTATTATCTGAGGCGATGGTCGCTTCGGCTTCTTCCAGAGCTTTGTTGGCAGCCCTAATGTATTGATGCTCTAAATAAAATGGCCCGGTGCCAAAAGTAATTTTTTGATCGCCATTATCATCTACTATATTAATAACTATATTAGAAAAGACGAATTTTTTGAGTTCTTCTAGAGTACTGGAGATTTTTTCGTCATCGTCGGCCTCATCTGCGGCGAGTACAGCACTGCGAAGTTCAGTCATCTTGATGTGATCTAATCTTAAAAATGTGGCGTCCAAAAATAAAAGTGGCACTAAAATAATTAACAGCTGCCAGGTCTTAATTTTGTGGAATTTAAGACGCCCACGCTTTTTCATATCATTATTATATCATTTTTAAGCTTGCATTATTCAAAATCGTTTGGTAGAATACTTTTTATCGCTCATTATTCCCAGTAGACTGGTGGCTAAGGTCTTTCGCGAGGCGGGAGGTCGGAAGAGCGAAAAACATTAAGGAGAAAATTAGATACATGCGTATCAAACGACTTCGTCGCGCTCAAGAGCGTAAAGAGTCAAAAATAGCTCCTGCCGCATGGCAAGAGTTTATAGAAATATAAAAAATCCCCCTTAGGGGGATTTTTTATTCGGTTGTTTTTGCGGCTACAATATCTTTGATTAGTTTAATAAAATCGTCGCCAGAACGGGCGGAATCCCAAGAAATAGTTTTACCATTGACAGTAACGCTGCCTTCCCCGCCCCAATTAATGAGCTGGCCGTCTACGTAGAAGGCTGGAGTGCCACCCACATCAATACGCTTGCCAATTCCCATATCAAAACTGATCTTTTTAGAAACAGCATCTGAGGCGATGTCGGCGTTGAATTTATCTAAGTCGCCTTTGCCATCAGTAACTTCTTCAAAGTATTTGTTGAAATATTCGGTTCTTTCGGCGGTGTCGGCATACTCCCATTCGGATTGTTCGGCAAATAGTTTGTCGGCGTATTCTTTCCAATAACCTTGGAGGCCGGCAGCTTCAGCAGCGGAAGCGGCAGCGGTGCCGTTTTGGTGATAAGAAAGGAGGAAGCTACGATAAACAATGGCGAGCTTACCGTCTAGTTGCTCTACAACACGATTGACACGAGTATTAATTGAAGCACAGCCTGGGCATTGATAATCGGCATATTCAAAGATTAAAACTGGCGCATCGGCATTGCCTTTAACGTGGTCGCCGATTTCGCCGTTGTCTTTGGTGGGTTCAATCACGGAATAAAAATCATAATCATTAAAATTGGTGGCTTTGTTATTGCCGTCTATTACTGCATAGGCACCAATCGCAATTAGCACAACTACAGCGATGCCGATAATTAAAGCAATGGCAGAAAATCCTTTTAACTTTTTCATATAACTCCTTTATGTTATAATAATTATACCATGTGGCACGAGTTTTTATGTAAAATTGTAAAATTCCTTGACCCGCGGCTAGAGAAATACCGCGAAAGAAAGCCGGCCGAAAAATACACACCAAAATCGTTAGAAGAATTCATCGGGGTGCTACGTCGTACGCCGAAATCAGTTTTAGATAGTAAAGACCGAGCACGTATTGCAGCAGTAATGAGTTTTGAAGATCGCACAGTAGAAGATTTAATGATAGGTAAAAAAGAAATGGTTTTTGTAAATTATAAGGATGTACTCGGGCCGCTAGTACTAGATAAATTATACAAATCTGGTTTTACAAATTTCCCGGTGGTAGATAACTACGACAAGGTGAAGGGTATCATTCATACCGAAGCTTTAAATGCGCTAGAAATTAAAAAGACCGACCGGGCTGAGAAATACATGGATAAAAACGTGAATTATCTACACGTTGATGATTCTCTTGATTTTGTAATTTCTGAAATTGAGCGCACAAATAGTTATTATTTTCTGGTTTTAGATAAAAAAGATTCGCTAGCTGGGTTTTTTACGATTCAGATGTTGCTAGATTATTTGCTGAATTAGTGCTATAATAACAGATATGAGAATTTTAGCAAACGAATTAGAAAACTATTTAGGAAAATCTGTTTTAGTTGAGGGTTGGGTAAACTCACGACGCGATCATGGCGGGTTAATTTTTATTGACCTGCGTGACCACACAGGGATTATCCAGCTAGTGATAACGCCAGAAAATACAGAATCTTTTGCGCTGGCGGAGAGTGTACGCGACGAATTTGTACTTTCTGCGACTGGCAAAATACGCGAGCGTGAACCGGAGCTTATTAATCCAAATATCGCGACTGGTAAGATTGAATTAGTTGTAGATGAGCTGACGCTCCTAAACCGTTCGGAGCCTTTGCCGGTGAATACTCATGATGATGGTGAAAAATCTTCAGAAGAAATGAGATTAAAATATCGTTACCTTGATCTTCGTCGTCCGAGCATGCAGAATATTTTGAAACGTCGTTCAGAATACTATCGTTTTATCCGCAACTTTATGTATGATCATGATTTTACCGAGATTACTACGCCGATACTAGCGAACTCTTCACCTGAAGGAGCGCGAGATTTCTTAGTGCCATCTAGGCTACATCCTGGTAAGTTTTATGCTCTGCCACAGGCGCCACAACAGTTTAAACAACTTTTGATGGTAGGTGGCGTGGATAAGTATTTCCAAATTGCACCATGTTTTAGAGATGAAGATCCAAGAGCAGATAGATTATACGGTGATTTTTATCAGCTAGATCTAGAAATGGCATTCGTGAATAATGGTGAAATAGTGCGCCAAACCATTGAGCCATTGTTCGTGGAACTCGCGACCAAGTTTGCTAAGAAAAAACTGGTGACAAATTCTGAGCCAGCAAAAGCTTACATGGAAAAGGACGGAATGGTTCCCTGCTTACCATATAGCTTCGCTATAGAAACTTATGGTACTGACAAGCCAGATCTCCGCTATGGCATGGAGTTAATTGAACTCACGGACGTATTTAAGGATACTGATTTTAAAGTGTTCAAACAACCTTGCGTGAAGGCCCTGCGTGTTAAAGGTGGCGCCGCGCTTACTCGTCGCGAGATTGATGATTTTACAGAAAAAGCTCGCAAATTAGGTGCTGGAGGACTTGCCTATATATTATATAGTGACGGTGAAGCCAAATCACCAATTCTAAAGTTCATGAGCGAAGCCGAAATTGACGGCGTGAAAAAACTAACTGGCGCGAAAGATGGTGATGCGGTGTTCTTTGGTGCGGATGAACGCATGAAAGTTAATAAAGTACTTGGGGAACTTAGAATTGCTTTTGCCGACCACTTTAAGATGAAGAATAATGACGAAGTGGCGTATGCTTGGATTGTAGATTTTCCATTTTACGAATGGGATGAAAAAAACCATAAATTAGATTTTGGACACAATCCGTTTAGTATGCCAAAAGGCGGACTTGAGGCTTTGACAAACGCAAAAACTGACGAAGAAAAATTAGCCATTGTAGCCGACCAATATGACATGGTGATGAATGGCTATGAAGTTTGCTCGGGTGCGGTAAGAAATTACAACCCAGAAATCATGTACAAGGTATTTAATATTTTAGGATTTAATAATGAATACGTGGAAGCGCGGTTTGGCGGGATGCTAAATGCCTTTAAGTTTGGAGCGCCGCCACATGCTGGCTGTGCGCCTGGACTGGACCGAATATTTATGGTGCTAGAAGATGCGGAAAACATTCGTGATATTGTGGCATTTCCAAAGAATGGTTCAGGTGTGGATCTAATGATGGGTTCGCCTTCCGCGGTAGATGCGGAGCAACTAGACGAATCACATTTGGCAATTATTGAAGAGGACAATTAACAGAAAGAATATTATGGGGTCAAAATTTGTTTATTTATTGGATGACATTAAAGCTGATAACTATCTTTTAGAAAAAAATGAAGTTGGAATCGTAGACAATGAAGACAATGATTATTATATCGTTAGTTTTACAGATGTAAATGGTCCATTAAGAATTAATAAGATCAATGTCGAAATGTTTGATCCATTAAAAACAGGTGATAATTTCGAGAAGAAAATATGTAATGTATGCTGCAAACTATTGCCAGTGGAACAATTTGCGAAAAACCAAAATGGAAAAAATAACAGAACAGTCAGAAGGCCTTCATGTAATAAATGTAGAGAAAAAATAGATGGCGTAGACGTACCGGTAAACGAAAAAAGAAAATGGAGAAAAATAAAACCTAATTGCATCATTTGGGAATGTCCAATTTGTAAAAAAAGAACAATACCAGGCGTTACCAGTAAGGTAGTTTTGGATCATGATCATAATACTGGTAAACCAAGAGCCTGGATTTGTGATAGCTGCAATACCGGGCTCGGTCGTTTTAAAGACAGAGTAGAGCTCTTACAAAACGCTATAGACTATCTAAAGAAATCTGGATAGGTGCACTTTTTATTCTTTTCTTTGCGACATCGACATATTCTTGCGAGATATCACACCCTAGATAGTTTCTTTGGTGTTGCATTGCTATTTTACATGTAGTACCACTTCCACACATAGGATCAAATACCAAATCGCCTTGATTACTCCAACTGAGAATATGATCTTTTGCTAAATTTTCTGGAAAAATAGCCGGGTGTTTAAAAGCGATTTTATCCTTAGTGGATCCACCAAGCCCTACGGCGTATTCCCAGATATTTGTTTTAACCTTTTCTTTATTGAGTTTACCTAAGACTTTTTTATTTATGCCATCGGCTTTTTTGTTTGAGACTAACATTTCGTAACCATTTCTGACTGTTGGTTCTTTTAGCGGATTAAACGTTTTTGGCGAGCCTTTAGAAAAAACAAACATATATTCATAACAATTGGTGTAGGCGTTAGAGCGCATAAAAGGGGTATTCTTTTTTTTATATATCATGACATCATGTACGTTGAAACCCATGGATTGAAAGGTTAGAGCCTGCTTAAAACTAGTAAGCGTTTTATTACCATTTTTAATTTTATCCCCAACTACCCAAACAACCACGCCACCTTTTTTTGTAATTCTAAATAGTTCTTTAGCTATCTCGTCACATTTAAAAACATAACCATTATAGTTTCTCAAGTCATCATAAGGAGGAGATGTGACTGTTAAATCAACAAAATCTTTTTTCATTTTTTTCATGAAATCAACACAATCAGTACAGTAGATTTCATTAATTTTGATCAATTTAACCTCCTTAAAAACAAAAATAGTACCTTCTTTGGTAGAGCCGGCTGGAATCGAACCAGCATCGCAGACTTAGAGGGTCTGGGTCCTATCCGTTGAACGACGGCTCCGTGCTAGTTATTATACCTTATTCTTCGGGTTTGCGCAATTTGTAGTAAATCGATGGGGCGAAGCGCACGGGTGCTAAAACTTGCTGAGCGGATTCTTCCATTTTGACGAGGTTTTCGGTGCCGAATATTTTCTTTAAGCCTTTGTTTCGGAAATTTGAAACCGAAAGGACCTTTTCGGTGGTGAAGCCGGTTTTGTCAAAAATTTCTTCAACATATTTAGGATGATAATTGTAAAAGCCGTCTTTTGAAATGTCTTTGTAGTTGGCGACTTTTTTATCAAATGGGTTAACTTTGGAGCGGCCAGTAATAAAGCGAGCCATTTTAGGCAAAGTGCGCTTGTTGGCAACTTCTATCACGGCAACGCCGCCTGGTTTTAATACGCGGTAAAGCTCGGTGATGGCTTGATCTAAATGCTTTAAATGATGAGTAACACGAACCATCATGAGACCGTCTAATTCATCGTCTTTAAATGGCAACTTGTAAATATCACCAGCGCGGGTTTCTACTTTGTCACCATAAATGTCTTTGGCTTGCTTGAGCTCGGACTTGGAATAGTCAAAAATATAAACTTTGTGGGCGCGTTTTAAATACTCTGTTGCGAGCCGGCCATAGCCGCCGCCGATATCGGCGAATTTTTCCATGCGCTTAGGGAGTAATTTACGAATAGCCATGCGGTCAGCTTGGTCTTCGTATTCACGACCAGTGTTCTCCCAGAAATCTTTTTTGTAATCATAACCATTATAGTCAGAAATAACTTTTTCACTCATGGCGTATATTATATCACACGTGAGACTTCTTCTAAAGTAGTTTCACCTTTTAGTACTGCAAGCACCCCTTTTTGCTCCAAGGTAAGCATGCCGTGTTTTTTAGCGGTTTGTTCAATCTGTTTGGCATTAACATCATCAATATCACCACGGATGAAGGCCTGGATGTCATCGGAAACTACTAATTGCTCCATAATGACCGTGCGGCCACTAAACCCAAATGGGTTTTGTTCGTTTGGAACTGGGTCGTAGAGAGTAATATTATCTAAATCTATCCCTGTTAGTAATTCGCGTGAAGTGTCTTTGAAGACTTCACGGATATAACTAGCCTCTGCTTCAGTGGCAGGACGAGGGGCTTTAGAATCAGACAGTTTACGAATCAAGCGCTGGGCTACAATTAGGCGAATAGAACTAGCAAAGATAGGATTGACGCCAATTAAATCAATCATTCTAGAAAAGGCGGCAGAAGTGGAATTAGCGTGGAAGGTACTTAAGACTAAGTGGCCAGTAATGGAAGCTTGGATGGCGGTTTTGGCGGTATCGGCATCACGAATCTCTCCCACCATTACTACATCTGGGTCAAGACGAAGCACGGAGCGGAGACCTTCAGCAAATGAACCGCCAGAATTGGTATTGACTGGAATTTGCGAAATACCGGTGATGCCATATTCAATTGGATCTTCCAAAGTAATAATTTTGCGGTCAGAAGTATTAAGAGCATTTAGCATAGAATAGAGCGTAGTAGATTTACCAGAACCGGTAGGGCCAACCATCAAAACCAACCCGCGAGGATGTGAAATGATTTCATCAATTGTGGCGCGCTCTTCTTTGGATAAACCAAGTAAATCTAGATTGAGAAGAGTTTCGTCAAAATTAAACAAACGCAAAACTGCATCTTGGCCATACATAGTAGGAATGGTTTCTACGCGAATATTTAATATATGTGTGCTGCCATCACGGTGAATTTCAGTTTGCATGTGACCGGATTGAGGCTTGTTGGTGGCAGTAGAAATATTCGCGCGAGATGAAAGTTCACCCATAAAAATCCGGTAGCGGTCTTTATCAATATTGGCTACTGGATGTAAAATGCCGTCCACGCGCATGCGAATACGAATTTCACTACGCATGTTTTCAATATGAATATCTGAGGCGCCAAGTTTATCGGCTTGGTCAATTAGAAAATCAAATACTTTTTCCGTGGAAACCATGGCCAAAGTTTGAGAGACTGAAGTAATAGTTTCAGAGTCGCCTTCGCCGGCGATTTTAATATCATCATAATGGACCTCACGTGGGGGGTCGTAGCGCAACATGAAAGCCTTATAGGCGGAATTTGAAATAAGGAAGAAATCGGCTTTTTCGCCATCGTCAGTGTAATCTTGATGCATTTTTAAAATAACCGAACGAGGCGTCTGGCTGGTAACCATAAACTGAAAATGATCTTCGCCGCCACCTTTTTGGAGCGGGATAATATAGTCTCTGTGCATCTGTTCTTTGGTAAGTAGGTCTGGCGTAAGAGGAATGTCTTCTTCAAAATCACGGGTGTCCAAATACGGCAGGTTCAAAATACGAGCACGTTCTCTAGTAGCCTGCTCTTCTTCTTCGCGGCGTTTGAGCTGGATATCTTTTTCGTCCATGTTTTTATTATAGCATAAGTGTTTTAAGTGGTATAATATATTTATGGCAATTGCTGAAATGTTTTTGTGGTGGTATTCGCAGGGCTGGGGTGTTTTTGTAGGAAAAATTAAAGATTTTTTTATTAGTATTGCCGATTTCTTTTCAATGGATTCTTTAGTTAGGACTTTGTTTAAGCCGTACCGACAAATATCTGCCGAAACCGCAAACGTAAATTCTTCACTTGATTTAAAGTTTCATATGTTTTTGGACCGGCTAATATCTAGAATTGTTGGATTCTTTTCTAGATTAATTTTGCTTCTAGTAGGTGTTATTTTGATGATATGTGGAGGAATTTGCGGATTAGTATTGATTATTATTTGGCCTGTTATTCCCTTCCTACCGATTGTGGGAATTGTTTTAACCGTGATGGGAGTAGTAATATGAAAAACGAATACGATCCCAAAAACCCACGCGTAAGATTGGCATTTCAAAAACGAGCACTGAATGTGCCAGCTGTGAAAGTATTTTGTTTTATAGTAATGCTCGCACTAATAGTAGGTGGTGGCGTACTTTTATATTTTAAAGAACCAATTGGTTGGACCTTAATTGGTTTTGCAGCGCCGTTTTGCATGCTACTATTTTGGATTAAAAATGCTCTTTCTAGAGTGCCGATTAACGATACCGATAATTTCACAGATTTAATATCCGAAAGTTTGCTGCTGTATTTAGATAAAAATACCACTCCGGTTGAACTGGCGCGGATTCTACCAAGAACCAGGAGCGGGATGTTCATGATGGTTAGATTCCAACTTGGAGAACGGTTTTTTGAGCAAGTTGCAGCAGTTTTACCAGTGACCACGGAACCAATTTATAATACGGCAAAAACTGTGCGAGAAAAAACTAATTCTGAAAAAATTACCGGAGCGGTGCTAGCCGTAGCATTAATCGAAAACTTACCCAACTATGAACAAGTTTTAAATCAATTGAAACTAAATATAAATGATTTATACCAAGGTATTAATTGGTATAACTATTTAAATGGTTTAGTAAAAAATGGAAAAAAGACGATTCATACTGGCGGGATTGCACGAGACTTTGCGTTTGGTTTTACGCCGACTTTGGAACGCTTTGCAATTAATCTTTCTTCTAGATATACGGGCGCGAATGAAAAAATACAACAGGCCGAGAATGCCGAAATTTTTGAAAAGATTATAAATATATTCACGCATAGTGGCAGACAAAATGTGGCGCTAGTGGGGGCTTATGGCTCAGGACGCTCTACGCTAGTGAGTTCGCTGGCAGATACTTTAATTAATGCCGACTCAAAAATCCCAAATTCATTAAAATATCGTCAAATTTATTCTTTGGATGCACCTAGCTTAATATCAGCTGCGAGCGAGCCTGGCGAGTTAGAGTATTTGATGATTAAGATTTTGAATGAAATATATTCGGCGAAGAATATAATATTGTGTCTTGATAATGCACATTTATTCTTTGAAGAAGGACCCGGATCGGTAGATATTGCGAATTTACTTGTGCCGGTGTTGGAGGCTGGGAAAATTCGTTTGATTTTAATTATGGATGATCAAAAATTCCTAGAGATTTCAGAAAAGAACCCATCGCTTGCAAATCTTTTAAATAAAATTGTGGTAAGCCCTGGGGATAAAGAAGAGACTATTAAAATATTGATGGATCAGGTGCCCTATTTTGAATATCAGAAAAATGTAGTTTATACTTACAAGTCTTTACTCGAAGCTTACGATTTAAGTGAACAATACATCCATGACGTAGAAATGCCCGGCAAAGCTAAACTACTTCTAGAGTCTGCGGCGAGTTATGCTAATGGTGGCGTAGTAACTGAAGATTCAGTAAAAACTGCCATAGAAAAAGCTTATGGTGTAAAAATTAAAGTCACGGATGATGATAGTGAACGCGAAAAGTTGCTGAATTTAGAGACTCTGATTCACGAGAGAATGGTCGATCAAGAAGAAGCTGTAGCGGCGGTAGCAAATGCACTAAGGCGAGCGGGGGCTGGAGTAAAAAACCGGAAAAAACCAATTGGTACTTTCCTATTCCTAGGTCCAACTGGCGTAGGTAAAACCGAACTCGCAAAAACGCTGTCGGCAGTTTACTTTAATGGTGAAGAAAAAATCATTCGATTAGACATGAATGAATTTGTAACCGCAGAGGATGTGGCGCGATTGATTAAGGATGGGGCAAAAGACGCATTAAGCCTGACTGCACAAGTAATGAAGAAACCATTTTCGGTAGTGTTGCTTGATGAAATAGAAAAAGCACATCCTTCGGTCTTGACGACGCTTTTGCAAGTTTTGGATGAAGGAATATTAAGAGACGAGAAAAACCGCGAAGTAAGTTTTCGCGATACAATTATTATCGCAACTTCAAACGCCGGCGCGAATGAAATACGGGAAAAAATAATGGCTGGTGAAGAAATCGGCGGGTTTAAAGAAGAACTGTTGGATAAAATAATTAGTAGTGGTGAATTTAAACCAGAATTTTTGAATCGTTTTGATGAGATTTGTTTGTTTAAGCCATTAAGTAAAGAGGATTTAACGAAGATTCTTGACCTAATCATTGCATCAACTAACAGAACCTTGGAGCCGCAAAGAATTGCAGTTAACGTAGCACCTGAAGCTAAACAAATTCTTATAGAAAAAGGTTACGATCCAAAGATGGGTGCGAGACCAATGCGCCGAATTGTACAAAAAACGGTAGAAAACATTGTAGCGGCAGCAATCTTATCAGGTGCTGCGACACCAGGTTCTACTCTTACTATCACGCCTAACGAAATAAGTATTGACTAATTATTTAAGGCTTTTAATAAATTCCATAAATAGTGGGTGGGTTTTGAGCGGGCGAGATTTGAATTCTGGATGAGCTTGAGTGGCGACAAAGAATTTGCACTTGGGAGCCTCAATAAATTCAACTAATTTGCCGTCTAGCGAGGTGCCAGAAACTTTGATGCCGCCTTTTTCCATTTGGGTGAGGAATTTTTGATTGACTTCATAGCGGTGGCGATGGCGTTCAACAATTTCGTAGCCGTTGGCGGTTTTTTCGCCCCAACCGTATTTCTCGTAAATTTTCTTGGTTTTAGATTTGTCGCTGAGCACGGCTTTGTAATCGCCAAGACGCATGGTGCCGCCGGTGGATTCTTTCCCTTTTTGGCCTTCCATGATGTAGATGACATTGTTGTTGTCTGCTTCGCTGGCACCGAATTCTTCTGAGTTGGCGTTTTTAACTCCGCCTTTTCTAGCGGCAGCGATACAAGCTACTTGCATACCCAAACATAAACCAAGGTATGGGATGTTTTTTTCTAGAGCGTATTTTGCGGCTTTGATTTTGCCGTCGGTACCACGAGCGCCAAAACCACCTGGCACTACGATGCCGTCTAGCTTGGCAAGATCACTGTCTTTGACTTCTTCAGCATTAACCCATTTGATTTCTATATTGACATTATTCCAAGCAGCGGAAGCTTTCAAAGCTTCGGTGACACACATGTAGGTGTCGTCATTACCAACGTATTTGGCGACCAAGCCGACTTTGACGGTTTTAGCATATTTGCGAGCGCGGCGGCGAGAGAACTCTTTCCAGCGCGACATATCTGGTTCTGTTTTGTCACCCATAAAATCGTTTAAGATTTCTAGAACGCCGGATTTTAAGACGTTAAACGGCACGTCATAAACTGATTTTACGTCTGGGAGGTTTAATACCGCGTCGGAAGAAATGCCGGAGAAGGAGGCGATTTTTTCGCAAATGGCTCTGGGGCAAGGCTCTTCGGTGCGGACACAGACGATGTCTGGAATGATACCAAAGCCACGTAGGTCTTTAAGAGCATTTTGAGATGGTTTGGTTTTGAGCTCGTTGGAGGTGTGAATAAACGGCACATAAACCACTGAAATATATAGACAATTGCGGCGACCAACTTTGTTGGCAAATAAACGAATGGCTTCAATGAATGGGAGGCCTTCATAATCGCCGACCGTACCGCCGATTTCTACAATGTGAATGTCGCTGTCGGCAGAAGCTTTTTCAATTTTTTCACAAACTAAATTAGTGAAGTGCGGAACCAGCTGCACGGTTTTGCCATGGAAACCGCCGGAGCGTTCGCGTTCAATCAGTTCTTTATAGATTGAGCCGCTGAGCGTGATGGAATATTTACTAGTTTCAAAACCTAAGAATCTTTCGTAATGGCCGAGATCTAAGTCTGTCTCTACGCCATCGTGCGTGACATAGCACTCGCCGTGTTCAACCGGATTTAAAAGACCTGCATCTACGTTGAGATATGGATCGCATTTTTGCATGGTGACCTTGTAGCCTTTAGCTTTTAAAATTGCACCCATGCTGGCAGCTGTAATACCCTTACCAACGCCGGACAAAACCCCACCAGTTACGAAGATATATTTGCATTTTTTATTTTTCATAAAACGTGGCACCTCCTCCGCCCACCTTATGTTAAACTAATAGTTTTATTTTACCACAACAATAATAAAAACAATAAAAATATGTTATAATCTAGGCAGGTGAGCCTGTTTTGGCTTGTACTTTTTTTTAGAAAGGTGGTGAAGATTAATGGCTAGCGGCGGTATTTGTAGAAATACGGGTCTGAGAAAGAAAGACTGCTATTGTTGGGACTGTCAGCGTCGTCGCAATAATGCACAGCACCGTTCTGGTTATGGAAGTTCGAATTCTAGACATCAGGACTCTCGCAAAGTCCACGACACAAAAGGCAAAAACAACCACAGTAGAAATAGCTGGTAAAACTAGCTTTTTATTCACCCCCCAGGCTCCTCTTGACCGAGGAGCCTTTTTTTTGTTAATATATCAGTATGATAATTAAATGCTTTATACTGAGAACGGATTATAAGCCAGAACTTGGCAAGAATCAGGAAGTCCTAGTTTTGCTTAATGCTAAAAATGAATTACCGACAGCAAATTCGGTTGAGGAAGCGAAAAAAAATCTTTGGCAAAATTTAGAATTTGGAAATGTTTTTTATGAAGAAGACGATGTCCAAGGAATATTCGCTAATCTACCAGAAGAAACTATAAAAACATTATCACAGGACTGGAAACTTGTATTATTTAGTGACTTACAAGCGGAAAATTGCCCAGATTATAACATTATTGTGGCCGGAATTAATAAAGCTGGTTATTTGATTTAGGAAAGGAAGGATAATCCTAGGCCTTTGGAGCCGCCAAATTATCTGCGAGCGACAGAAGCTACGCTTCTGCGCATCTTTCAGTCAATAAAAATATGAGAGCAAGCTCTCAATTTTTATTTCCTTCAAGCTGCTAGAAACGCTATGCGTTTCTGCCGCTCTCTTCTATCTTGGCGGAAAGGACAGGATTCGAACCTGCGGAGGTTTCCCTCTCTGGTTTTCAAGACCAGTGCCTTCAACCACTCGGCCACCTTTCCGCTTTTAATTATACCACAGATATGCTATAATTTTTGCATTATGGCAAGACAAGTTAAAGTAAAGCGAGTTTCAAAACAAAATCGCAATAATAACCACAAGCACAGCGACAAGCGCAAACATCCAAGATTAAAGAATGGTCGTTAAAATAAGCCCCTTACGGGGCTTATTTTATTCTGGGTAACCTTCCAGGGTTACATTAATTGCATTTTCTTTGCCGTCGCGAACTACGGTGAGCTGGACCGTGTCGCCTGGTTTGTATTCGCCGATTAGGTCGGCGAGAGAACCTGCTTCGCCAACTTTGGTACCGTTTACTGCGATAACAATGTCTTTTTCTTTAAGGCCGGCTTTACTGGCAGGACTGTTTTTGACAATGGCGGAATAAGTAGAAGAGCTATATAAATAAGCACCGGTACTAACTGGTAGCTCGTAGGCCTTGGCGACTTCTGGAGTTATTTCTACACTATAAACACCTAAATAAGTGCGTTTGGCTTGGCCAGACTCGGTCAGTTGAGCTAGCATACCTTTGACGCTAGAAATTGGAATAGCAAAACCTACGTTTTCGGCAGTGGAGCTGGTGGCGGTGTTGATACCGATTACTTCACCAGCGGCATTAACAAGTGGGCCACCTGAGTTGCCGGAGTTAATCGCGGCGTCGGTCTGGATCATATCAGTTAGTTTTTCAGCGTTGGTGCCGTTGCTATCAGCAGCGGTGACGGAGCGGCCGGTGCCGGAAACAATACCAGCAGTAACGGTGTTTTGATATTGACCTAGGGCATTACCAATAGCAATTACTTGCTGACCGACACTAATGGTTTTAGAATCGCCAAGAGTAGCAGCGGTTAAATCTGAAACGTCTTTAATTTTTAAGAAGGCAACATCATTAATTGGGTCAGTAGCGACAACTTCTACATTTTCATAGGTGGTGCCATCATCTAAAACAACTGTCACTTTAGTGGCGCCATTAATAACATGTTTGTTAGTTAAAATATAGCCATCACTACTTACAATAATGCCGGTGCCGGCGGCGGAAGAATCATAGCTTTGACCAAAATAGTTGGTGACTTTGGTAGATGTAACAATTGAAACTACACTTTTTGAAACCTTTTTAGCGATGTCGGCGATGGAACCTTCAGTAAAATTAGCCGAATTGCCGTCGGTGCCGCTACTTAAAAAGGTGATTGGTGTGGATGATTTTTCGTAGCCAAGCCAACCCAGTATTAAACCGCCACAGCTAAATAGCAACGCTAGTACTGATAAGACAATAACTAGTGTATTTTTATTGTTAGTTGGTTTTTGTTTTACATCAACAACTTCGCCCGTTTGATTTTCCATTTTACCTCCTTAAATATTAAATATCGGATTACTAAACGCGAAAACAATAATTGCAATTAAAATTGTGCCAAAAACAACTGGCCTAATGATATGTTTAAATCTGAAATCGTCTTGGTATTTAATCATGGCTTGGCGAGCATAATTATAGACAAAGGCAAAAATAGTAAGAATGATGGCGGATTGCGGGATGCGGATACCGGTAGCACCAAAAGTATATATAATAGCCCAGCTGTGACAAAGCCAAGCGACTTCAGCAAAAACTAGACCACAAACTAAAGTAGTGAGCGTAAAATCTTTGTCATCACTTTGGACTAAAATGTGGCGGCTGGCGGCATAACCAATTAAGAATGCCAAAAGAATAATAACGATGGGGTTGAGGCTAGAAGACATAATGGTAGCAGCAGACATACCAAGAAAAACCGCTACGAGAGACTGAGCTAAAGTTGCATTTTCTGATGACAAAGGTTTAATGAATAATAACCAGGCGGAATAAAAGATCATAAGAAGGACATGGACTAATAGAAGAGAATTGCCAGCGAAGTAAGCAAGCAATACCACGCTGATACCAACAATTAAATCTACTAGGTTAGCTTTGAGATTAAGCGTAAAATAACGAGCGCGGACGGCAAAAATGCGCCATTTAGAAGCTAGCACTAAGACGATGCCTAGAGCTGGACTGCTAGTTAAAACCGTGAGCAAAACTGCGCCAATACCGAGCAATAAATTAAGAAAAACATGAACCATATTGCTTGCGATATTGCGAGATTTTCGTGCTAAAACATAATCTGCCATATGCTTATATTATACCAAATTATTTAAAATAATCTTAAATAAATGGTATAATGGCTTTTATGGAACCGAAGTTTTTTCAAAAACATCCATTGTTTAAAGATCTGCTCAGTTTAGGGATTTTTATCGTGGCGATTGTGCTTGGCACGGTGTTTTTGAATACTTTTATTTACCGTTCTTATAATGTGGTGGGCAGTAGCATGGAAAATACCTTACATGGTGATGACCGTGTGATTGTAAATCGTGCAGCAGTAAGCTGGTCACATTTTATGGGCGAAGAATATGTGCCGGAACGCGGGCAGATTATTGTGTTTTTAAATGAAGATGAAGAAAGAGTAAAAGAATACAAGGATGCTGGGGTAAATAATCCAATGACCTGTGGCGTGCCTGATAATGTGAGTGATCAATATATTATTAAACGGGTGATTGCTTTCCCTGGTGAGCGGGTGACGGTGAAGGATGGGGTGATGAAAGTTTATGCGGATGCTGAATCTACAGAAGGAATTGTTTATGACGCCGAATGGCGAGTTTCAGAGGATGATGGGCCAAAAGAACACACTTCTGGCGAAGTGGATATCGTAGTGCCGGAAGGCGAACTGTTTGTGTCTGGAGATAACCGTGAAGGTTCAAATTCGTGGGATTCAAGAAATGGACTAGGCACAATTCCCCTTTGTAGGGTAATTGGTCCAGTGGTGCTGAGATTATTCCCGATTGATAAAATTAGAGCTTTTTAATTAATTCTTTAAGTTCGGTTTCGTTTTTGCATTTAAAAGTGAGGCTGCGGCCGGTGATTTTGGTGACTACATTGTATTTAGCTGTGAGGGCGTTTTCGGACTTGCGATAGGCATCGCGTTTGATGGCGGTGGCGCTGGATTTTTGTTTGGTTTCGGCAAAGTAGCGTTCAACTTTGCGGGCGGTCCAACCTTCTTTAACGATTCTAGGCAATACTTTTTTAATGATAGCTTCATCGCGTGAGACTAACGGGCGCATCACACCTTCGGTAAGCTTTTCTTTGACCATGATTTTTTTGGCTTCGTCTGGAAGATTTAAGAGTCTAATGGTGTTTTGGATGGTGGCTTCGCTTTTGCCGACTTTGGCAGCGATGTCTTCGGTGCTTAAATTAAACTGATTCTGGAGTTTTACATAGGCCGTAGCGAGCTCAATGGCATTTAAGTCTTCGCGCTGAGCGTTTTCAATGATGGATAACTCTAAGCGGTTTTGAGAATCTAGGGTGCGGATGATGGCGGGGATTTTGTCTAGACCAGCAAGTTTGGCGGCGCGCCAACGGCGTTCGCCGGCAACGATTTTGTATTTGCCGTCTTCTTTAGTAACCACGATTGGCTGTAATACGCCATGTTCTTTAATGGAAGCAGCTAAAGCTTCCAAGGCTTCTTGGTTAAAATCACGGCGAGGCTGCTCTTCGTCACGGATAATATCCGTTAGTTTAAGCTGTTTTAGCTGGCTTTCTTTTTTGTCTTCCGCGGCGGTAGGATCAAATTCGTCGTCAATCAATTCTGTAGGAATTAAACTTTCAAAACCGCGACCTAAACTATTTTTCATGGGTTCTCTCCTCTACTTCTTTAGCGAGTTCTTTGTAAGCTTTGGCGCCTTTGCTGAATTTGTCGTAGGCACCTACTGGTACACCGTGGCTGGGGGCTTCGGCGACACGCACGTTGCGGGGGATTTTGGTATCAAAGGTGAGTTGCTTGAAGTATTTTTTGATTTCTTGGTAAACTTGGGCGGACAGACTGGTACGTTTATCGTACATCGTGGCAAGCACGCCGAGCAAATGTAAATTGGGGTTAGCTTGTTTCATGACTAGTTTCATGCTTTCTAGTAACTGCGCCACGCCTTCTAATGCATAAAATTCGGTTTGGACTGGAAGGAGTAGGTAATTAGCGGCAATCATGCCGTTAACAGTGAGAAGTGAAAGGGATGGCGGGGAATCTATAATAATATAGTCGTATTTATCTGCGACAGAGCGAACGGCATCACGCAAGCGAACAAATTTGCGCTGCATGTTGGCCATTTCTACTTCGGCATTAGCGAGCTCCGGAGTGGTAGGAGCAAGATCAAAATGTTTGTACTTGGTGGGACGAATGGCATTTTCTAATTGAACAGAGCCAAGAATAACATTTACCATGGTGGCGCCGAGGCTCCTAGTGTCGTTTTTGTCAATGCCGAGACCAGAAGTGGCGTTGCCCTGAGGATCAAAATCAATAAGTAAAGTTTTAAACTTGTCTTTAGCGAGGTAATAGGAGAGATTGACGGCTGTAGTGGTTTTACCTACACCGCCTTTTTGGTTCGTGATACAAATTACCTTCGCACTCATAATACTTACGATTATATCATAAAACGGATATAAAGTGAAAAGTATTTTTAGTGGCTTGGACTTGTTTGCTCGTAATTATCACAACATAGGTCAAGAAAAAATGTCCTTATTCGCCCTTCGGGCTGTGGGACATTTTTTCATTGCTGAGTTGTAATAATTACGCAAACAAATCTGGTCTAAATCTCATTATGCCACTAAAAATACTTCTCACTTTATCCGATTTTAACGATTTCGATTTCGGAGTATTTCTGGCGGTGGCCAGTTTCTTTGTGAACGCGTTTTTTGGCTTTGTAGCGAATCACGCGGAGTTTGTCACCTTTAACTAAAGGCGTTTTGACTTTGGCTGAAACTTTTACGCCTTTTACTGTAGGTGTACCGACGGTAGTTTTATCACCATCAATCACAAGTAAAGCGTCAAGTTCGAGCTCTTTGGTGCCTGCCGGGAGGAGGTCCACCCGTAGGGTCTCTTTTTCCTCAGCGAGATATTGCTTCCCGCCAACGAGAATGACTGCTTTTTTCATAAAATTCCTTTTTTACTGGAACTATTTTACCATATTATCTGGTTTTTGGGAAGAGTCTTTAGCAATCTGCTCTGGTTTTTCCTCTTTAGACTCTTCGCCTTTCTCAGCTTTATCTTCAGGAGCTTCGCCTTTGGCTTTGCTTTCAACCTTGTTTAAAGTCTTGCGGGTGCGATAGAGGTAATAACCGCCGCCGCCAATACCAGCAATCACAATGATAGCCATGATAATTTCTAATGGGCCAGTATTAGGAAGCTCTTGGCAACCTTCCATTTCGGGGTTGGTTTTACAATTCTTTTCTTGACAGCCTGGAAGATTAGGATTTGTTGTGCAATCTTCAGGTGTAGGCTCAGGTTCATCTTCGCAAGGAGCAGAGACGAGAACCGCCGCTTGATTACCAAGCGTGCCATAGCCGCCATCTGCTAGTGCATAGTCCATATATACTGTATTGATTAGTTTTGCAGCGCCACAAGATTCTCCACCAAAAGCTTCATTGGTAATTTTAGCATCGTACTCAATATACCAACCTTCCCCGCCTACACTTAATTGATAAGTTTGGGCACCAGTTGATGTAAAGAAATCGCTCGATAAAGCCTCGGTCTTTGTGGCTCCGCTAGTTGCAGTGTCTTTAAATATAGCGTCCGTAGTTGCTTCTAGGCCAGAAGCTAGTTGATCTTTAATGGCGATTTTGGTTGTAGCAATGCTTCCTAAGTTTTTAGCAACAACTTTATAATGGATTGTGTCTCCAACTCTAGCGGTGACATTATCGTAGTAATTAACGCCGTCAGTTGATGCCATTTTTGAGAGATAGATTGAGGCTTGCTCAACTTTGACTTTATAAATGATGTAGCCAGAATATTCCGCACAGCCAGGGACTTTACCGTCTAGGACACAATTCGTTTCACCTTCAGCACAGTAACCAATGAGTGCGCCCGTAGTAAACATATTTTCGCTGATTTTAGCGGTGGTTCTACCACCATTCCAATAAATTGTGGCGGAATCTTCTACGTATCTCAAACGTACACCTACGCTTGAATTATTAATAAAATCAGCTTCATCCCAAACACTCGTTGGTTTGGCATTGGAAGCCGAAATTTTTGCCCCAGTCTCGGCAGTTGAATTACCAGAAATAATACCTGGGAAATAGGCAAAAACTTTAGTGTCTTCGGCGGTCAAATTATAATTTGAAGCGGCATTGTTGTGATAAAACACATATACTTCAAACTCTTGACCGCTCCTGGCATCCTCGTCTGAAATTTCAACTTTGTCTTTAAAAGTAGCTTCTCCGGCTTTACGGACGCGCACAAAGTTTCGTTCATCACCAATACCGACAGATTCACTGCTTTGATTATCTGTAATCGAATCAAAGGTGACATACGATGCTGGTTTTTCCATTGTGAATGTAGCACGCTCTGGCCCCCAAGCATTTACAGCACTCACTCCAACGAGTGCTAGAATTGCCGTAATGATTGCTCCACCCGCGTTTCTGAAAAATCGTTTCATAATTCTCCTTATTTTATATTATTAATATTAGAAACCTTGACTATCGTTTGATGGATTCGCTGCTGGGTTACCCGTTGCCTGTTCTAAGTTTTCTCGAATTGTATTTCTACTTCCATCTGCGCTTGGGGTATCTCCCGTAACTTCACCAGTACCAACAGTCGCACCAGCATCAAAATTGTTCGCTTCGTCGACTCCTTCTCTGGTGCCGATAACCATTTCTGGGGCGGTTTGAGTCGTAACCATTTCTTCGGCCGTCACAATCTCTCCTGGCGTTGTAATAGGAGCAGACTCTTGTCCTATTTCTCTTATATCATTTGTGACTTCATAACCAATCTGACCAGCTTGTTCTTCTGGTATATAATTATAGGTATTCGTATCTGGATTATATGGATGAGTTCCATCAGCCACGGGTTCTGCAGTAACTTGTCGCTCTTGTCCTTCAGGAGTCACAATACCAGCACTTGCACCAGAGTTTTCGTCAGCCTCTGTTTGGTTCTTTGGTCTAGGCGTAATATTTGGATTGTCTGGGGTGTCTGGAGTGGATGGATTATCTGGGGCAATATCTGGTAAGTCAAAGTATATATATGTTCTCGATCCATCACTGTTAGGAATTACTACTTGCAAACAACCCCCATCAATGTTGCCATTTTCATCATGGGAGATTTTTACTATCATGGAACCTATTATGTTACCATTTGCAGTACCGTCATCGGTCCAATAAAACTCAGTGGCTCTGGTACCGTTTTCGTGAGTGATACATGAAACTAATTCCATATTATCATGTGTGTAACCGGCGTTTTCATCAATTTGGCGCATATAAGCATTATGATAATCACCTTCCAATTCTATTTCTTGAGTGAATGCGCCATCCATGACTCCACAAAAATAGTTGAAAACGCTATCGTATTCTTCTGGGCTGAGACTCTCTAATTTCTGATCAGTTTCTAAAATACTTAAACCTCTAAAACCTTCTGGTTGCAATTGTTCTGGTAAGTTCGCAATGTAGTCTGCGAGGCTTTCAACTTGATTGCCAGCGGTGTATTTTACCATCTCTACTTCGTCATTGTTGCAAACTTCTGCAGCTTCCACGGCGTTGGCAAAATCGTAATCGCCACCTTTGTTTGAGTCTAAATACATGGCTCTTTCGCCGTAGCCGTCATAGATACCTCTTGCTGTTTCGGGGTTGTCTTCGTTCTCACCTCCATCGTCGTCATCCTCACCTCCATCGTCGTCATCCTCGGCTTCTACTTGAGCGGCGTTTCCTTCTTGAACAATCTTTCTTGCGCCAAAGATGCCCAAAGCAAACACCGCAGCAAGAGCAACTCCTGCAAAAAATCTTTTAATCCTGCTGCACTTCTTAGCCTTGCCGGCGGTTCCTTCAGCGTCGTTTGGGTCTGCTTCTTGATTGTCCGGAGTTGGTTCTTCTCCTGAGGGATTGTCTTCTGGCGAGGGCTCTTCGGCTTGGGCCCCTTCTGGCGAGGTCTCACTTAAGTAGATATATTCTTCTTGAAGTGCTTCTTCTTTTTCTAAACTCTTCGCTAATTCTTTTTCTCTTTCAGCTGAGTTTAATTTTTCAGATAACACTTTGATTTCTTCAAAAAGTTTTGCGTATTTTCCTTTTTCCGATTCGGAGGATGATTTACCACTTTCTTCAGGGTTATTGTCATCTGCTCTGTAATTATCAAATTCAGAAAAAGATGTATTCGGGAATCCTTCACCAGTTTTATTAGACATCTTGGCCTCCTAAGAATTCGTCAGCAAATTCTTGCATTGAATTTTTGACTATTTCTTGAATATTAATGTTGTTTTCAGAAAAGAATTCTTGATAGTCGGCATCTTCGTCGTGGTCTAGTAGTTGATTTAGCTTTTCGTCTTGCTCTTTAGTTAGACTGCCGAAAATAGCTTTCGTAATTTTGTCATCAAGCGCCTTGATGCTTTCCTCTCGTAGTTTATTTAGCTCTTCGGTATCTTCAACCGCTAGGGGCTTTTTCTTGATAAGTTCATCGATAAACTTGCCGAGAGTTTGCCGATCTATGAGATATTCATTATCCATAATAATTTTTTATTAGTATAGTTAAGACCTTTCTGTTATAAGTTTAGCATAACCCTTTTTTAAGTCAAGATTATTAGATTCGTAGGGAATTAAAAAACCGAACTTGTTGTTCGGTTTTTTAAGTAATTTATGGCTAGTTTCTTTTAGATTTTGTCATATCTATCAAACAATGCCATGTGACCTATTTTTCTAGTAATTTTTTTGGCTTTGGACGAATCATATTTATCTTCGCCTTTATATGTTTCATAACCCATTTCTTTTGTTTTCCTTTGTTTATTTTTGTTATTTGTTAGAATTTTTATTTTATTTTCTAACATGTCTTAAGTGTAGCACACTTTCGTGATTTTGTCAATAGTGTTTATGCTAAAAAATGAAGATTTGTCAAATTAACAGGGATAAAATATTGTAGTTTTTACAACTTTTCTAATGAGATGGTGATGTTTTCACCGGCGAGTTTGGCGATTTCGTCGTGAGCGAAGTTACCGTTTTTAGTAATCTCAGTAGCACCGACCTCGGATTTGATGAGATCTTCGTACCCTTCTGGCAAATCGCAAGTGAGAGAGAGTTTGATCTCGTCATCTTGACGCAAGCCGGCATGTTTGCGGGCGGATTGGACGGCGCGGATGATTTCGCGAGCGGTTCCCTCTCTTATTAGCTCTGAGGTGAGAGTTTTATCTAGGCTAAGCACATCGCCGTTTTGAACGGTTTTAACATTGACTTCGTCGGCAATAATTTGTTCGTAATAATCGTCTAATTTTTCACCTGGGTAGGTGAGGCTAGACAAAGGCTGGCGAATTTTGATTTGATCCTCGGTTTCGGATTTTTGCATACGGAGAGCCAGAGCATCGGTGATAATCTGGCGAGTGCGGGCCATATCATCAAGGACGGTTTCGGTGGATGACGGTTTGAGTTGGCCGGGCCAATCTAACAAATGAACAGATTCGTTTTTACCGGTGAGTTTTTGGTAGAGTTCCTCGGAAAGAAATGGCGTAAATGGCGCTAGAAGGGTAGCGGTCATTATAAGGACAGAATAAAGTGTATCAAAAGCGGCTTTTTTATCGGTGGCGTTGTCGTTTTTGCTGAAACGGCGGCGGGAACGGCGGACATACCAGTTAGAGAGGTCATCAATAAATGGCAAGACACCTTGGAGGGCTTTTGGAATGTTATATTCTTCCATGCCGGTAGTAATTTCGTCACGAAGCTGGTAAACCCGCAAGGTAATCCATCGGTCTAGAGGATTTGTGATACGAATAAGTTCATCAAAATCTGCAGAGTCAATGCCTTCTACCTCGGCATAAGTGGTGAAGAAATCATAAACGTTCCAAATCATAGCGAGTTTGCGGTTAATGTCAGAAACATCTTTATCTAGAAGAGCGAAATCTTCGCCAGATAGAACAGGGGAACTAAGAAGTAGGAAACGGAGAGCGTCGGCAGAAAATTGATCCATGAGTTCGTTAGGATCGGTGAAGTTGCCGAGGGATTTGCTCATCTTGCGGCCATCATTGCCGGCGAGAGTGCCGGTAGTGATGACGTTTTTATAGGCGTTTTTAGGGCCGTTTTTGGCCTTTTCGCCAAAGGCGCCGATAGAAGCTAAGGCGGTATTTACGGCGTGAACATAATAAAACCAAGCGCGGACCTGACCGACATATTCTACGATGAAATCGGCGGGGTAGTTGGTTTCAAATTTTTCCTTGTTTTCAAAAGGATAGTGGAGCTGGGCAAAAGGCATAGAGCCGGATTCAAACCAGCAGTCTAGGACTTTCTCAATGCGAGTGAAATGTTCACCATCAATATCAAATTCTATTTCATCAACCCAAGGGCGGTGGTAATCATCTAATTCCTTGCCGGAGAGTTCTTTGAGTTCGGCGTAGGAGCCGACGACTTTGACGGAGCCTTTGTCGCCCTTCCAAACTGGCATGGCGGTGGCCCAGAAACGATCGCGAGAGAGGTTCCAATCTGGGGCGGCTTCAATGTTTTTAGCGAAGCGGCCGTGTTTTAGATAGGCGGGGAACCAGTTGATATTTTCGTTCTCTGCCAGCATCAGCTGTTTTTGGCCGTCTATATCAAAGAACCAAGATGGGAAGGCACGGTAAATGATGCGCTCTTTGGAACGAGGGTTAAAGGGATATTCGTGCTGAATGTAATCAATTTTATAGATAATGCCCTTTTCTTCTAGACATTTGGCAATAAATTTGTTGCCGGCCCAAACTTGAATACCGTTTTCGTCGGTGTCGCGGACGCCAAGAGCGTGGAGCTTCTCGGCCATTTCTGGTAGATAATAACCGTTTTCGTCAAGACAATCCACGAAGTCAATTTCATAGTTTTGGCTTAGGGCGTAGTCGTCTTCGCCGTAGGCGGGAGCGATATGAACGATGCCGGTACCGTCTTCGGCGGAAACGAAATCGCCTGGGAGGACAGTATAGGTGTCTTTGCGAGCCACAGTGCCTTGGTCGCCACGAAGGCCTAAATCATAGAGGCTGTCGGCAACTTCAATGATGGGTTCGTATTTTTTGCCAACTAAGGCTTTGCCCTTAAAAGCTTCTATAGGTTTCACGCCTTCAAATAAGACTTTGGCGCGAGCAACTGCGAGGATAAGCTTTTCACCATCTATATTATAAATACCGTAATCTAAGTCTGGGTTGATAGCAAGAGCCATGTTGGCAGGTAGAGTCCAAGGTGTAGTGGTCCAAGCTAAAAGATATACAGGAGCTTCGGACCGTTCTTCTTCGGGCCGCTCCGGGGCGCTCGCCCGAGTCTTAGGCCCTTCAGAAGAAGGTCCGACAGATCCCGCCTGAAGCTTAAACTTGACATACGCCGATGGGTCGGTGACGACTTGGTAGGCGTCATTGTCCATGGTGACTTCGGCCTTAGAAACAGGAGTAGCAAATTTAGTGTCGTACATTAAAACTTTGCGGCCTTCGTAGAT
This sequence comes from Candidatus Saccharimonadota bacterium, assembly GCA_017533605.1. Lineage (GTDB taxonomy): Bacteria > Patescibacteriota > Saccharimonadia > Saccharimonadales > Saccharimonadaceae > Nanosyncoccus. Next base: position 83,640 of record JAFWKF010000004.1, on the reverse strand, counting down.
TTTGCCGGCGTCATAGAGTTGCTTGAAAGCCCACCAGACAGATTCCATGAAATCTTTATTCATGGTGCGGTAGGCGTTATCAAAATCTACCCAACGACCGACGCGGTCTATAGTAGAGCGCCAGGTTTCAGAATTGGCAACCATGGATTCGCGGGCTTTAATAATGTAATCTTCTAAAGACCATTTGGTGCCGATTTCGCGGCGGTCCGTGATGCCAAGCTGTTTTTCTACAAAGTTTTCGGCGGGAAGGCCGTGGCAGTCCCAGCCCCAACGACGTTCTACCCGGTAACCATTCATGGTCCAGTAGCGTGGGACAGCATCTTTGACAATAGAGGAGAGGAGAGTACCGTGATGAGGATTGCCGGTAATAAACGGAGGACCATCATAAAAAACATAGGACTTATCGGCCGGACGATTCTCTACCGATTTTTCAAATGTTTGATTATTTTTCCACCAATCATTGATGGCCTTTTCATATTCGTTGGCTTTTCGCCGTTCTCCCGCTCTATATTTCATGAAACAATTATATCATATTTCATCTATAAAATGGCCGCCTAGATATTAAAAATTGTTATGGTAAAATACTATTGTGACATTTGAATTATTTGGGCAAGAATTTGGGATTTTTTATATTATTTCGCAGGTTTTTGCGCTTCTGACGATTATTTTTAATCTAATTGCTATACAGCAGCGCAAAAAGACGCGGCTTTTAAATATTGATACCATAGCAGCGTTTTGTTCGCTGGGGCATTATGTGTTTTTGGGGGCGTGGCCTGGGATTTTTAACAAGGCGGTTACCTCTGTAAGAAATGCTACAGCGGCTTACGAGGCTTCGGCGAAAATAAAGGTACCGAAATACTTGCCGCTGTTTTTTGTGGCTTTATATGTGGTGCTGGGGATAATCACTTACGAATCGCCCGTTTCCCTACTACCGATGGCGGCGGCCACGATTTTTACAATCGCAATTTACTTATGCGATGTTAGAAAAATACGCTATGCTTCGGTCGTATCTAATGTGCTTTGGATTATATATAATATATCCGTTTATTCTGTGGTAGGGGTACTAGCGGATGTGATACTAATGATAAATGGCCTTGTGGCCATTTATCGGTATAGGAAGAAAAAGAAATAGTTTTAAGACTTTTTAGAGTGGATATCTAGCTGGTCGTGAGGAATGGTGATTTTGTTTTGCTCTAAGGTTTCAATGATAATACGGAGGGCATCACGGCGAGCTTGGAGCTGGTTCATAGGATCGCAAGTGATGTATATTTGGTGATTGCGCGAGGAACTGGTGAGATCTGTAATCCCCTGATAAACTGCGGAAGTGATATTTTCGTGTTTTTCTAGTTTTTTTATGATTTCATTAATAACAGAGTCGGCCTTATCGGTTTTAACTTCGTAAGGCAGAGGGATAGGAATATAAATATAGCCAGAAACGATTTCTACTTGGTCAATGTTGCGGTTGGCGATAGAAACAATATTCATAGTGTTGATATCTTGAATCTTAGTGGTGCGCAGACCGATAGACTGAACCTGCCCGACATTATCACCGTATTTAATAACATCGCCGATTTCATAATAGCCATCGGAAATTATTTCAAAACCGCGGAAGATATCTTTCATGGCATCTTGAAGAGCGAAGCCAATCACAATGGAAGCGATGCCTACGCCGGCCAACATAGAGGTAACATTGACGCCGTAAATCTGCAAAATCACAAGGACAGTAAAAATAGAAAGGGTGTAACCGGTGATACTTTTTAGCATGCGGATGAAAGTTTTATTCTTTTTGCTAGAGAGGATTTTGGAATTATTCTTTTCTTTGGAGTTTAAAAATCTAGCAATGATGTGATAGATTAATAAACTAAAAAGGATTAAAACAACAGACCAAAAAGCCCGCTGCACCCAAATATTACTAATGATGTTTTCAAAAACTTTCATGCTTAAATTGTATAATATAAAACTTCGTTTATCAATGGAAGATTACGGCCGCGCCAGCTAGCACGGACTTCGCCGTTGGTGCCAAGGGCCAAGATAGTGGGGTATTCAACGACGTCATAGGCTTCGCAAAAACCAGTGTTTTCGTCTGGGTTCATGGTTTCTATTTCCCTGCCGGTTTGGCGGCGGAAATTCTCAAGCCATTCGCTGACACTGCGCGAATAGTCTTGCCCTTCCCGATAAATACAGACCACCCTCATGCTCTTTTTTTCTTCTGCTCCTTCAAGATGTTTTCAAAATCTTCTAGGGTTTTAAATTCGCGGAAAACGGAAGCGAAGCGGACATAGGCTACTTCATTAACCTCAGCGAGAACATCTAGAACGGCTTCGCCGATTTGCTTAGAAGTGATTTCATCGGTGCCGTAGGCATAGAGAATATCTGAGGCTTTATTGACGACCTCTTCTACTTCTAATTCAGAATTGAAAAACTTACCAACACTACGGCGAACGGCGAGCAAGAGTTTGTCGCGATCAAAGATTTCTTTGTTGCCACTACGTTTTAGCACGGTGAGTGGTGGCATTTCTATGCGCTCATAAGTAGTAAAACGATGGCCATCAGATGATTCGCGGCGGCGGCGAATCATAGTGCCATCAACGGTTTCGCGGCTTTCTAGAACTTTGCTGTCGCCAATTCTAAACTGTCTTTCCATCCGCGTGCCCTCCTTTTATTTTTTCTTTTTCTTAAATCTCTCTCTTAAGGATGGTGGAACATCCATTTCGTCATCATCTGGAGCTGGTTCGGGTTCGGGTTCGTTTTTGATGGAATCCCACATGTTGGATTTGCTCTCAGTAGCGAAATCTTTGGCTTCGGCCTCAGGTTTTTCGTCTTTAAAATCTAACTCTGGTTTTAAGTTTTCTGGCTCGGAGTAATAATCTGAATCAAAACCAGTAGCAACTACGGTAACAATGATTTCGTCTTCTAGTTCTGGGCGAATTGAGGCACCAAAGATGATGTTGGCGTCTGGTGAAACGGCGCCAGTAATGACTTCGGCGGCTTCTTGGACTTCACTCATACTCATATCGTAGCCACCAGCTACAGAGAAGAGCACGCCACGAGCGCCTTCAATTTTGACTTCAATGAGTGGTGATTCTACAGCCTGCTGGGCGGCGATGACAGCGCGGTTTTCCCCGCTGGCGCGGCCGATGCCCATAAGAGCGGAACCGGCGTTTTTCATGATGGTTTTGACATCGGCAAAGTCTAGGTTGATGAGCGAATGCTCAGTAATGAGCTCAGAAATACCTTGGACGCCTTGACGCAAAACGTCATCTGCGATTTTGAAAGTTTCTAAGAGTGGGGTGCGAGGATCAATGGTTTGGAGAAGCCGATCGTTTGGAATGGTAATGAGGGCATCTACCTGACGAGCGAGCTTTTCTATGGCAACATCGGCGTTGGCCTTGCGGCGAGCACCTTCAAAAGTGAAAGGTTTGGTAGCGACGCCTACGGTTAAAATGTCTTTTTTGCGAGCTTCTTCGGCAACGATAGGACCAGCACCAGAACCGGTACCACCACCGGCACCAAGGGTGATGAAGACCATGTCGGCACCATCTAAGGCTTTGTCAATGGCTTCGCGACCTTCTTCGGCGGCTTCGCGACCTTTTTCTGGATCGCCACCGGCACCGAGGCCTTTGCCAATATGGACTTTGATATCGGCTGGGGAGTGATGCAGGGCCTGAGCATCTGTATTGATAGCTACAAACTCTACGCCAGAAAGCCCCACTTCTTTCATGCGCTCTACTGCGGAACCACCGGCACCGCCGACACCGACTACTTTAATACTTGCTTTACTTTCCACCTCTGTTGGTTTTACTTCTGGCATAATTCACCTCGCTTTAATTTGTTATTAGTATATACCTATTTTCCCTTAAAAGCAAGGGGGTTATTGTATATGTTGTATAACGTGAGTTTGTATTACGGTATAGTGCCGCGGATAGTTGCTAGTTTGCAAGAGTAAAGGATCTACCAGAAGACGGAGAGACGTAATAAGAAGTTGTCTTGCCGTAGAGACGAGAAGTAGTGTTTTCAATTGAACCAGTAGTTGTGCCATTATTAGTCTTTGGGATAGCAATAGACCAGGTAGTGGCGTTGTAGCCGGCATAGAAGAACATACTAGACATATCTGTCACATTAGAGATGTCAAGAAGTTTTTGATTAAAATTTAGAAAATAGTTTTTTGAGGAAATTTGGTTTTTTGGTGGACTTAGATTTCTTGAAAGATTTTTTAGAATCTGGCTCAGAATATTGGCTTTCTTCGGCGGCCATGAGGGCTAAGCCAACAGCAGTGGCAAATTCTGGTTTTTTAACGGATTCAGCTACACCACCGGCGCCTTCGGGAATGCCAATTTTAACCGAGGCTTCTAAGACTTTTTTGGCAAAGATTTCAATATCACGCATTTTAGCGCCACCACCAGTGAGGATAATTCCCTCTGGCAAACGCTGATCATATTTGGCGGCTTTGAGTTTTTTGCGGACTTCACTGAAGATTTCTTCTAGCCTAGCCTTAACGACTTCTTCTACTTCTTTGCGCTCAAAGGCGCGTTCGCCGTTTTTGCCTACTTTTATAGCGATGCTTTTATCTGAATTAAAATCACCGGTTACAAAACGAGTTTTGATTTCTTCGGCAAGCTCCGGCTCGATAGCTAGTACTATAGCGAGGTCGTTGGTAATATTATTTGAACCGGCGGGAACTACACCCACATATTGTAAATCGCCTTCTTCGTAGACTGCTACAGAAGTAGTAGCACCACCCATGTCTATCACGGCAACGCCGTTCTCTTTTTGACGTTCGGTAAGTACCGCTCTAGCAGCGGCAACTACGCTAGGAACTAATCTTTCGGCTTTGACATCAGCAGTTATAGTAGCACGTTTTAAGTTTTCGCAGTTAGGAGTAAGGGCAGAAATGACATTAGCGCGGATTTCTAGGCGAGCACCGGCCATACCTAGGGGATCCTTAATACCACCCTGACCATCCAAAGCGTATTCTAATGGAATCACATCTAAAACATCGCGGTTAGCGGGGATGCGACCAGACACAGCAACATCTTCTACGCGATTAATGTCTTCACTATCTATTTCGTGTTCAACGGAACCAACGGCAATCATGCCTTCGGTATGGGTAGAAATTACGGTAGAGCCATTGATAGAAACATAAGCGCTGCGGACGTCGTAACCGCCCATGCGTTCGGCATCACCAAGCATACGGTCAATCGCTTCGGCGGGACCAGTTAAGTTAGCGGGAATACCTTTACGCATACCCGAAGATTTGCCTTCATTGTAGCCGACGATGGCTACTTCACCAGTTTTTGAAACTGTAGCGATAACGGCACGAACGTTTTCGGTGCCGACATCAAGACCTGTGACAAAACGCTTATCATTATCCATAAGCTTATTATACCACAAATTGAGCGGGTCCCGCCAGCTTTTCCTCCCCCAAAATTGACGACAATTTTGGGGACATCCTCCAAAGCTGCCATCCGCTTAATCGTCTGGCAAAGTTAGGACTTCATAACCGTCTTTAGTAACGAGGATGGTATGTTCGCAGTGGCAGCCGATGGAACCGTCTTTCATTTTGACGCTCCAGTTGTCTTCTTTGTCTACGTAGTTAGCGGGTTTGCCAAGTGAGGACATAGGCTCTATACAGATAGTGTCGCCTTCTTTTAGTTCGTAGCCGTGGCCTTTTTTGCCATAGTTGGGAACCTCGGGGGCTTGGTGCATTTTTTCGCCGATGCCGTGACCGATATAATTTTCTATTACGCCAAGATGACCGCGGCGTAGAACCTTTTCTACAGCGTGGCCGATGTCACCAATATGAGCGCCGGGTTTCACCTGCTCAATCCCCTCCCACAAGGCAGATTCGGTGACGGAAATCATTTTTTTAACGGCGGGCGAACCGGTGCCACCTACTAGCATAGTAAAGGCAGAGTCGGTGAAGTATTTTTTGTAATAAATGACAAGATCAAAGGATACTTTGTCGCCTGCTACTAGGACTTCATCTGAAGGAGCACCATGAACTAATTGATCGTTGATAGAAATACAAATTGCGCCTGGAAATCTTTCTTCTAGCATGTCGTAGGCTACGCCGGCGCCGCGGGCTACGATTTCTTTGCGCACCCAAGCGTCTATTTCTTTGCCGGTCATACCCGGTTTAACATAGTCTTTTAAATCTCGGAGTAAATTGCCTAAAATCTTGCCGCCTTCACGCATGGCGGCGATTTTTTCGTTATTCACCATAACTTTTTTCTATTTCTCCACCATTTACGTCCGTAGTTTGTTCGGTTGCATCTGGATTTAGTTTTTTAACAACTTCTACGGCTCTAGCGGTAACTTCTTCTATTTTACCAACGCCGTCAACGCGTTCTACAGGAATGTTTTTAGATTCTAAGATTGGTAAGATTAGATTAATGTTGCTTTCAAAAACTTCAAAGCGACGATCTATGCTACTTTTTTCTTTGTCGTCATCGCGGCCGCGCAAAGCGAGGCGATCGTATAATTCTTCTTTAGGGACTTCTAAGATAATAGCGCCGTCAATTTTGTCGGCCATGTGTTCGGCAATGTATTTGGCTTGATCTACATCGCGCGGGTAACCATCTAAGATCACATCAAAACCTTCTTCTTCGGCTTTTAAGATTTGCTTGTCCATGATTCTGATAACATCTTCGTCCGGGATAAGGCCGCCTTGGTTAATGATGTCTTCATAGCCGCCGGTTTGACGAATGGCCTCACCTACGGAAAGCCAGCGCCAACCAAAAATTTCAGACAGAATTTTGCCTTGAGTGCCTTTGCCGGAACCGGCTAAACCAAATAATATAATCATAAAACTCCTCCTAAAAAAATTATACCATGCTTTGGGCGGGTCCTGCCGCGAATTATCCCCCAAAATTTTTGCTAACGCAAAACATTTTGGGGGTCCCCCTATTCGCGTCACCCGCCCATATATAGTATATTATTTGAGGCCAAGTTTGATGCGCTCGGTTTTTTCGGCCTTGCGGGCTTCGCGGATGATAGCCTTTAAGCGGCGCTCGCGTTTAGAAATAGGTTTAGTAAAACGCATTTGCGATTTCTTTAAGGGCATCATGCCACTCTGTAAAACTTTGCGATTGAAACGACGAATAATATTCTCGTTTGCCTCGCCCTGGTCTTTTCTTGTAACTTTTATTGCCATATTGGGAAGTATTATACCACAGAGAGAAAAAAATAGCAACAAAAATGGCGGAACCGACGAGACTCGATACGAAGTACGAGTCGCTGGCGACCGCACAAAAAAATGGCGGAACCGACGAGACTCGAACTCGCGACCTCTGCCGTGACAGGGCAGCGCTCTAACCAACTGAGCTACGATTCCACTCCTAGTTATTATATCGCATTTCTAGATAAAATCAAGACTACATACCTGGAATTTTGAAGGCAGCTGGATCGGAAGCTTGCGGAGCATAAACCTGGTCTTGCATGGATGGTTGGCTGCCAAGTGGTTCTGGGGTAGGCTCTACAGGTGGAGTGGCTGGCTGAATTGGGTCAAGTGGTTGAGACAAATCAACCGGCTGAACTGGTGGAAGAGGATCAGAACTATCCAAATTTAATGGTGGAGTAGGTGGTGGAGGAAGAACCTCTTCGCCCGGCAAAGGCATATTGTAATTAATCTCTGGTACACCATTGATTTCTGGGTTTTCTGGGACTGATGGCGCGCTAGAAGCGGCCGGGTTAGTATCTGCTGGCGCGGGTTCGTTAATGATGGAAGTCATATCGGTTTGAGGAGTGGTGTTGGCAGGAGTGGGTTCGGTAGTTTCAGGAGTCGTATCAATCTTAAGTGGGGCCTCAGTAGCCTCAGGAGTAATTTCGGCACCAGCTTGCGATAAGCTTGCTTCGGCGGCTTTAAGATCATCTAACAAAGTGTGTTCTTTTTCAGTAACGGTAGCGGATACTTCTTTTGGTTCTGCTGGGGAGTCTTTAGTTTCTGCCTCGGTTGGAACTTCTGATTCCTTTTCTGCTTCTGATTTGGATTCTTGGTTTTCTTCGTGTTCCACGTCTAGTTTGGTAGGATCTTTATCCCTAGCAATTTGAGCTTTGGAAGTATCGGTCAAAGTAAACATTTCGTTTTCTAGTTCTGGAGTGATGTTTTTAGAAACTAATTGTTGATTGGCGCCAGATTCCATTAAGCGAGAAGCAATTTTCATGGTTTCTGGAGTGGTGTTGGCACTAGAAAACCTGTCGGTTGCAGCGACAATACCAGTTAAGAAGGCAGTAGCTTCCTCTTTTTCAATCTTGGTTTTGCTATTGATGCTATAAAGCAAACGAGCAATCATTTCTGAAACTGAACTGGCGGATTTGTCGCACCATTCAATTTCGCCAAGTTTACCAGGATTGCCTGTAGTGATATTGACGATAGAAGCATCGTGCATGATTCTGCCGTGCTCGCGAAGAGCGGCGTCTAAATCTATACCGTTAGCTACGTCTAAGGCTAAGACCAAATCAACGTTAAAATCGCCATAAGTAAATTCTAGATCTTCTTCTGTGATACGAGCGTGATACGGAGTGATGTAAATTTTAACATAATCGCCGTCTAGTTTATAACGCAAATGGTCGGCTTTTTCTTTGTTTAAGGCAATAACAAAATCTTGCAGGGTATCAACGGTGGGTTCAAAGGTTTCTTCGGGCTTTAAGAATTCAAGAGCGTTTGGAGTGGCGCCAGAATAAATAGCGGTGGCGCGCTTGTCTAATTTGCTAAGATATAGCGAAAGACCGATAGCGGCAGCTAATTCATCTACGGATGGATCACTTGACAAAGCAATGAGGATATTTTGTGCATCGTTGATTTTATTAACGACTTCGCCAACGGAACCAGGCATGGCTGGATCTTTGGATTCTTGGTCATCTGGCAAAACAGGATTAACTACCACTGAATCTGAGGCGGACGGATTGCTAGGCACAGTAGGCTCTGGGACTGGAGGTTCTGGGATTGGCGGTTCAGAAACAGCGGGCTCACTAACCGACGGCTCACTAAGTGGAGCTACAGGCGTAACCATTGGATCTACTGGGTTTGTGTTATCATCTGGCATTTTTGAATCCTTTTTTTTATGTTACCATAAGCTTTAAAAAATTACAAGAGTTTACACTTTACATTTTTAGAGAAAAGAGTTATAATTGTCGCAGTAATTAATCATTAATTAAATAGGAAGAAAATGCCGATTATCAAATCTGCCAAGAAGGCTGCTCGCCAAGCGGAAAAACGCACCGAGCTAAATAAAGGAATTAAAAAAGATATTAAAGCTGCTGTCAAGGCTTTTAAAGCCAAGCCAAATGCTAAGACTTTAGCCAAGGCTCAATCAGAATATGACAAAGCTGCGAAAAAAGATTTACTTAAGAAAAATACTGCTTCACGTCGCAAAGCTAAACTATACGAGTTTGCAAAAGCTCATGGCGTAAAGTTAGAAAAGTCTGCTAAGCCAGCTGCGAAGAAGCCTGCTGCTAAGCCAGCCGCTAAAGCCGCTAAACCTGCTACCGCTAAGAAACCGGTTGCTAAAACTACAGCGAAGAAAGCTCCAGCAAAAAAGACTCAATCAAAAGCCAAGAAGGCAGCTTAGAAGATTTTAGTTTGACATCTAGACGAGAAAGCTCTTTTAGAGCTTTCTTTTCTTTGGGGCCTTGTTTATTAGCATAGTCCTTAAATGCCTGTGATACTAAAAGCCCAAAAAACATCATAGGTTCTTCTTGATTTTTAATCTTTTCTAACATTTTAATGGCTTTTTTGCCATCGTGTTTTGCAACCTTGTAAATGTCGTAAACCAAATTTAAATTGCGGTCTGGCGGCAAAACAAATTCTTTGATCTCAATCTGATTTTTTAAAGTTTTGTAGGTGGCGGAACGTTTATCGGGTTTGGATTCTAAAATGATGACGTCGTGTGGCGTATTTAAGAATTCTGGTAATTTCTCGTAAGCGGCTTTGTTGGCGCTGAGATCACGAATCAGGATTTTACGTTTACTGTTAAAAAGTGATTGGCCAAGAAAAATGCTGGGCATTAAGTTAGGTTCAATATCGGTGCCTTCAATGATTTCGTAGTTCGTACCAAGAATGTTAGTAATTTCCTGTTTGGCTTTGACGCGGTTGTCGCCGTAAAAAATCTTAATCATTTGATTTCCTTTGGCAGTGCGGGCAAATGTGAGTGCCGCGACCGGCGACTTTTATTTTAATAATTTTTTCACCACAAACTGGACAAGGCTGACCGTCACGGCGGAAAACTTGAGCGAACTTTTCTAAATAATCACCTTTGGTACCATCGGCTTTAACGTAGGTTGCCATAGTGGAACCGCCGGAATCAATTGATTTTTGCATAACTTCGCGGGCGGAGAGGAGAAGTTTTTCGGTTTCCTTTTGAGATAGACTGCCGGCTTTTCTGGTGGGGTGGATTTTGGCGGAAAATAGTGCTTCGTCGGCGTAAATATTGCCTAAACCACAAATGATAGTTTGGTCTAATATAACGGCTTTTATAGGTGAGTTTTTGTGGCGCTTTAATTTTTCATAAAGTTCCGCGGGCGTCATGGCCCAAGGCTCTTTGGCGAGTTTTTTAATAAACGGGTCGGTAGGGACTTCGTTGGTGTTAATAACTTTAATAAAACCAAATTTACGTTGATCATTATAATAAAGCGTACCATTTTCTAATTTAATAATTACTCTGGTTTGTTTGTTCGGTAAATTAGCAGTGAAATTATCGCTGGGATGGCCGGCAGCATAACGCTCGGTACCATCATAAATTAATTGCCCGGTCATGCGAAGATGGATCATGAGGGAACTACCGCCATCAAGATCTAGAATTAGAGCCTTGCCAAAACGGCGGATATTAGTAACTTTGCCAGTGACCGGCGTGCCGATGAAAGATTTTTCGCAAAGAATTTCGGTGCCGGTAATTCTCTGCTTCATAATGAATTTGGCGAGACCTCTTTTTATGGTTTCTACTTCAGGAAGTTCTGGCATATCAATCCTTAATATAATCGTTAATGAAACTTTCGATCATGTCATCCATTAAATTATCAAGACGAGTCTTGTCGTATAATAAGTATTTTTCGTTTTTTATAGATTCGTTCAAAGTTTCGCTATTTAAAACCTGCTGGACATTTTTAATATCTTCTGGAGTAATATCGGTAGTAGGGACTAAGTTGGCACGAGTCGTGAGATGTTTAATGTCATTTTGGCTAAAGTCAAAATGATGATGGAAGTTCGTGTCGTAAATCCAAAAATCGTGATGTTTGATTTTACGTTTTTCGGGATGAGTTAAACCTTCGCCAAGTTTGTGATGTTTGATGGTGCGATAAAAATCATAATTAAAAAACCCATCCGTATAAAGATGAAATAAGTAGCCTAGAAAAATGGGGTCTTTTTTTTGAATCTCGGTTTTGTTTTCGGCATAAAAATTGAGGGAACTTTTTTGATTAAAGGCATAGTGAGTTTCATTATGGTCTTTTTGGATTTTGACTTTATTAATATAGCCATTGTTAATGTCTGGTAAAATGCAACCAAACAAAAACTCTTTTTGCTCGGCTTTAGAAAATTTGAGTTTTTTGAGTAGCCGTTCTCCAGCTTCTAAATGAATATTCCAACTTGGCATAATATACTATCTATATTTTATCATAATTTAATAAAATTGTGGAAAACGCTACATTTAGTGTTAAAAAAGTATTGACAGCCACTATATATAGGGTTTATAATGAGTTTAGGTAATGCTTAAATAAACAAAAGAAGCGGTTTTGTAGTTAATTTTGAGCGCTTCAAAGAAAGGAAACCATGAAGAAAATAATTTATCGAAGCCCGAACGATGCAGAAAGATTTGATATGAAAAGATTCTTGTCATCTTTGTCGCGTTATGCCAAAGTTTCTGAAAAAGATGCTAAAGAAGTTTTGGCAGATTACGACCAATACGAAGACATGCATGTGTCATGTTTAGTTGAAGCGGGTATGAAATTAATCGGCGCCAAGGCTGGCGACGAAGCGATGAAAGAATACTTTAATGACCATGCTGAATGGTTTGATGAAGGTAAATTTGAAAGACTGCGCCGAATTACTGGATATTTAGTTGGGACTTTGGACCGCTGGAATGATGCTAAAAAAGCTGAAGAATCAGCACGCGTAAAACACAGTGTGAATTCTGCTATTAATGATGCTGAAAGAATGGCAGCATTAGAAACCCAGGCGATGGAACAAAATATTGCTTACGCGAGATAATTTATAATTCGCCCCAATTTTGGCCGATTGAGATTTCAACGGCCAATTTTATTTTGAGTTCTGGAGCAACTGACTCCATTTCAGATTTTAGGATTGACGCGACTTGGTCGGCAAGGGATTTATCACATTCAACAATTAGCGAATCGTGAACTTGCATAATTAGTGTGGCACCGTCAGGAAGTTTTTGATCTACTTTTATCATGGCGCGTTTCATGAGGTCGGCTTCGGTGCCTTGAATTGGCATATTCTCTGCAGCGCGTTCAGCAGCTTGGCGAATGACAAAATTAGTGGATTTTACATCCGGAGTAGGGCGACGGCGACCATAGTAGGTTTCTACAGCGCCTTTTTCCCTGGCTTGCTCCAGAATTTTGTCTAGGTATTTTTTGATAGGCGCGCGAAGTTTGAAATAATTGTCAATAAAATCTTTGGCTTCGTAAAATGGCATTTTGGCGGCTTCAGATAATCCCCTCACGCTCATGCCATAAAGAATGCCAAAGTTAATAACCTTAGCGGCGCGGCGCTGGGCTTTAGTGACCTTATCAAATGGGACCTTGAAAGCTTCGGAAGCGGTTTTGGTATGAATATCGATGCCTTTGTTAAAATCGTCAATGAGATTTTGATCGCCGGCGAGAATGGCGGCGAGGCGAAGCTCAAATTGAGAATAGTCTGCTGAAACTAAATCTTTGCCTTCTGGCGCGATGAAGCCCGTGCGAATGCGTTTGCCTTCGTCGGTCCGAACTGGAATGTTTTGAAGATTGGGATCTTTAGAACTAAGGCGACCGGTGGCGGTAACGTTTTGCGTAAATGTAGTATGGATGCGGTCGTTTTCGTCAGCAAGATCTGGCATAGGAATAATATAGGTACTGAGTAACTTTGCTACTTCGCGGTATTCGGTGAGTTTGGGGATAATTGGATGAAGATCTTGAAGTTTTTCTAGTTCTTTAGCGCCGGTAGAATAGCCGCGAGTAGTCTTTTTAATGCCTTTAGTAGGAAGATTTAAATCAGTAAATAAAATTTCAGAAAGTTGAATAGGCGAATTAATGTTAAATTCCCTACCCGCTAGATCCCAGATTTCTTTTTCGAGTTTTTTAATTTCGGCGGAATATTCTTGGTGTAGTTTTTTGAAGTATTCGCGGTCAATTAACATGCCCTTTTCTTCCATTTTGTATAAAACTGGAATGAGTGGCAGGTCAAAAGATTCGAGGACATTAAGGAGCTTGGGGAGCTCAGCGAGTTGGCTGCGTTGGGTTTTATAAGCGTAACGAAAATCCATAGGATCGTAAAGATCGGATTGTTTGCGTTCTAAAGGATTAATTAAAAATTCGGCTTGGCCAAGGTCCCAAAAAGGTTTGCCGGATAAAATCTCCTCAGCGATTTTGGGGTCGTGGTGCATGTAGGATTTGATGTCCCAATCGATAATTATGTCTGGGGGCGAATTCAAAATAGTGCTCTCTCGGGACGGGTCGCTCGCGCCCGTCGTTACGGGGCTCGCGCCCTCATCCTCGGTCGTAACCTCCGGAAGCCCTCGAGCAGCACTATTTTTGAATTCGCTAACAGATACTTTGCGGATCAAAGAGTTGAATTCGAGTTTTTTGAGGCCGGCGAGACAAGAGTCACGGTTAAAGTGGAAGTCGGGGAGGTCGCTTAGTTTTACCGGAGCATCGGTCATGATTTTAGCGAGATCGCGCGACATATAAGCAGAGTCTTTGCCGGCAATGAGTTTAGTTTTAATCGCACCTGAGATTTTGTCTATATTATTATATATATTGTCTAAATCGCCATATTCATTTAATAATTTAACGGCGGTTTTTTCACCGATACCGGGAACACCTGGAATATTGTCTGACGAATCACCTTTTAAGGATTTTAAATCTAGGAACTGGGATTTTTTGATACCATATTTTTCTTCAAACTCGGCAACATCTATTTTTTCAATATTAGAAAAGCCTTTTAGAATGCGCCACATGAAAGTGTTTTCATCTACAATTTGAAGCATGTCTAGATCGGAAGAAATAATGTAAGTTTCCCAATCGCCGGCTTCATCTGCCTGAAGACTCAGAGTGCCAATAATGTCATCGGCTTCGTAATCATCAATTTCTACAAAATCCCAACCTAAATCTTGGACCAATTCTTTTAATAAAGGAATTTGTGAATAAAAATCTTCACCCGGCTTAACACGACCAGCTTTGTATTCTGGAAAAATGGCACGGCGTTTTGAAGTGGAAGTTTTAGAATCCCAAGCTACTACAACTTTGGTTGGATCTAGTTTTTTAACAATTTCCATGGCGATGGCAGCAAAACCATACACACCGCCAGTAGGAGTGCCGTCAGATAAACTGAGGGCACCCATGGCATAGTAGCCACGATAAAATACGGATTTGCCGTCAATAATAACTAGTCTTTTCATATTACCATCCTATATACTCGCGCCCAATTTTACGCGAGAGTAAACTTTTAATTGTAGCAAGAACTTTGGGATAAACACCACAACTACCAAGTTCACAAATTTCGGTAGTATCATCGGTATCTAAATAGAGAGTATCGGTATTGATATTGTCATAAATCATGACGGAGCGATTAGCAGTAGAGTTTTCAAAACTCTCATCAACAACAAGAATTTTATCCTTATAAACATAGTAGGAAGTGCGAACTTTGCTACCTTCGCCATAATTATTGACAATGGCGAAACGATAATCATCTGGCACCGAGGCGGATACTTCCCCATTAATGGTTGTAATAAAAGTTTGAATTAAAATACCGATGCAAATTGCAGCCAAAAACCAGAGAGTGTAGCGCATCCAATTGCCCTTTTTGTATGCAACGTTGGAAAGCTTTGCTATATCTGTCAAAACTCGATCTCCTTTAATATTTCGTCAGCTCGAGATTGGGTCTCTTCTATAGTACCGTTATTTAAAATATAATAATCGGCAGCGGCAATGGGACCACCTTTTTCTAAGTTTTCGATTTCGCTGCGGTCGCGTTCGCGGATAGCCTGAGCGTCGAAAGAACGACCTGGACGTTTAGCCACGCGGTCGTAACGTAAGTGTTTATCAACAACGATAGCAACAAAAGTAAGAGCTCTGGGAAATTCTTTCTTTAATGTTACATATTCAGTCCAAGAATAAACACCATCTAAAATAATACGTTTTTGACCAGCGGAAATAAGATCCTTAGTTTCGGCAATGACTTGGTTTACCACCCAATCTTTACCTTCGGTTTCACGAATCATTTCACGGAACTTCTTTTCGCTTTCGCCGTCTTCGGTGCGGGCTATACCGCGTTTTTCCATTTCTTTATAAATCATGCCGCCAAAATAGACTTTGGGGTAGCCTTTGTCAGTTAAATGATCTACTACTACGGATTTGCCGCTGCCGCTCATACCAACGATGGCTAAAATTTTCACATTATCCATAATAGTATTATAGCACATAGGGAGGCAAGATTTTTAAACGTGCCCTTCGGGCACGCTCCAGGCCGCTCTGGCCAAGTCTTCATGTCCCGCAGGACAGATTAAAAATCTTGCCTCCCTATGGTATAATATGTATATGAGTAGATTTTTTACTCCCAATGATTCGTTGAATGAAATTATTAAAGAGACTTTCCCTGACAAAAAAATTGAAAAAACTGAGCATATTTTGACAGGTTGGACAAATATCGTAATAGAAGTCACGACCGACGATGGGGCGTGGTTTTTTAGATTCCCGCGCAATCCATTCTGGTCTAAAATGATTGTTAAAGATGCAGCAGTGTGCAATTTTGTGGATGGTAAAACAAGTTTTTATACACCACAGATGAAACTTTGCTATGATTCTAAAAAGCGGCCATTTTCGGTACACAAAAAAATTGAGGGCTATACTCTGGGTGACAGAATTTATCATTTATCACATACGGCGCTGACCGGTGTGGCTTATGACGTAGCTAAGTTTATTAAAGAGCTTTCTAAGATTGATTTAAAAGAAGCGCCGGCGAAAGTAAAATATCCTCTGTCAAAGTTTTTGCATGAACTAGATTACGAACAT
Source organism: Candidatus Saccharimonadota bacterium (assembly GCA_017533605.1). GTDB lineage: Bacteria > Patescibacteriota > Saccharimonadia > Saccharimonadales > Saccharimonadaceae > Nanosyncoccus. Next base: position 67,419 of record JAFWKF010000004.1, on the reverse strand, counting down.
TATGACAAGCATATTGATAAAGACCATGAATTTATTAAAGAAACTGAATTAAAAAATCTAGTGCATGGGGATTTGAACCTCGGGAATATTTTGCTTGATGAGAACGACAAAGTAATTGGCGTGATTGATTTTTGTTTTGCTGGAACCGGTAATCCAAATATGGATGTGGCGCGGATGATTTCTCGCCCGGCGCCAAAAGAATTTGAAGAAACTTTGCTCAGTCAATTTGAAGATACGGAAGAAATTAACCACATGAAAGAAATCTGGCATGACATAGACCAAGGTTATGCCGAACATATTCGGACAAATTTTCCAGAAATTAATCTAAATCAGTTGTAAGATATTCTATTTTAGCATCACGGCGGGCATCGTCGTCAGCTTTTGGCAGTTGGTCGCGATTTGAATAATCATCAAAAATGGCTAAACAATCTTTGATAGGACCATCATAAACTGGCGGTTTGTCATAAACGCTCCAAATCACAATGCGGATGTTAGGAGCATTCTCGGCGTAGAAATCTAAGGCCTTGGAAGTAGCACGAATAAATTCTAACTCGGTTTCTTTGCTGTGGCGCCATGCGCGGCCGCTTAAATATTTTTCAGTCACGGTAGGCGAGCAAGCAATCATCAGAAATAGGGTTTCGTATTCGCCGGCTTTAAGCATTTTTAATAAAATGCCTTCCATTTCGGGATCAAGCAAAGTGACATCAAGTACTACATCGTATCCACCTCTTAATAGTTCTGATAAACACAAAAACAACATAATTGTACAAAATTCATCAGTGTTTTTGCGGAGATTTTCTTCGCCGTAAAACTCTTTGATTTCTTGATAGTGGGGATGGTATTCTACAAAACGGCGGGCAGCCATTAAAATTGGTTCAAAGTTATTTTTACGAGAATAGGCTTCAACGGCGGGTAAGATTTGAGTGGTTTTGCCGGAACCTGAAATGCCGGCGATACGAATCAAATGATGATTCTTAGTGGCGGCTGGTGTAATATCTTCCAATACTTTTTCTAAAATCTTTGGATAGGATGATTGTTTTACTTGCCATTCGGGTTTAACATGAGAAGGCCAGTGAGCTCTCATGTATTCGGTTATTTTTCTAATTTCGTTATCACTTTCAGGCATTTTTTGCTCTTCCTTATTACAATTTTATTAATATTGCTGAAGGTTTTATATTCGCCTTCGGCCTGCAATTCAACTGTGGCAGGGCTTAAAAATTCTAGTGTGTCGCCCTTAGTGCTAGAACCCGGAATGGTTTTAAAAATACTTTTCATCATGAGTTTAAATAGACGCCAAAAATTCGTGAGGCGGTCGGTTTCACTACGGAAAGTAGTGGGACTCTTGAAGTATTCCCCGCCCTTCATCACGCGGGCCATGTAGCGACCATTTACTGCGGCATAATCGGAAGTATTTTTGGGTTGAAGTTTACCATTTAATTTAAAATCTGGCAAAAACTGGTTCTTGTGACGGTTTTTAAAATACCAACTAGCAAGTTGAGTATATGAGCTGAATTTGCGGCCAATGGATTTTTTGAGTTTTTGGCGCATTTTAGGCTGATCGTATAAATGGACGGCTTCGGCCGTCATGCCGATGGTGGTGTAGCAGGTGGCGTAGCGGAAGTGGATATCGTCAATAAGAATCTCTAGAGGATAATAATTCTGGGCGGGTCCTGCCGGCTCTTCTCCTTCCCCAAAATCTTTGCTTTGCAAAGCATTTTGGGGGCCCCTTCCAGAGCCGTCACCCGCCCATGTAACAATATCCTCTAGACTACTAGTGCCGAGGGTGCGGGAGAGGTCGTTGAAATTGCCGTAGGGCAGAACTGCTAAAGTAGCATCTTTTCCTGAGTCTAGAATAGCGTTTGTGGCAATTACACCAGTGGCGTCGCCGCCGACAGACAAAACTAAATCACCGTCTTTTAAGATTTTAGAGAGTTTTTTGGCGTTTTGGTCTACGTCAGTTTTTTCAACTTCGTATTTACCAATAATAAAGCCTTTTAAATTTGTAACCTTGTCAAGGACTTCGGCTCTGACATCGGCATAACGAGATGAATGGGGATTGTAAATAATGAGGAGGCGTTGCATGTTTTATTATTGTCCATTAATGCCTAGCCACTTTAAGATGCCAAATATGACGGCATACAAAGCGAGGCCAATGACAATTTCATATATTCGCGTTTTAGCTTTTCTGGTTTTTTCTTCATTGCCACCGGCAGTGAGGTATTGAATGCCAGCTACGGAAATACCAATTACGCCCAAAATACCTACGCCAACTGTGAAGATATCAATGACAGTATTTAAAATGCATCTAATAGCGGCTTCATCGCCAGTGTTACAATCTGTTAATATTATCGGATGGTAAGTATTATCTTCTTCTTCTGCTGCTGCCATAACTGGAGCTGAAAGACCGGCTACACTGAAGATGATTGCCGTGATTATAATTAATATTCTTTTCTTCATGTTCCTCCTACCTTAAATATTCGTGTAGTTTTTTAGTGTCTTTGTTCTTGCGAAGTTTACTCAAAGCTTTAGCTTCAATTTGGCGAATACGCTCACGCGTGACATCAAATTCGGCGCCGACTTCTTCTAGAGTATGAAGGCGCCCGCCACCGATGCCAAAACGTAAACGAATAATTTTTTGTTCGCGGTCAGTGAGGGTGGAGATGATTTCTGATAATTGTTCTTTTAAAATTTGGTTAGCAGCGGATTCTTCGGGGCTGTCACGTTCTTCGTCTTCTACGAAATCGCCTAAAACTGAGTCTTCGTCGTCGCCTTCGCGGCCGATGGAGGCATCAAGCGAAGCGATGTCTTGCTTAATGCGCATGACGTAGTCAATTTTTTCTGGTTCTAGGCCAAGTTCTTTTGCGATTTCTTCGTTAGTTGGTTCGCGGTTGAGTTCGGAAGTAAGTTTGCGGGAAGTGCGGAGAACTTTATTAATGGTCTCAACCATATGGACTGGAATACGAATAGTGCGAGCCTGATCGGCGATAGCGCGAGTGATGGCTTGGCGCACCCACCAAGTGGCATAAGTAGAGAACTTAAAACCTTTGTCTGGGTCAAATTTTTCTACAGCGCGAAGGAGGCCAGTGTTTCCCTCTTGGATTAAATCAAGAAAATCAAGACCACGGCCGCCGTAGCGTTTAGCAATTGAAACCACAAGGCGCATGTTGGACTCAACCATTTTGTCTTTGGCTTTTTTGTCGCCTTTGACAATGCGCTTAGCTAGTTCGGCTTCTTCTTCTGGAGTAAGGAGGGGGATTTTACCAATTTCACGGAGATATAGTCTTACGGAGTCATCTGCAAATGCATCAACATTTTCGTCCGTGATGGCGAGCTCTTCGTCGGACAACTCTTCTTCATTCTCTAAATCACTGGTTTCGGGTTCATCAATTTCAAGAGCTAAATCTTTTGCATTCAAAATATCGTCTTTTTTAGTGTTCATTGCGATAATTATAATGCAAATAACGGGTTTTGACAAGACTTCTTAAGCTACTACCTGGCGGCGTTTTGTAATTCTACAATTTGTTTTAAAACTTTCTCGTAGTTTTCGTCTTCTTCATCATAATTATCTAATTCAGCCTTAAGCTCGGAAATTCTTTGTTGCTTGATTTCTTGATTATAACGAGCGATTAGCTCTTTAGCTTCGGATTCTAGGTCTAGGCCTTTTAGGTTGCTATGTTCGTTATTAAAAATTAATTCAAGTTCAGCAATTCTGGTATCATCTTCTGGAATTTCAAGAGGAATTTTGGTTTTACTGATGCCGCCAAAAACTTTTAGGGCAAGGAGACTGTCTTCTAGTTTTTTTATCTTGTTGTTTTTGGCTTCAGTTTTAACTGGCTTAAAATACTTTTTATTCGTGGCGAGTTTTTTGTTTAATCTTTCGCCTTTTTCGCGAAGTACTTCTAACTCTACGCCAAGTTTTTTGGCGACTTTTTCTTCGTAACTAGATCTTTCTACTTCATCTTTGATGTAACTTAAAAGCTTTAAGGCGATGTCTGAATATTTGCGTTTGTCTGGTGCGGAGTTTAAGTTTAAATTTTCTTCGTATTTTGACAAGAGCCAATCCACGGCGGGGATATGTTTTTCTACGGCCATTTGCCAAAGCTTAGGGTCTTTTTGAATGAGTTCATCAGGGTCTTTGGCGCCATGATAGTCTGAAACGACGGACAGGTCGATACCTAAATCGCCTGCCATCATGATGGCGCGTTCGGTAGCTTTGATGCCGGCTTCGTCGCCGTCAAAGGCTAAACGGATATCAGTGGTTAGATTGGAGAGGGCCTTTAAGTGTTGCTCGGTCATGGCGGTACCGGAAGTAGCTACGGCGGTTTTAACGCCGGCTTGATGCGAGGAAATCACATCCATGTTGCCCTCTACGATTACTACATATTTATCGCGGCGGATGGATTCTTTGGCCTGGTGAAGGCCGAAGATAAATTTGGATTTATTAAACAAAATAGTTTCTGGAGTGTTGAGATATTTGGGTTCGCCTTTTTTGAGAATGCGGGCGGTAAAACCAATCACATTGCCGGTGGTGTCAATAAAGGGAATCATCATACGGTCGCGGAAAAGGTCGGTTTTAAAACGGTTAAGAAGGCCGGCGGTGTCTAATTCTTCGGCGGTAAAACCGTGTTTTTTTAATACATTAATGAGAGCCTGGCCACTTGCGGGAGCGTAGCCAATTTTAAAGTCGGCAACAGTCTTGCGATTGAGGTTTCTTTTGTAAAAAACATATTCACAAACTGGTTTGCTATGAGTAAGGCAGGCTTGGTAGTATTTAGCAGCGAGAGCGAGGGCTTCGCGAGCACGAGATTTTTTGCGAGTTAGATCTTTGTCTGTGCCAGCGTATTTACTTAAATCTACTCCTGCTTGGCCAGCGAGTTTTTCTATAGCTTCTCTAAAGCTAATCCCCTCTACTTCCATCACGAAGGTAAAAATATCGCCGCCTTTGCCAGCGGAAAAATCATGCCAAATACCCTTTTCTGGTGAAACCATGAAGCTGGGGGTTTTGTCTACACCCCAAGGTGAGTGTCCTTTAAGATTCCTGCCCGCACGTTTTAGCTCAATATATTGCCCCACCACGTCTTCCACTGCGAGGCGGGATTTAATTTCCTCCTTCGCATCGTTCATGTGTATATTATATCATGGAAGTAAGGGGCTAATGTGTGGTATAATCAGGGCATGGATGGACAAGAGTATTTAGACCAAATTTCTGCTTCGGTTAAACCGATAAAAGCGAAAAGAAATGGCATTTTTTCATCAAAATTTTTTATGGTAGGCATGATTGGCCTAATATGTTTGATCATAATCATTATACTAGGTGCGATTTTGAGCGGAAATAAAGGCGGAGAAAAGAATCTGTCTTATGCTCTTGCGCTACATATTGATAACACAGCTGAGGTGGTCAAAAATTATCAAAATGAGATTAAATCTTCAAATCTAAGATCTAGCTCGGCTTCTTTGTACGGAGTTTTGGCAGATACAAGCAGTAAACTAACTAATTATTTAACGGAAAAATACGGCACTAAGATTAAAGACGCAGATCAAAAAATTATTGAACAGGCTACCTTAGAAAAGGACGGGCTGGAATCCGAATTATTTGAAGCAAAAATAAATGGTATTTTAGATCGGATTTTTACGCATAAGATTGCTTATGAAATATCCGTACTAATGGCAGAGGAAACTGAGATTTTAGAAAAAACTGGGAATGATGATTTGAAGGAAATCTTGACCACATCCTATAATAGTTTATCAACCCTCTATAGTAAATTTAACGATTATTCGGAAACTAATTAAAAGAAAGGAATAAAATGGCAAAATCCGAAGAAAAGACAGAGAAGAAAAGTTTTAAAGAGGAGTTCATTGAGTTTATCAACCGTGGCTCGGTGGTGGATCTAGCAGTAGGCGTGGCGGTAGGTGGAGCTTTCACGGCGATTGTTAATTCCCTAGTCAATGATATTATCATGCCGATTGTGGGTCTAATCGCTGGCGGTGTAGATTTCACTGGACTAGCAATCAGAATCCCGAATTTCTTTGGCACAGGCGACGAAGCAGTGATTGCTTACGGTAATTTTATCCAAAATGTAATTGAATTTTTGATCATCGCTTGGGTAATCTTTATGATTATTAAGGCGATGAACCGAATGAACGAACGCCGCGAAGCCAAAAAAGCTGCAAAAAGTGAAAAGAAAAGCGAAAAATAATTAAACCGTAAGATTATAACTTAAGCGAATCAGATCATAAATCTCTGATTCGCTTAATTGGTTGGTAAGGACAATTTCAATACCGTTTTTGCCATAGTAACGAGATTCCATGACGGATTCGTATTTGGCTTTTAGGTTTTCGCTGAGCTGAGGGTCACAGCGGACTTCAATAGTATTACGGCGTAGGACCAAAAAAACCAATTGGCCGCGAAAGAATAAGTCACGATCTTTTTCGGACTTAACGGTGTAGTCGCCGATGCCGGTTACTTTAGAAATGTCAAATACCATTTTAGTTCCTCAATTGAACCATTAATATCTTCTAAGGCGCGGTGATTTTCTGGCTTAATGAATTTTTTTCCGAGGGCATTTTCAAAATAAATTTTCCAAGCGGAAACGTCAAGCATGCGATAGTGTAATAGTTTATTTAGCTCTGGCATTTCGTTTTCGATAAATTTGCGATCTTGATGGATGGAGTTGCCGGCTAGGTATATTTCGTCTTTGAAGTGTTTTTTAATAAATTTGATTAATTCTTTTTCTACGGTTTCAATTGGTTGGCCAGATGTGTTTTGTTTAATTAAATCATCACGGGACGCGGCATTCTTTTCCCAAAAGTCGCCGACCATGCGGGAAGCGATAATCTTTTCATCAACTTTAACTACAGCCTCAAAAGTCGCGATTTCATTTAACTTCATATCAGTAGCAATAGCGGCAACTTCCAAAATTTTATCCTTTTTAGGGTCTAAGCCAGTCATTTCTAAATCTATCCACAAAAGTTTGGCGGTTTTCATTACATTTCCTCCGGGATTTTTATCCCTAAAATATTAAGTCCGTGCGTCATAGTGTTTAGATAAACTTGAACGAGTTTGATGCGTTCGGATTCGTTACTGCTACCAACGACAGGGCAGTTTTCGTAAAAACGAGAAAAGGCTTGGGCGAGTTCGTAACAATAGGTTGCAACTTTGTGAGGAGCCATTTCGAAAACGGAGTCGGCAAGAACTGTTTTGTATTCAAGAAGCTTTTTCATTAGTACTCTCTCGGGCGGGTCCTGCCGGACCTTCTCCTCCCCCACTTCGCTTGCGCTCAGCAGGGGGTCCCCTCCAGGTCCGTCACTCGCCGATGCGATATTCTGCAAAATCTTTTTGGCTCTGACACAGGAGTAGAGGAGGTAGGGGCCGGAGTTGCCGGTCATTTTGATGGATTCTTTTGGATCAAAGATAATGTTGCCGCCCATTTTGTATTTTAGAAAGGCGTATTTAGTAGCAGCGAGGGCGACCTTTTCGTCGGTGGAATTGTAGGTAGTTTTTAGCTCAGTTTTAATCATGTTTAAAACATCGATAGCCTTTAAGAAATTGCCTTTTCTGGAAGACATTTTGATGTTGCCTGGGAGTTTGACCAGACCATGAATTAGATGGGTGGTTTTGGCGACTAAATCTGGGGCATATTGTTCAACAGATTTTAGAACAACTTTCATGTATTCTAGTTGTTCGGAGCCGGTGATAACTACGGATTTGTCAAAATGATAATCTTCATATTTTTGAAAAATGAGGCCGACATCTTTGGCTTCGTAAGTAGGGACGCCTTCTTGGTTAATGAAGACACGAGTGTGGAGGCCATATTTATCGCCGTCAAAAATTACGGCGCCGTGAGAAACTTCATAAACACCTTCTGCTAGTTCGGCTTTGACTTTTTCTAGACCTAAATTCGCGACAGTGGATTCGGGATAGTATTTGTCAAACTTAACACCGATTGAATTATAAAAATCATTAAAGTAATCGTAGGATAATTCTCTGCCGCGCCAGTAAAGTTTGGCAATCTCGGTATCGTGAAGATTTTTGGAATTGATTTCATAGATTTCTTTATTTAGCTTGGTAATTTCGGCTCTGGCGGTTTCGTCACTATCGTAGGCGGCAGTGCCTTCTATATAACAATTAGCAATGTCTTCAATAGTTAAGTCTGCTAGATTCTTTTGCTTTAAAACATACATGGTTTTGGCAACATGAAGGCCAACATCGCCACCAAAATTAGCGCGAATAACTTTGGCGCCGGCGTATTCAAAAAGCCGGCTGATGGAATCGCCCACAATAGAAGTGTATAAATGGCCAACGTGAAGAACTTTGAACGGATTAGGATCGCTGAATTCGCAAATGACGGTTTTATCGGCGAACTCGTTTGATTTAATAGTAGTTTCAAAATCGGAATGTAAATTACCGATTTCTTTGTTTAAGAGTTCGTCAGATAAAACAAAATTCAAAAAGCCCGGAGGAGTTACTGAGACTTTGGGCGGGTCCTGCCGGACCTTTTCCTCCCCCACTTCGCTTGCGCTCAGCAGGGGGCCCCCTCCAAGTCCGTCACCCGCCCATGCCGCACTTAGCTCCTCGGCGATCTCTATTGGAGGTTTGTGGAGTTCTTTGGCGAGTTTTAGTGGGGCGTTAGATGAATAATCGGCAGAGATGTTTTCTGGCGAAGAGGCGAGTTCGGGATCAAAATCTAAATCATATAGTTCATAAATAGCTTGTTTTAGTTGGTTTTTGATTTCCTGCATAAAATTATTATAACATATTACAGGGATATGTTATAATAGGACAAGTCGCGGGTATCGTATAGCGGCTATTATGTATCCTTCCCAAGGATGAGATCAGGGTCCGACTCCCTGTACCCGCACCAATAATAAGCCCTAAGGGGCTTAATTTTGTTCTGCGTTAGGATTATTTATTTCAATAAATTCGCTGATTTTAGCTTCTTCTTCTAAAGCGCCAAATCTTTTGTTAAACTCTGTAAACGGAATTCCGATTGAAACGAAATTCACTTCATTATCGGTCTTTTTGATTAACTTTACGAAATAATAGCCATCGCCATTAAGCGAAATAAATCTGCCACTACTTTGGCCTGGTTCAAGTTTCATAGCTTCGGTTGCTCTGCCACCGTCAATGTTTTTGCTATCTACTAATCCGCCGGTTTCCTGGTAGTTTATTTTATCTCCTAATTCATCCGCTACGGCCTTGTAATCATTATTATTAGCGGCTAGCAGCGATTCAACCTTTTTTGCGGTTTCGTTGGCTTTTTCATCTATCTCCATTTCAACTTTGGATTTTAATAGTGACAAATAAAGCATCCTTTCGTATTCGCTTTTGTCTAAACCAAAATTATCTTGGATGATTTTGACAAACCCTTCTTCGCTGCGGTCAATTCCGCCGATTTTTAAGTGGCGATTAAATTCGTCATCAACCTCTTCATCTAATACAGTGATATCTAACTCTTCAGCTAGCTCCATAGCATAGGTGTATTTTTCGCTTTCAGTCAGAGCCGAACGCTTGTATTCTGCGCGTAGTTCGTCCATGGATCCTTCTTCAAATCTATCGCTAGACTGACGTTCAATAGAAGTGATACTGCTGCGATAGAGCATTAAATAATCTGAAAAAGGCACATTATGACTGTCTACAGAGGCAACTGGCACTGGGAAAATTTTGGTCACTCTAAATAGGAAATCATCCGTTCGGCCTAAGCGATAAAGCGCAAGCCAACCGCCGATAATTAACATCGCAATAATAACAAAAGCAATTAAGATTGTGCTAATGACTACCCTGTGATTAGTCCATTGCAGAGGATATTTAAACTTACGACCAGCAGCTAAAACTTCTTCGCGGCGCTCCTCCACTCTTTCTTGTTCGGTTTTTTTGTCATCTTTCTTACTTCTTATAGACATGATATAATTATAGCATATCATATGTTGGCCTGGTAGCTCAATGGATAGAGCGGCTCCGTCCTAAGGAGAAGGTTGTGCGTTCGACTCGCACCCAGGTCACCATTTTTTTGATGGCATTATTTAGACGAGTCGTTCTCCGAATCGACTCGCACCCAGGTCACCATTTTTTATGTTATAATTAAAATATGCATAAGCTTAAAAGTGCAATTTGGGTGGTTTTGTTTGTTGCGGTGACGATCGGAATGGGGGTGAGCGTTTACTTTTCTATTGAAGGCGATAAAGAAGCGGATTATGTAGTAGAAACAAATGCATTTTTTGCGCCATTTGAATACTATGAAAACCGACAAATTGTGGGCGTGGATGTAGAAATCGTAGATCGTGTAGCGAAAAAAATGAATAAAACAATTCAGATTAAAAATGTAGAATTTGATGTGATTATTGATAACGTGGAGGCTGGTAAAATCGCGGATGCGGGGGCAGCGGGGTTAACGATCACGCCAGCACGAGCCGAGAAAGTGAATTTTACAATCCCCTATTATACTTCAGTGCAATATGTAATATTTAACCGTGAGATGCCACCGTCCTTGAGAGACGACCATATTGTGTGGGAGGCGCTGGCCGGAGCTAAACTTGGTTCGCAAATTGGTAGTACTGGCTATATTTTTGTGGAAGACGAAATTGAAAATGGAGTGCTAGTGGGGACTAACACAACTATTAAAGGAATTGATTCGCACCAGTTGGCGGCAGATGCCATTAATTCGCACATTGTAGACTATGCAATTGCAGATGAGTTAGCGGCGAAGTTTATTGTAGAAAAAAATCCAGAACTTGAGGCGTTGCCACTATATTATTCGGGTCCAACGCGGGAGGAAGATTATCCGGTAGAAGAATCGTATGCAATTGCAGTGAATAAAGACAGGGGCGATTTGCTTGAAGCATTTAATGAAGTCTTAGCGGAAATGCTGACCGAAGACGAAGAAGGTGTGACGGAGATTGATAGATTAGTATTAAAGTATATGGGGCTTAGTGATGAATGATTTTTTTAGTAAAGTAGTAGAGCTATTTAGTACGCCGGAATATATTGATTCTCTTTTGCATGGGTTTTTGCTGACCATTCAGATTGCATATTTTGCGCTTTTGATTGGTATCACACTCGGAACAATTATTGCGCTAGTAGACGTAGCTAAACCTTCGCGATGGCTAGTGGTGCCAAAGTTTATTTGTAGAGTTTATACCACTATTATTCGCGGTACGCCAATGGCGTTGCAACTATTTATTATGTTCTTTATTATTTTCGCAATTAAAGGATTCCCGAGTATTATTACGGCAATTATTGCCTTTGGATTAAACTCGGCGGCATATACAGCGGAAGTGGTGCGAGGTGGGATATTGTCAGTAGATGCTGGGCAGACGGAGGCGGGGCTGGCGCTAGGTTTAAGCCGGCGAACAATTTTCTTTAAGATTGTGGCGCCACAGGCGATTAAAAATATCATCCCGGCGATGGGCAACGAAATTATTACCGTAATAAAGGAAACCGCAATCGTGAGCATGGTGGGGATGTACGATCTTAACATGGCGGCAAAAGATATTGGTTCGGGCCAAAACATGGCGAGTTATATCGTGCCAATGTTTGTGGCGGCATTATTCTATTTAGCGATTATTTATTTGATTACCTTTGCAGTGAAACAAGTAGAAAAGAGTTTGCGTAAAAGTGATTTGAGGGCGGAAAAGTAATGGAAGATAAGAATACAGAACTAATTATAAAGAACCTGCACAAATCTTTTGGTAAAAATAAAGTTTTAAATGGAATTAACTTTAAATTAACTGAAGGTGAGCGGGTGGTGATACTGGGGCCTTCTGGTTCTGGCAAATCCACGTTCCTGCGCTGTATCAACTGGATGGAAGAGCCGACTGCGGGTGAAATGTATTTTGGCGGCGAGCTAGTGACTGAAAAAAATATTCGTAGAATCAGACGGAATATTGGGATGGTGTTTCAGCATTTTAATTTGATTTCTAATATGACAGTGATGGAAAACTTGATGCTGGCGCCAATGAAACTTAAATTGATGAAGCGAAACGAGGCGGAAAAACGAGTGAAAGATTTACTTCGCCATATCGGGCTATTAAACAAGGCCGATGCTTATCCGGCATCCTTAAGTGGTGGGCAGAAACAAAGAGTAGCGATTGTACGCGCGATGATGCTTTCGCCAGAAGTATTGTTGTTTGACGAACCGACTTCAGCGCTGGATCCGGAATCTATTGGCGATGTCCTGAGTTTAATACGAGAACTCGCAGAGCGCGGAATGACAATAATGATTGTGACACACGAAATGAGTTTTGCAAAAGAGATTGCTACGAGAATTGTTTTTATTGATAAAGGTAAAATCATTGAAGAAGGTGCGCCGGAAGAATTCTTTAGCCATCCAAAAACCGAGCGAGTGAAAGAGTTCCTAAAAAAAGTTTTATGATATAATATCAAAAAATAAGGAGTAAAAATGAAAGTATTATGTGTTAATGCTGGTTCATCATCTTTAAAGTTCCAACTTTATGATATGCCGGAAGAAATAGCAATTATTAGCGGTTATGTTGAGAAAATTGGGGCACGTGATAGTTTTTACACGATTAAATATAACGGCGAAAAAACTGAGACTAAAAAAGCAATCAAAGACCATTCTGCGGCCGTGGCGGTTATGCTTGAAGAGCTAGTAAATTATGGAGCGGTAAAGAATTTGGAAGAAATCCGCAGTGTTGGGCATCGAGTGGTTCATGGTGGTGAAAAATATGCTAAGTCAGTAGTAATTGACGATAAAGTAATAAAAGATATTAAAGAGTTTACTAAATTTGCGCCTTTGCATCATCCTGGTAATATTGCTGGGATTAAAGCCATGCAGAAGGCTTTGCCGGATGCGACACAAGTGGCTGTTTTTGATACGGCATTCCACCAAACTATTCCAAAAATCCAATTTATGTATCCTGTGCCGATGGAGTGGTATGAAAAATATGGTGTCAGAAAATATGGTTTCCATGGAACTAGTCACAAATATATTACAGAAGTGATGCAGAAAAAGCTTGGCAAAGAAAACATTAATTTAATTGTTTGCCATGTGGGTTCGGGCGCAAGTATTACGGCTGTAAAAGATGGTAAAAGTTATGATACGACGATGGGTCTGACGCCACTTGATGGTTTAATGATGGGAACAAGGTCTGGCTCAATTGACCCGTCAATTATTAAATATATGATTGATGAGGCCGAAATGACCTACAGAGAAGTTGACGATGCATTAAACAAAAAATCTGGGCTTCTTGGTGTATGTGGATTTAATGATAATCGTGACGTAGAAAAAGCGATTTCTGAGGGAGACGAAAACGCACGCCTAGCGCTTGACATGTATGTGGACCGTATTGACCGCTATATTGCAGAGTACTATTTGGAGCTTAACGGTGAAGTGGACGCGATTGTGTTTACGGCCGGCGTGCTTGAAAATGGCGCCGAAACTCGTGCATCAATCATTAAAGGTCTAGCTCCACTTGGGATTAAGATCAATGAAGAAGTCAATAACGCAATTGCAAGTTATAAAGAAATCACAAGTGGCATTATTACTGCGGAAGATTCAACGGTTCCAGTATATGTTGAGCCAACCAATGAAGAAGTGATGATTATACGTGACGCTTACAAGCTCTGCAGATAGTCTCTTCGCTCCGTGATATAATTAGGTTATGGATATCTACGACCTGATAAATGATTTTTTAGAGCACTTGGAAATTGAAAGTGGTAGAAGTAAAAAAACCGTTGAAAACTACAGGTTATATCTTGAGAGATTCGTGGAAATTGCACTTGAAATTTTGAATAAAGACGAGATGGGGCCACAGGATATCACTAAGGAATTGATTAGAAAATATCGTTTGAAACTGAACCGTTACGGTTCAGAAATGGGTGGCGAGAATCTGAAAATTATTACACAGGCGTATCATTTGATAGCTTTGAGAGGATTTTTAAAATACCTAGCAAGGCGCGAGATAAAATCGCTAGACCCATCTTTGGTAGATTTACCGAGAGTAGTGAGAAAACAGGTGACGTTTTTGCATTACGATGAAGTAGAAGATATGTTGGAGCAGATTGATTTGTCCAGCGAGTCTGGGCTGAGAGACCGCGCTATTATTGAGCTACTTTATTCTGGTGGGCTACGGGTTTCTGAGCTGGTGGGGCTAAACCGCGATTCTATTAATCTAGAGCGGCGAGAATTTATGGTACGAGGCAAGGGTAGTAAGGATAGACCGATTTTTATTAGTAAATCAGCGGCGGAAAGGGTGCGAGACTATCTTGACGCACGGACTGATTCTTTGCCGGCGCTGTTTTTAAATAATTCGCGAAATACCCAGGCGGTGGACACTTCTGGTAATTATCGGCGAATGACGGTGAGGAGTGTAGAAAGAATCGTAGAAAAATATGCAAAACTAGCGGGGATTACTAAGCATGTGTCACCGCATACACTAAGACATTCGTTTGCAACTGATCTACTAATGAACGGGGCAGATTTACGTTCAGTTCAATCAATGTTAGGGCATGCAGATATTTCTACCACGCAGATTTACACGCACGTGACAGATGCGCACTTAAAAGAAGTGCATGAAAAGTTTCATTCGGATACTAAGTGATTAGTCGCCAGGTTCTTCGGGAGTAGGCTCTTCGGGTTCTTCCTCTGGGGATTCTGGAACAACGGCGGCGGCATCTGGGTCGTAAAGGCGGATGACCGTAGAAATGGTAGAGGCTTGTTCGGCACCGGAACCATACCAACAAGTACGAATATAAAAATCATAAAATGCAGAGGCCTTAGGGGTGCCAGAATCATCAACTATTGTAGTGGTGTTAGAATCTTTAACAGCAATGACATAAATGCCTTCGGCGCGGAATAGATTATCTGCGCTGGTGTCTTCGAGTAAACCATTAGTGTCGGAAGACGATGGTGTGGCATTCTTAGAATAAATTAGACGAGGATAAGTAGAGGCGTATGAAAATTTTGAAACGTTTTCATCATTAGCAGCAATATAAACACTGTTAACGTCATCAGCTGTAAAAACGCCAAGTTTGCGAGTATTGAGGATGAAGGCATTTTGTTCGAAGATGCTGCCTTTGAAGTCTGGATTGTTTGGATCAGAATTGTAAAGTTCGGAGCAAGTAGTGGGTGAAAATTGAGTGATTTTGCCATTCTCATCCTCATTATCACCAAGAACAATAGCTTTGTCGGTAATGGCTTTCCAGAGATTAATAAAACGCTTATTGGAACTGTCTTTATCGGATATATAAGAGGCTTGGATAAATCTGAGAGCCTCGGCTTGAGTGTCGATTTCTTCCCTAGCTAGGGTGGTTTCGAGGGCGGTTTGGGCGCTGGAAGTGCCACCACTCATGACAGAAACAACAGCAATAGCGATCATAGAAAAAATACCTACCGCTAAGGTTACTTCGATTAACGTGTCACCCTTTTTTACCATAAGTTTATTATATCATGTTTTGGAGAAAGCTAGCAAATGTTGCAGTGATGACGAAGGCGATTACCAAAAACGGGCCGAAGTAGATTTTCTTGGCTTTAGTTTTTTTGACCTTTGGAAGCATAACTATGCAAGCGATAAAATTTGCAAGGAAAAGTGTGATGAGGGCGAGCCATGGGCTAGATAGGGCTAGGCCAATAGCGGTACCGAGTAGCCAATCGCCGCTACCAACCCATTTGCCTTTAGAGATGAGATAAAGTACTAAATAAAGACCGCCTAGTATTAAAAAGGAGAAGATTGGGTCGAGCAAGTTTGTAGATGAAATCTTAATAATGGCGAGGATGAGACCAATAATAATAGCAGTAATTAAATATGGCGTAGGGAGCTCGCCATAGGCCCCATCGTAGATAGCGAGAAAGGCTAGTACGAGGGTGAGAATAAGGGTGATAATTAAGGCCGCCCATTCTAAAGTGGTTGCGGTAGTAATATTGATAGTGGTGCCTAGCATAAGAAAAGCTAGTGCCACACCGAATTCGGAAAGAATTTCTAGAGCGCCAATTTTGTGATGACATTTTTTGCATTTCCCTTTTAAGAAAAGCCAAGAAAAAATAGGGATATTATGATACCATTTGAGCTGGTAGCCACAATGAAGACAAACTGAGCGACGACCGGGAGAAGGTTTTTTGGTTTCTTTGAGGCGGAGACGGCGAGTCTGACAACACAAAAATGAGCCAAAACAGGCCCCGATAATGAATAACAAGATTAAAAAGACAATCTGCATAAGTATATTTTAGCATGCATAACTTGTTTTTTGCGAGGAATAATTTATAATAAACATAAGGAGTATTATGAAGAATAATTTGAGAAAAGGATTTACGATTATTGAAGTGTCGCTGGTACTGGCGATTGCTGGGCTAATCTTTTTGATGGTGTTTGTAGCTTTACCGGGACTAAGAGCCTCACAACGTGATACGGACAGACGCGAGAGCATTATGAGCTTTTTAGAGGAAGTTAAGAATTATCAAAAGAATAACCGAGGAGCTTTACCTGGCACCTCGGATGACACAGGTAATACAACTGTAATGGTCGAATGGAGCGAAGGCTTAACCGGAAGTAACACTACTTGGGCAGGGTTTTACAAAGATTATCTAGGTGAAAGATTTATGGATGCGGATGGTACAAATTATAAATTAGTGGTGTTTACTTGCGATGTTTCTGAAATAGGTGAGAAGTGCAAAAATTCAGAACTAAATAATTTATATGATGGCGAAATAACAAAATTCCCAAATGATTATAAGCTATTGGTGGTTCTAAGAGCGAGCTGTAATGGTAACGAGGCTGTAGCTACAAAAAACCCACGAAAACTAGCAGTACTATATAAGCTAGAAGGGGCTGGGGTTTATTGTAATAATACTTAAAAGAAGCTAAAAAAATTCCCCTTGTTAAAGGGGAATTTTTGTAGGCTTAATTCTACTGATCGTCGATACAGTAGGTACCAGCACCTTCCAAGCGATAAAGAATCGCAAAGTGGCGTTTGGTGGATGGAGTGGCTGCATCACCTACGCAGCGACCGCCCGGAATAATATAAATAACATGATCATCATAAGAACTACCACCATCGTCTACAATGGTATAGTTCTCGTCGGCGTTTTTACCAAGTTTGCTATGGGATTGGTTAGTGTCTCGCATATTAGGACCACTAGCTGCGTCTACGCCATCAGCCCAGTTTTTAGTAATAACTAAACTATATGCGGTACCATCTGGATCTTCGAAATTATTAGGTTTACCGTCGTTTTCGGAGGAACCAGTATTCATATAGTCGCGAATAAAGGCACAAGCTGAGTTGCTGGTACAACCATCGCCAAAGGAACCATCATCAAATGATGCCCATGAACCTTCGCTAGGTAGATTAACTGCTTGGTTGCTATGGTTGGTTTGGTATTGTACAAGCGAGGTATCAACGCGTGACATATCGTTACGACGAGCGGTATCGCGTTGTGAGCGCTGAAGAGCAGGGAGCGCTACGAAGACCATGAGGAAGATAAGACCTGCGATAGCAAGCACAAGCACGACCTCGATGATGGTGAAACCTTGTTTAGAGTTAATATTTGCTTTAGCCATAAATAAATCCTTTCTTAGATTTTTTATCCTTATGCTTATAGTAACTTAAAATAATCTAAAAATCAAGTGGTTTATGTGGCAACGGAATTGACAAGGGAGTAAATAGGTAGCAAAGTACCACCAACCACTACACCAATAAGGCCAGCCATAATGACCATAAGAATAGGTTCAATCATTGTAGAAATATTATTAATTTGTTCATCGAGCTCATTTTCGTACACTTGAGCGGCTTTACCGAGCATTTCATCAATCTTACCAGATTCCTCACCGATACTAGCCATTTGTGGGACAAGCGGGAGCATGTAATTACGATCTTTAAGGGCTTCAGATAATGGTTTGCCACCTTTGATGGTTTCTAGAGATTTAGAATATTCACTTTCTACCACTACGTTGTTGGTGGCATCAATAGCGATTTTGACCGAATCTAACATCGGTACACCGGTGGCGAGCATCATTTCGGCGGTGCGAGCAAAACGTGAAACATAGAGTTTGCGGAAGAGACCGCCAAAAATTGGAACATTAAGTTTAAAGGTATCGGAAATTCGGCGACCAACGGGAGTCTTTTTGACGGCGTACCAGATAGCGCCAGCAATAGCGGCTACAATAAGGAGTACTAACCACCAGAAAGCGCCGAAGAAGTCTGAAATATTAACAAGGAATTGGGTAAGACCTGGTAATTCTTCGCCCATGTCTTCGTAAAGGTCCTTAACTTGCGGAACTACCATGACCATCATGAAGGCAAGCACGGCGATAATAACAACTAAAATGATTGCCGGATATACAAGAGCGCCTTTGATTTTGCTCATCATGGCGGCGTCTTTTTCCTCTTGGTCGGCAAGGCGTTTAAGAGCAAGATCTAGAGTACCGGAAGTTTCGCCAGCACGGATGAGAGCGAGATAAACGCCGTTGAATATATCAGGATACTGGGAAAATGAATCATACAGTGTTTTACCAGATTCGACATTAGTTAATATTTCTTCTACGATGGCCTTCATGGCTTTGCCCTGGGTTTGTTCGGCAACAGTGCGAAGCGAGGTGGCAAGTGGGAGGCCAGCACCAATAAGAGTAGAGAGCTGGCGAGTAAACATAATACGGTCTTTACCGGTAACACGACTCTTATTACCGAATAAGCCGGTGCCTTCTTCAACTACAGACTGAGGAATGTAGCCTTGCTCAATGAGCAGGCGGCCGGCGGTTTGTTCGTTCTCGGCCTGGATGTTGCCTTTAACGATTTTGCCGGTTTCCTTTTCCTTGGCTTTATAGTTGAAGCGTTTCATTTTAGCCCTTTACTAACCTGTTTAGTTCGTTAATATCTACGGCATATTCGCGAGCGGAGTCGTAAGTAATAACACCAGTTTGCACGAGCTTAGCGAGAGTACGATCCATAGTCTGCATACCTTGATCGGCACCAGTTTGGATAGCAGTATCAATCTGGTGAGTTTTACCATCACGAATAAGGGAGCGAATAGCGGAGTTAGCGACCATAATTTCGGCAGCGACAACACGACCACCACCAATGGCGGGCACGAGGCGTTGGGCGCAGACGGCCATGAGCATATTAGATAACTGCGAGCGAACTTGAGGTTGCTGGTGAGATGGGAAGACATCAATCATACGGTCAATAGATTGAGCGGCGGAATTAGTGTGAAGTGTAGCGAAGACAAGGTGGCCGGTCTCAGCAATAGTAATAGCGGCCTGAATTGTTTCTAGATCACGCATCTCACCAATTAAAACAACATCCGGGTCTTCACGAAGAACTGAGCGAAGAGCGGCAGCAAAGCTAAAGGTATCATAATGAACCTCGCGCTGGGCAATGACAGAACGCTGAGATTTGTGTGTAAATTCAATTGGATCCTCAATAGTAATAATATGCGTGGATTTTTCGCGGTTGATTTTATCAACTAGGGCAGCTAAAGTAGTAGATTTACCAGAACCAGTAGGGCCGGTAACAAGCACTAAGCCGCGCGGGAAGTCAGCAAAAGTTTCAACGATGGCTGGCATGCCGAGGTCATTGATGCCTTTGATTTGATTAGGAATAAGACGGAAGGCGGCAGCGAGTTTGCCACGTTCGTTAAAAGCATTAACACGGAAACGCGCAATATCGCCAAAGGCGAAGGAATAATCAAATTCTTTATCTTTAATGAGGATTTTTTGTTGTTCTTCATCTAGAGTGGCGAAAATGAGACTACGAACGGTTTCTTCATTCAGAGGACTTGAACCAGCAACGGGAGTAAGAGCGCCATCTACGCGTAAAATTGGAGGAAGGCCATATTGAAGATGCAAATCTGAAGCATTGCGGCGGATACATTCTTCTAGTAAAGTTTCAATTTTGAGCGTGTTAGTAGCCGGCACGTTTGTTGGTATATTGGCTGTTGGTGTATTGTTTTCCATAATATTTTCCCGTATAGGTTATGACAAATCACTAGCTACGCGGTTGACCTCCTCTAATGTTGTTATGCCAGACAAAGCTTTTAAGACTCCGTCTTGGCGCATGGTTACAGTACCTTTGGCTTTGGCAAGGCGCATAATTTCGTTGGCAGTGGCATGAGAAATAATGGTTTTCTGAATATCTTCATCAACTACGATAGTTTCATAAAGACCAGCACGGCCGGAATAACCGCCTGGGGTTTCTTTAGAATCCATACCTTTAGACAACATGTAATATTCATCATTTTTAACTGGTAGGCCTGGGTAGCCTAAATCTTCACTGACGCTAGTGACAGATTCTTTGTCTTTAGGCAATAAATCACCAACGATGGCGTTAATTCCCTTGGTCTCTACTTCGGAAGATTTGAAAGTGTCACGTTTCTCGGTAATGCGGCGAACAAGACGCTGGCCAATAACAACGTTTAGGGTGGAAGCAAGAAGGAATGGCTCAATTCCCATATCTAGAAGACGCGGCAAGATGCCGGCGGCCGAGTTGGTGTGGAGGGTACTAAAGACTAAGTGACCAGTAAGAGCAGCTTGCACGGCAAGGCCGGCAGTTTCGGAATCGCGAATCTCACCGACCATCACTACGTCAGGGTCTTGACGGAGAATGGAGCGAAGACCAGACGCAAAGGTAAGACCAGCATCAACGTTAACCTGAATTTGATTAATACCATCCATTTTGTACTCAACTGGGTCTTCCAAAGTAACAATGTTAATGGCTTCAGATTTGATTTGCTGAATTAAAGCATAAAGAGTAGTAGACTTACCAGAACCAGTAGGACCAGAAGTTAAAATCATGCCATTTGGTTTTTTAATTCCCTCTAAGACGTCGCGGAGAGCACGACCACTCATGCCCATTTTTTCAATTTCCATGGAAACACCAGTTTTATCAAGAAGACGAATTACGACTTGTTCGCCCCAAGTAACTGGTGAAATTGCGATACGAAGGTCAATCTCTTGGTCGTCAACTAGAACTGTAAACTGGCCGTCCTGAGGAACGCGGTGCTCATCAATTTTAAGATTGGATAAAATCTTGATACGGGAAACAAGTGCTGGAGCGATGGTTTTAGGAAGCTCCATGATTTTGCGCAAAACGCCATCAATGCGACAGCGGATAATGAGAGAATTTTCAAGCGGTTCAATGTGAATATCTGAAGCTTTGGTTTTAGCAGCGTAACTTAGAATTGTAGTAAGAGCTTTAGAAATTGGTGAGTCTTGCACAATTGTTTTAACATCGGAACGGGCTTCGTTGGCTTCGGTATCGGTTTCGCGAACGGCTTCTTTGACACCAGAAAAGTCACCATGATACTGTTCAAGCATTTCACGGATGCCACGTTCGGATGCCATCCAGACGCGAATAGGTTGATTAATGAGGTTAGAAAGATAGTCGGTGGCTTGGACATTGGTGACGTCTAGCATGGCAATATTTAGCATGCCGTCTTTTTCGCCAAGCGGTACAGCCATGACGCGAGAAGAAGCTTCGGCAGGAATTCTTGATAAAGTATCTTGATCAAGGGTGATATTTTTTAGTTCAACATAGGGCACGCCAATAATGGCAGCAGTAGCACGAGCTACCATGTCGTCGCTAATGAGTTTGCGATTGATTAATTCAGCAAGAGGTGATTTGCCCTCGGAATCGGCTTGTTGTTTAATGGCGCTGACTAAACTAATATCAGCAAGCCCCTCACTTAGGAGGAGATTAACTATTTTTTCTTCGGCATCTCTAGTTAAAAGAGCCATTAGTTGCCTCCTTGGTCTGCGGCTTCTTCAGGAACATCAACACATTCGCCAATTTCATTATACACAGTACAATCACCAACATACACTTCAACTGTAGGATTAAGGGCTTTATAATTAAACACCTCTACATCTGGTTCAGTTAAATTAACATTCACGGAAGAACTGACGGTATTAAATGAGACGTCTTCGATGGGACCAATAAAAAGATTGCAGACAAAATAGGAGATAAGGATGCCTAAAATAGCAACGCCGATTGAGCTGGCTAAATCTGTTTTCATAATTTATTTATCCTCCGCTTTTATAGTTTTTAGAGTTTCGGTAATACTGGATTCATCCATGTAGTATGCTTCTGCTTGGGCTTGGAGAGATAGTCTGCTATCACTCTCCCAGCCTATAGTGGCGCGAGTGATATTAAACTCACGAATTGAACGCTCAATATTATTTAGAACACTCATGGTGGTAGCGGTATCTGTCTCTACAGAAAGAGTAACGGAAATAGTATTTAGCCCTGGAGCTAAACTAGAAACGGCAGTGCTGCCGCTAGGGCTGATAGACTCTGGTTGCCAATTTGAAATGTTAAAGAGTTTGTTTAGGCTAGCCATGAGAGCTTCTTCGTTTTTGAAGGCAGGAAGTGCGTCTGGGATCACGCGCAAAGCCGAGCAGCTCTTAATAAGCTGGCTAGCAGCTTGAAGCTCGGAAGCGCCACTGGCATTGTTGTAAATTTTGTTAAGCTCTTTATAAGTGTAGCTTTTGCCCGTGCTAGAGTTGATACAGTTAGAGTTGCTTTCTTTTTGTACGGAATAAAGGGCATCATTAGCAGCTAGATTCTGAAGAATGTTAGCACGCAAAGTATTTGGAATTTCAGAAGCTTCTATACTTTCTGGGTCACATTTGGCGAGCTCTTCGCTGGAATAAACATTACCACTAGGACTTTTGCAAATGCCAGTAGATTTAATAACATTAGAGTAGGCTACAATAGCCTCGTCTTCGGCCATAATTACTTTGGCATTAAAGGATATTTGTTGAATAAAATGAGAAGTGAGAGAGATGGCTACGCCAAGGAAGATTGATGCGCCAAGAACAGACAAAAGCATATATTGTTGGGCTTCGGTGATTTTGGCTCTTTTGCCGATTGCAATTTCTTTAGCCATTATTCTTCTCCTTCATTAGCTTTATTATTGCAGGATGTATCACCTTCTTCGCAATCGGCGGCACGTTCACCAAACATGGCTTGGATTTGGACATAAGAGTCGGTGACATTGCGGCGACCGGATGGCGGAATAGCAATAACATGATGATTACTAAATTTATAAACTTCTGGGGCAAGAGAAATGGTAGCGGAAAAACGCAAAACCAATTCATCTGAAGCGCCTTTACCGTTGGAAGATTCTGAAATCTTGATTCCATCGGTATCGGCTGGGATTAAATGACAGCTTTCATTGGACTCAGTCCATTTTGGATTGGCGCTGCTTTGGCTATTGTCTCCAGTATAAGTAATGCATGCACTTTCAAAGTGTTCTACGTTCGAGATGACGCCATCTAAACTCATGTAAGGCTTGCCTTCAGTTTCCTTTTCTTTATACCAATCGGAAAATTGTGGCGTGCGCCAAATGCGAACTACTTTTTTGCCATTGTATTCTTCGTAAGAATAACTATCTTGCTTAGTAGTTTGCTTGATGTCGCTTTCTTTTTCGGGATCAGCATCAGTATCGGATGTGTCGCTGGCTTTGGTTGGGTTACAGCCTTCTTCATCTATAGTCCAGAAGGCATAGAGGCCTCTAGAGCTATCTGAAAGCAAGGAGCCATCATCACCGTGTTCGATAATACAATAGGCTGGGATAGTATTGCCGGATTTATCGACATAATTGCCGTAATCGTAGCGCATATACTGCATACTCTTTTTGAATGAGTCTAAGACGTTGTAGTCGATAAATGGCTCTTGACCGGCGTTGGCTTGTGCGTCAAAAGAGAAAGTTGGTTGGTCGCCGGATAGGTTAACTGATAATTCTGAAATGGTAATTTTATCAGCGCCAGTAGGTAGAAGTGCTGAAAGAGTATTAAAAGTGCGAGAAAGCACTTGCTTATTATTAGCAATAGTGGAGATATTGCTTAGCTGGTCCTTGATGGTAAGAAAATCATTTAAATCGCTATAGGAATTAAGTTTGGCGGAAAGACTTTTGATGGCATCTTGCTTGCTAGTAAGAGCAAGCTGTTGGCCGCCTACAATAAGGCCAAACAAAATTGTAATTACCGTACTAGCAATTGCTACAATAACACAGAGGAAGAAAATTAGATTGCGAAGCTTGAGGGTCTTAATCATTTCCCCTTTGATATCTGGTACGAGGTTAATTTCACGGGCCATTAGTCGTTACTCCTTTCTGACAAACCAATTGCCACAGCAAATTCGCTGGCGACATTCATTAACATGCGCTGTTGTTCGGTAGTAGTGCGAACTAGCTGCCATGGGTTGCCTTTCATGGTAGGAACGTTGGTTTTAGTTTCGATAAATTCAGTGAGTAATGGTATCACGCCAGCATAGCCGGATAAGACAATACCGCCGACTTTGCCACCTAAGTATTTAGTCTGGAAGAAGCGGACGGATTTAGTAAGTTCGGAAGCAAAAGAATCGAGATGAGTATTCAAGATTCTAAAGACTTGGCCTTCGGCTTGATTTTGGTCGAGACCGAATTTCAAGATATATTGCCTGGCTTGATCTTCACGGATATTGAGACCGTTGGCTACAGCTTTAACTAAAACGGTAAGACCACCTGGAACGGAACGCACGAGTCTAGGTTGGTCTTTGAAGGTGATTACTAAGTCTGTAGAATTTTCACCGAAATCTACTATCATAGTAGCGTCAATAGCGCCTGGAATATTCAGAGCTCTTGCCATCGCGAGAGGCTCGGGTTCCATAGCGACAATATTGAGACCAGTTTTTTCAATCATCTCCATGACGTTTTCGGCGTAATCTTTAGCAACTGAGCTAACTAGAACTTCTGTTTTGGCGGGGTCGTTAGGGCTAGGACCTAGAATAGTGTAATCTGCCTTGGCATCGCTCATGGCCATAGGAACATATTTATCAATTTCATATTTAAAGGCTTTCTTTAGCTCCTTTTCAGGGAGAGTTTCGGTTTCGACAATGGAAGTAAATGTTTTACTGGCCGGGAGACCGACAGCGATGTTTTTAGTTTTGATGCCGGCTTGGTTGACAGCACCAAGAATAGCCTCGCCGAGGCGTTTTTTACCAAGATCCGATGAATCTTGGGTTAGTTGTGGAGTAATCGGGACATATGCAAATTTTTGAAGAGACCAACCACGCTGGCTGCCGCCGGAAAGTTGGACTATTCGCATCGAGTTCGTTCCTATATCTAGGGAGAAGAAATCGCCCACGCCATGCAATAAGTTCATGCTTATAATTATAGACGTAAATAATTATTTTTGCAAGCTTTATATACCTTTTTTGAGTAAATAAAATCTCTCCGTATTGCCGGTTTTGCCTTTTAGTTGGTTATCGCGTTTATTCAAAATTACAAGATGATTATTTTTGAGCCATGTTTCAAAATTTTTAATGATTTCGCGGCGGATTTTTTCGTTTTTAACTACACCTTTAATTAACTCAGAAGGCTTGGCCTCAAATTGAGGCTTTAGCATGACTAAAAATTCAGTGTGGCGATCTGCTAAATAATCTCTGGCATGAGCTAAGATTTTGGTTAGCGAAATAAATGAAACATCCGCAACGATGACATCTGGGATGAGGTTCCTTACGTTAAAAATATCGGTTTTTTCGTGGAGGTCGATGCGGGGGTCAAAACGCAAGGGGGTTTCCATTTGGTTAGTGCCCTTCTCAATGGCAATGACTCTAGTGGCGCCGTGATCTAGGGCATACTTAGTAAAGCCACCAGTGGAAGAACCGATGTCTAGAACTACTTTGCCGCGGAAGTCGTAATTAAAAGCCTTTGCCGCCTGAGATAATTTAATATAACCTCGGACGGGTCCTGCCAGCTCTTCTCCTTCCCCAAAATTTTTGCTTCGCAAAACATTTTGGGGTCCCCTTCCAGAGCTGTCACCCGTCCGTGTTTTATTTCTTTCTTTCGCGGTAGGCATAGGTTTCTGTATCCACAGAGACGATGTCGCCTTCTTTAATAAACGCAGGGACTTTGATGACAACGCCGGTTTCTAGTGTAGCGTCTTTCATGACTGAGCTGGTGGTGTCACCTTTGACAGCGTTTTCGGTGTAAGTAACTACAAGCCAGATGTTTTTAGGTAGCTGCAAGTTAATTGGTGTGCCATTATAAAACTGGATTTCCATTTCATCGCCATCTCGCATAAAATCGCTAGATTCGCCGACCATGTCTTTTGGAAGCTCGTATTGCTCAAAAGATTCTGGGTCCATGAAATAGAACTTTTCGTCATCTTTATAAAGGTATTGCACCTTTTTGTTAGTGACTTCGGCAGGTTCAATTTTTTCTTGGCCTTTAAAAGTCTTAGGAAGAAGGGCGCCAGTGATGAGGTTTTTAACCTTCACGTTGACAATGGAACCACCCCGGCCCATGACTTTTTGAGAGTACTCAACGACCTTAAATGGCTGGCCATCTAAAGTGATGAGGGTATTTTTCTTTAAATCAGTTGGTCCGTACATTTTCCCTCCTAATTATTAGAAACAAAAGGTAATAAGGCTAGATGGCGAGCACGCTTGATTGCTACAGCCAATTGGCGCTGTTGCTTGACTGAGAGGCCAGTTTTGGAAATTGGCTCGATACGGCCATAGGCATCGATATAGCGTTGCAAAGTTTTAGTGTCGCGATAGTCAAAGTATAAATTTGGATCGCTTTTTATCCTTTTCATAAAATCTCTCTCCTTCGCATTAGTTTATTATTAGAACGGAACGTCACTTAAATCAATTTCTTCTTCTGGAATATCGTCTGGGATGTCTGAAGATGGAGTATCATCTGTGCCAGCATTGAAGCTAGCAGAACCGCCATCGCCACGAGCGCCGCCAGTGAAATTGAAATCTTCGACCACGATTTCAGTACGAGAACGTTTGTTGCCAGTGGTTTTGTCTTCCCAACTACGTTGATCTAGACGACCACAAACTAGAACACCAGAGCCCTTTTTGGCATACTGACTGATAACCTCTGATAGTTTGCCCCAAGCGGAACAGTCAATAAAGGAAACGCTTTCTTTTTGTTCGCCACTAGCATCGCGGAAGGTGCGATTGACTGCGACCGTGAAGCTGCAAACGTTGGAACCGTTTGGAGTGGTGCGAAGCTCTGGATCGCGAGTTAAGTTACCTGCAATAATTGCTTTAGAAAAACCGCGCATAATTATTCTCCTTTTTCTTCATTAGTAGGTTGTTCGGCTTTTTCGGATTTTTCAGCTTTTTTGGCTGAAAGTTTGGCTCTTCTTTCGTCTGTACGAACTAGAAGATAGCGCAAAACTTCATCTGAAATGTTAAGAGTGGATGAAATTTTGGCTGGAGCTTCAGCCGGAAGCTCTAGATTATAAAAGCGATAAATGGCGAATGTCTGGCCATTAATTGAGTAGGCGAGGCGCTTTTTGCCGTCGTCTTCTTCGCTTTTAATTTTGCCTTTGTTGGCCTCGATAAGTTTTTTGACTTTATCGAGAGCTGGGTCTAGGTTCATCTCTAGGTCAGGATGAAACAAGACTGTGAGTTCGTAGTCTTTCATAAAACTCCTTTGGTTAAAGCAAACACAGATTACTACTTGTTTGCTGAGCTGATATTGGGATAATTATAGCATAGATTTGAGGTTTTGGGAAGAGTTAATCTAGGCGATATGTCATGTCTGCTTGAGTGAGAACTTTATACTTGAATAAATCTGGGGAGATACCGAGCGACTGGATAGCTTCTTTGATTTTATTAATATAAAGCTTTTTGGTTGTTTCGGTGGCATTAAGGTCAATCGGGCTAATTGTGATGGTAGGCGTACTATCTTCATCCATATATGCGGTGAAGTATTCAAAGTCAAAATAACCTAGGTAATCTGAAACAATTTTATTGCGGCTGGTCTGGCCTTTAGCGTCTGTGCAATCTTTGCTTTCTGGTGAACAAAGGATTGAAATAAACATATCTGGAGCTTCGCCACTCGGGAAGGAATAACTATAAAAGATTTGGTATTGATTGGATAATTCTGGGATGTCTATAAGAAAACTAACAAATTTGGTTTGATAGTAATCAAAATATAATGTCTTGAAAGAATCTGGGACAATGCTATATTCTTTTACTGAGTCAATACTAAAATCTGCTTGGGATATTACATTAAATAATTCATTTTGGAGAATGGATACATTGTCTGACCCAAAATCTGGATCGGATTCTGATAAATCTTTGATAATGATTTGTGGTTGACGTTCTGTTTCGTTCCATGTAATTTCGTTGCTTTTGAAGATTTGCGGCAAAGAAATGGCAACGAAAATGATAATCAATACTTGGATAAAGATGAATACCAATGAAATTGGATTAATCGTGATTTTGTAAGGATTTTGTGGTTCCAATTTAACTACCTCCAATTATTTCATTGATTTTACTCGTGTTCAAGTGGCCTTGGAGCTGAGCGTAAGTCATGCCGACTTCTGGCATTTCGTAACGGAAGACGCGTGCGAGACCGTTGGACTGCCCGGCCCAGCCTCCCCAAGCTGCTTCTATAGTGATAACCTCATCGCCTTCAATACCCACAATTACGCCAGTATGGTTGGTGCTGCCCTGGACAACAACGTGACTAGAATTAGAAAAGACGGAGTAAAGTGCAGGCCCTGCGCTTCCTTGTAAACTATAGTCACTAATTAGATTACTGGCTACTAAATAGCCGTCCCCGCGAGTGGGCTTGATTGAGGTATTACCGCCAGTTAAGTCTGTTAGATTTGCAATAAACCAACCGCTGAACGCCGTACAGTTTTCTTTAGTGTTATCTGGGTATCCTTGCGGTATAGACGTAGATGGGTTGTTGTAGTAATCTGCAATTTTTTGAGCTTGTTCTTCGGTGAGGCCTTGGCTAATGGAAGCCTCTGCGTTGTTGGTCCCTCGGCCTTTACAGTAATTGCTACACGACCTACGGTTAACGCTATTGTTGGCTTTAATAGCCGAAAAGCCGCCGCCATGAGCACCCGCATAAATTAATTCGTGAAGGCTCATCTCGGCGTTCCCATTGCCGCCAGAATTTGCGACCATTACATTGTCGCCATTGCCCGTCCAGCCAAAGACACCTATATAATGTCCGGCTGGATTTTTAAATGGGTCCCCATCGCCTTGTCCAGAAAAATGAAGCATGTAGCCCTCGTCTAAGTATTCTCTCATTAAACGCTCAGCTTCTTCTCTTGAATGATACTGAACGCCTACGGCTTCAAAACCATATTTCTCACCAACTCTTTTGTCTAATGCAGCAGCCCCTACACCAGTTGTCTGCCAGTAGTAAGAGTTTCCTAAATAGTCGCCAACATCATTTGGAAATACATCTTGGCCGGTACCATATGTTACTAGCATAGCCAAAGAAGAGGCTCCACAGGAACACCCAGCATAAGTGCAGCCTGGGCCATACGGCATACTGCCCCAAGGTTCTTCACCTTGAGAATAATGTGGGTATTCGCCTTCATAAGTAGTACAGCCGCCAGAGCCGATGGCTTTTTGAACCATAGGCCAAATATTATTAGGATCATTATGGTCATTATCGGTAGCATGCATGTGACCTAAAATACCTTCGTATGATTTAAAATCTTCAAGGCTTAGTCTGCTCGGGTTTTCCCAGTTTACGCTAGATGTGAGCGGGATACCCGTTTCTAAGCTAATCGCGTCTAGGAGCTTACCTAAGTAAGCCCAATCGTCGTTACTAAAGTTTGCTTCATTTAATAAATACCATGGGCTACTGGTATTAGACCTGGAAAAGCCTATTATTTCAATTTGAACTCCTGCGGCGTAATCATGGGATTTAATGGCGTCAGCGGGTTGATAAATTGAATAGTGCTGATATAGTTTCTTATCTTTTAGGTTGATTGTAAAATGAGCTGGGAAAATCCCACCGTTATCCCCATAGATAGCTAGGCCGCTATTACTATTTCCTGGCCCACCTTCTGTACTATGTAAAAGAATTTTATTTGGTTTATTATTAATAAACTGACCCTTATGCGCATCGTCACCGAGGCTATAACCAGAGCCTTCTGCGGGTTCTTTTGTGTAGCCGGATATACCGCCAGTAATCCAACCGTCTTGCCAGGTAACAGAGCCGCTAGAAGAGTTGCTGGAAGAACTACTGGATGAATTAACGGCCGCTAGATTTGTTCTGGTTGCGTTGCTAGCATTCTCGCTTGCTAAAACTTCGCTTTTGCCATTTATTCTGCAAAACGAAGTCAATTTTCCAGCTATTCTTGCAGCTTCAGTGGGCGAACCTGCATTTCTCGTGAATGCTCCGAAAAACTGGCTTCTGATGCTAACTCCATCCGGATCTGATCTCGCCTTATCGCAATACTGCTCACTTTGGTGTCCGCATTGATGCACATCGTATGTAATAAAGTAAACTGGTTCACTTAAATTTTCAAAGGTTGCTACATACGTCTCTCCAAAATCAGTTGCATACGCTTGATCGGGCAATACTACCCAATAATATTTCTGTGTGCTATTTTTTCCGTTTGGCGTGAATGTTGCTGGCCAGGTACTAAAATCAACATCATAGTTTTCGGCATAAATATATTGCATACCACCAAAATCGTCATCAAACTGAGTATCACTTAACAGAAAATTATTGACGTGTCTAGTATAAGCAGCTGTACCGTCGCCATTATAAATCCCACCATTACAACCCGTTCCCACAAGGCATCCTTCTGGATACCATTGAGCTGGTGCTTCTACAGTGCTGTCTATTTTGAAACAACTATCCGAGTTAATTCCAAGCTCGTTAGATAGACAATCGGATGGGTCATAAAACAAAATGTCGTTTTGAGAAAAAATGTTTAATTCTGAATTTGATAATGCTAATTGGTTATTTAACGCAAAACAAGATTGATTAGAAAAAATAAAGAAAACAAGGGATATCGGAAGGCACCCTATAATCTTTTTATGATTTAACGAAATCATTGATTATACCTTTCGTAGAGAATTTGATAATCCGATGGATTATACCCTGCCTCTTTGATTTTTTCTAATACTGTGTCTTTGAAGTTTTCGCCGTAGTAGTTTACTAAGAGACATGCAGTCATTTCGCAGCCATCTTTTCCCTCGCGAATCGCAAAACCAGCAGATGAGGCGTTTGCCGTTGATTCTGCATAAATATAATCTTTGATAGGAAGTTTTTCATAAATAGATAAAATATGCTTGAAATCTTTGATAAAGTCTTCGGCGGAGGTGTCATGGTCGGTGGTGGTATTGTTGCCCGCGGAGGCGATTTCTATAAGTTTTTGAAGGGAGCCGTAGTTCTCTTTTAGCTTATAGAAGTCAAAGTTGTTATTTCCGTCAGTGAGGAAAGTAGTGATAGTAGAAACATAGTGAGAGTCGATATTAACGGTGAAAGTCTTGGTTTCTAGGTCTGGGTGAGAGATGGTGATTTGATAAGTGCCGGGAGACACCGAATAGGCGCCATTAGAGTAGCTAGTATCGCCATTTACAGAAATAGTGGCATCTAGAGGGGTAACATTAAAATTAAGCGTAGAGACTCTACTGGCTTTTATTATGAAGGCTACGATAATAGCAATAATAATAAGAACATCGGCAATTAAAACAAGGCGGACCCATTTCTTCCTGAAAAAAACCCTGAGCGGCGAAGTATTCCCATCCTCATATTGCATATGTTTATTGTACTATAAGCCAGCTAGCTCGTCAAACTCATCCAGAGAGGAGATAAGGAGATCGCGAGGTTTGTTGCCGTTTTGAGGGCCAATAACGCCGATTTCCTCGAACCAAATAGCTAGGCCGGAAACGAAGCCATGGCCTTTGCCAAGGTAGGTTTGAAGCATGGCAGTAGAGAATTTGCCTTTACTAAGGGAGATTTCAACGGCTTTGCGAACTAGTGGGTCGCTAGGGTCAAAACGACGGCCAAGGTCACCTAAATCGCTACTACTTGTACTGAGACCTTTAATGGTGACTGGTTGGGAAACAACTTCATCGTTGTATTCGGGTGGGCGTTGGTCGCGAAGAAAATCGGTGATGGCGTTGATGTCTTTATCAGAAGCCCAGGCGCCCTGAATACGGCGAGGTTTGCCCATCATCTCGGTGGTAAGGAGAAGCATGTCGCCTTTACCAAGAAGCTTTTCGGCGCCGCCTTGGTCTAACATGATACGGGAATCCATTTGAGAGCCAACGGCGAAGGCGATACGGCCCGGGATGTTAGCTTTAATGAGACCAGTAATAACTTTGACCTCTGGACGCTGAGTAGCGAGGACGAGGTGAATGCCGGCGGCGCGACCTTTTTGAGCAATACGAACAATGAGCATCTCAAGGTCTTTGCCTGCCATCATCATGAGATCGGCCATCTCGTCAATTACGATGACAATATATGGCATCTTGCTATTTTTGGTTTCGTCGTCGGTGGCGGTTTCGGCAATTTTGGCGTTATAATCAGCGATGTTTTTAACCTTTTCTTTGGCCATGGACGTATAGCGGCGTTCCATTTCGCCAACAGCCCATTTCATGGCAGAGAGGGTTTTTTCGGTTTCGGTAATGATAGGAGTGAGAAGGTGCGGGATGTCTTGATATTGAGCCATTTCTACTTGCTTTGGATCAACGATAATAAGCTTCATATCGGAAGGAGCGTTGTGATAAAGTAGGGAGCTAATGAGGGTATTGGTCATAACGGACTTACCTGAACCAGTGGTACCAGCAATGAGGAGGTGAGGCATTTTGGCGAGGTTGGCAACCACGGTTTTACCAGAAATATCCTTACCTACCGCAAAGGCAAGCGGGTCGGTGGCTTTTTTCCATTCGCTGGATTCAAGGACAGCGCGCAGACGCACATCGGCTGAGCGAGCGTTAGGAATTTCTACGCCGACGGAGCGAGTGCCTGGAATAGGAGCTTCGATACGGATTTTGTCTACGGCGAGGTTCAAGGCGAGCTCTTTATCGCGAGCAACTATTTTACTCAAGTTGACGCCAGCAGGGGGTTTCATAGTATATTGAGTAACACGAGGGCCAACATTGGCACCTTCCATTTCTACGTCAATGCCAAATTCGGCGAGCGTAGATTTAATAACATAGGCGTTTTGCTGAATGTTGCCAGCATCGGCTGGGGATTGCTTTTTTTCTAATAAATCGGTAGTGGGCATTTTCCAGTCTGGGTCGGAGATGGCGACGAGAGCTGTAGGCTCTTTGGGAGCTTCGGCGACTGGTTTAGATGGGGCTCTACTTAAGCGACTAGAATCGGCAGAAGAAACTTCGGTAGGGCCGAGACCGGAATTGACTTTTATTTCAAGCTGGCCGAGCTTTTTATCCTTTTTGGACTCTTTAGGCTCGGTATTTTTGGCACGATGAGTAATATTTTTGGTTCCTTTAAATAGGGTGACGGGTGAGAGCTGAAGAATGAAGAGAGTAGTAATAAAGATAAGGACAATATAAATAAATATGACTACGCCTTGGCTCAGGACATTAGTGAAAAGAGAGTTAAGCCAGCTACCGACGATGCCGCCGTTTTTCCAGATGGCGGCGATGCCAGAAAGCCACAAAACCATAAGGATACTGGCAAAGTAGACCGGGGTGGCGATGCGATTAGTTTCGCTGCGGAAGATTCTGACGGCTAAATAAACGAGAAGGAGTGGGATAAAATAAGTAGCAAAGCCAAGGCCTTGGAGAATAAATTTATGAATTTCATTTAGAACTGTGCCGCCTTGACCAAACCAAGTGATGACAAAGAAAAGTGCTAAGGCAATCATTAAAACCGCAATAATTTGACGCCAAAAACCACCGGGGAGTTCGTGCTCGATAGGAGCTTCTTTTTTAGTGCGCTTCGTAGAGCGCTTTCGTGTTGATTTTCGCTTTCTTGCAGGCATATGCTTATTATATCACACTTTAAGAGAAAACACAAGAGGAATAAAAAGCCTCGCCGTGAAAGTGGCGAGGCCTGGTGGTTAAAAGGTGCATTCCTCCATTGCCTGCTCAACAGAGCGGGCCAGAACGGTAATTCTGTCAAGAAGATTTTTACGATTCCGATTTGAATCACTTAACAGAATTGTTAAAATATCACAGAGTTCGTCGTCTATATCGTGGAGATTATCTTTGCCAGCGGCTTCAAAAATTGTAATCTCCTGGCAGTCAGCCTTGTTGATATAGCGGACAAACCTGTCATACAGTTCATCTATTCTCTTTTCTGATGTTTCTAATGTACAATTCGCCATTTTTACCCCTCCTTTTTTGCATATTTCAAACGGCAAAGTTGGTTTATTATACCACTTGTTTTGGGTTTTTGCAAGTTTTGACAGTTGCCGACCACTGTGGTAAAATAATTATCGCGTTAGGCTGTCGCCAAGTGGTAAGGCAACGGGTTTTGGTCCCGTCATTCGCAGGTTCGAATCCTGCCAGCCTAGCCATTTTTGTTAAAACTAACTGCAGGTGCAGGATTGGAACCTCGCTAACGCTCGGTGCGAATCCTGCCAGCCTAGCCATTTTTGTTAAAACTATTTGATATAATAAAGATATGATTAGAGTAATTTGCGGGGGGAAGAAAAATACGGGATGGGGTGCCGATGCATGTGGTGAATATGAAAAAAGGTTGAGGAAGCCTTATGATTTGAAGTGGGAATTTATAGAGGAAAATAAGCTGCTTAAGAAGCTTTCTGATTGGCCATTTTCGGCGCATGATTTTGTAATTTGTTGTGATGAACGAGGTAAAAATATATCATCAGATGAATTTTCTCTCTTGATCTCAGGTGAGTTTTTAAATAGTAAAAATGTAGTATTTTTGGTTGGCGGGGCTTATGGATTTGATGAACGCGTAAGAGAAAAAGCTGACTTCGTGTGGAGCTTCTCGGGGTTAGTATTTCCGCACGAGCTGGCAAGGTTGATAGTGACGGAACAGATATACCGGGCACAGGAAATTGCTAAGGGTGGGCGATACCACCACGCATGAAAAAAGAGCTAGCGTTTGCTAGCTCTCGTGGGGTGAATTATGCTTTGTTCGGACGAAAAACGCCATAGAGCTTAATGAATCTTTGAAGCTCGACTTTGATTCTCTTATGCTCAGTGCTAGCTTCTTCGTACTCTTTTTCGCACTCGGTGCGCCAAGCCTTCATGGCTTTGTAATGGGCCGCCAAATCTTGATGTCTGGCTTTGGAGTTGTTGTAGCGCTCGGTAGCTTCTTCGTAGCAGGAACGATCAACTTTTTCGTCCTCCTCTTTAGCGCGAAGCTTCGCGCATTTGATCTCCTGCTTAAGCTCACGAACCTGAGCGTTTAGCTCATTGCGACGAGTTTCGTGGATTTTTGCTTCCTCTCTCTCTGCGGAGGCATCTTCGCCGTTTCTGCACTTCTTCTCGGCTCTTTTAATTGCCATTTTCATCTTGAAGTGCTCCTCGCTCGCTTCCTCACGCAGGGCCTCCATTTTGGGCTCATTAATACTTCTGATGTGTTTAAAATGATTCCAAAATGGCTGGATCTCGGCCTTGCAGGCATCATAGATTTCAAACTCATGCTTCATTATTTCACGGTCGGTCAGCATCTGTTGCCATGCTTCTTCCATGTTGCGGTAGGCCTTATTGGTAGCTTTTCGGGCTTTGACGAGATTGTCCCAGGCTTCTGCCTGGCGATTGTAGGCAGCTTCTTCCTGCTGTCTTAACTTATTAAGATCTCCGGGTCTAATTTCAGCCATAATTTCATCCTTTCTAACGTACAAGAATTACAAGTGGGTTTCTCTAAGTTAATTATAACATATTTTACAATTTTTTGCAACAATGATATAATTGTGGGGTGAAAATTTTAGGGATTGAGACAAGTTGCGATGAAACGGCGGCCTCTGTAGTAGAGGACGGTGTAAAGATTTTGTCTAATGTGGTAGTAAGCCAGATTGATATTTTTGCAGAGTATGGCGGGGTAATACCAGAGGTGGCGGCAAGAAGCCATCTAGAAGCGATGATGCCGGTAATTAATAAAGCGCTCTTGGATGCTAGCTGTGATTGGGATGATATTGATGCGATTGCGGTGACGCATGCGCCTGGGCTACTTGGATCTCTTTTAATTGGGACTTTAACGGCGAGAACGCTGGCGATTTTGCATGATAAACCCCTGTATGCAGTGCACCACCTGAAATCACATGTATATGCAAATTGGCTCCCCGAAACAAGCCTAGCAAGGTCTTCTTCGGACACGCTCAAGGGCGCTCGCCCAAGCTTACGGTCCTCAGAAAACCTTACTAGGCTTGTTCCGCAATTCCCTTTGCTAGCATTGGTGATTTCGGGAGGGCATACGCAGATACTACATATGCCGGGGCATAATCAGTTTGAAATCATCGGGACGACGCATGATGATGCGGTGGGGGAGTGTTTTGATAAAGTGGCGAAGATCTTGGGGTTGCCGTACCCTGGTGGGCCAGCAATTGCAAAGGCAGCAGAAGGAGGGAATGCAAATCGGTACAAGTTGCCGCATCCGAAGGTGACGGGGTTGGATTTTTCGTTTTCGGGACTTAAAACCGCGGTTTTAAGAGCCGTGCAAAAAGAGGTGGGGGTGCCGATTTCTTATCCATCACATAAGTTAAAAGAGTTGTTAAGCGAGCAACAGATTTGTGATTTTGCGGCATCATTCCAAAAAACAGCGGTAGAAATATTGGTAGAGAAACTTGAAGCAGCGCTAAAAGAATTTCCTGATACAAAATCTGTAGTAGTAGCGGGGGGAGTAAGTGCAAATAAAGCTTTAAGAGAGGCTCTGCCTGAGGCATATTTCCCTGCGCCTGATCTTTCTGGGGATAATGGCGCAATGGTGGCAGCGGCCTCATATTATGAGATACAGTCAGGTGTAAAGCCAACTGACCCATATAAATTAAACATTTATCCTAGAATATCGGTTGAGAATTAGAGCTTCTCGGTGGGATGCTAAATATAGTTTATGATATAATTATTTTAGCTCACCGAGGAGGAACAAAATGGATTCAAAAAATCATCTGTTTAACGACGAGACAATTGATGGCATGCCCGATGGCTGGTTGCCAATGGATAAAAAATATGAATTGACAGAAGAAGACAACAAAGACGGCACGAAGGAATTATTATTTGATGCTAGAGATGTGGCGGCTAAAGCCTTAGGTAATTTGCTTTCAGAATTAGGCGTAGAAGAAAAATATTTCAGACACATTTATAAAATGCCTATTGGTTTACACAATAATCCCGAAGAGAGTAGTGAGGGTGGTGAAAAGCCCAAAGCGGCTTTTTATGATCCTGGTAAGTATGGAATTGCTATTTGGCGATATGACGATGATTTAATGGATTATAAGGAAGCGGTTGCCGATTTAAAAGATGGTTATGATGACAGCGAGGAAGAAATGAAGTTAGCACAATCGCGCCTAGCTCTTTCTATGACGCATGAAATGCTACATTCGATTTTAACAATGAAGATGAACAACAGATTTTTAAATATCGGTGATTACCTTGGTGGAGAAGGCCTTGAAGAAAACATGACTGAAGTATTATCTGTTATTGCAGTTAAATCCGACAAAGATGGTGAAAACTATTTAGACACAGCTCATAAATTTGAAGAGTACGCAAATAATAGTAGATTGCCTTTATTAGGGCTCTTTTCTAAAATAATACAAAGAATGGACAAAGATTTATTAGTATGGTTTTTGACGAGTGCACAGAGTGGAGATTTGTTAAAACACAATAGAATAAAAGATTGTTTTGGGGATCAATATGATACTTTTTTAAGGAATACAAATTTTCTTTATGAAATTGAAACTAATGATGAAGGCCCCAAAAGTGAAACAATTGAAATATTTGGACAAAGGCTGAAAAGAGATGAAGCAATGGTGGCACAAAGAATAATAATTAATGAAACAGATGAAATAATTAATAAAAAATTGTAATAAAGAGGCCCGATTAAGCAATCGGGCCTTTTCTGATAGAGCTGTAGAAGGGACTGGTGGATATTTTCCTTTCGTACTCTTTGATCCACCTTTCGATAATTTCCTTGCCGATTTTACTTTTTTCGGCAATTTCTTTCGGAGTCATTTTATCCTCCGAAAGCGAAAAATATTTGTTGATGATATCTCTTTTGGCCGCAAGGACCTTTTCATCTTTTTCGACCTGCATCTGCAGTGATCTGATGTCGCTTTCATCCAGACAGGTCGGAGGCTTCTGAAGCTTCCGAGCGAAATATCTCAATCCTTCATAAGGATGTCGTTCGGGGTCTGTTACGTGTTTGAAATACTCTTCTCTATAAGAGTTACCTCTTCGTCTGCCAATTTCTTCGGCGAGGCGAATGCAGCCCTCAATATTCAGTTCCATATGAACCTCCCTTCTGTTAAGGTGCAAAATTTAAGTTATTATAGCACACAATTTTGTTTTTGTCAATATCTGCTATTAGAATTTTTCGGTTTTGACAAAATAATAGGTGCCGGCATCGGATTTTTTGAAGACAATTCGGTACTGGGCATAGTCTTTATAATTGGTCTCATTTAATACAACATCGTCTCGGTCTGTGGCCGTACCGCAAATTTTAGTATTGTTTTCTGTATAGAAATCACAATATATATTATTGTCTTCTAAATTGTAATCGGCTACAGAGACATAAACGTAGGCGTTGTCGTCTTTTGTGGTGTAAGCATTTTTATAATAATGGGTAATGATGTTGCTAGTGCCGCCGCAGCCATCTAATCCTTGGTAGAATATATCGTATTTGTCGTTGTAATGAACTGGGCAGCTATAACCTCTTTGCGGATTAGGCGTAATATCCTCGCCAAAAACCTCTAGATACTTTTCTCGCATTAGCTCACCATCAATCCTCTCAATATACTCACGCCCTTGGTTTATTTCTTCTTCGGTATATATTCCATCGGCTATGATGGCCTTTATTTCATCGTCTGTAGGACTAGAAAAATAATTGGATAGCCAATATGCTATATTACTAATTCTTACGTCTTCAGGAAGATCACCGCTACTAAATAATAAACCACCAAAATTAGGATATTGAGAAGCAAATGTCGGCTCGGTTGAAAGTTCGCCATGAAGAATGGCCACTTTTTCGTCTAGATCTTTTTTGACTAGTGGGTCGGTGATGGCGACTTCTTCAGTGGTTTCGGTTTCTTCGGTGGAGGTTTGGCTGCTATCAGGGGTGGGGTTGGCTGGAGCAGACGGGTTCGTAAAGTATAGGTAGGCGAAGACTGCAGCGGCGGCGATAGCAATGATTACTAGAATAGAAAGACACCAAATAAGAGATTTGGAGGATTTAGCTGGTTTTGGTTCAGCCGGGGCGGGTTCAGCTGGCGTAGGTTCGGCCGGGGCAGGCGGGGCTGCCGTTTCGGTTGGCTGAACAGGTTCGGCTGGCGCCTCTGGTGCGACCTCAGTTGGAGCCGGGTTATTATTTGATTCCATTAAAAAACCTCCTATTTTACTTATGCTTATAATATCACACTTCTAAATATCGGAACGATTAAAAAGACGGTCGGAGAGCTTTTTCATGAGATGCTTTAAAACTTCAAATAAGACAATCGCACCAGCAATGGTGGCGAGTGTGACAATGAGACCGTTTTTGGTGAGGAAAGCAAAGTCAAAGAAGCTGTGAGCGAAGGGGATAAGGAAGGCGGCAACCATAATGCCAATAATCGTGAGAAGAAGACCGCCGCGGAGGGCATTTAGAGGGCGAGAAATCCAATAAATGAGGATTAGATCTATAGTAAAAGTGACAAAGATGGCGGTGGTGGCGAGTTCGTAATGCGGGAACACGCCAAAATGAGCTAAACAAGAGAGAACCAACATGGCGATTGAGATGGTAAGGCCGATTGGCACAGAATATTCGCAGATATTGCGAGCGAAGCGATTTTTGATGCGCTCAGTGTTATGCTCTAGAGCAAGAACAAGGCCAGGGAAACCGATACAGGCGAAATTTAAGAGACTCATTTCTACCGGAGAGGAGAAGGGGGATTTAAGGGGGAGGAAGATGAAAATAACCGCCAAAATACTGGCATAGACGGTTTTGGCGAGGAAGAGGGCGGTGGAGCGCTCTAGGTTATTAATAGATTGGCGGCCTTCATCAATGATAGAGGGGATGGATTCAAAGCCGGAATTTAAAAGGACTAGCTTAGCAGAGCGGCGGGCCGCGTCAGAACCTTCACCGATGGCGATTGAAACATCGGCCTCTTTCATGGCAAGAATATCATTGACGCCATCACCGGTCATGGCTACGGTTTTGTCATGTTTCTTAAGAGCTTTAATGAGATTTTGCTTTTCGGCGGGCTTGACCCTGGTAAAAATAGAATAATCTTTGACTAGCTTGTCGTAATTGTGGGTTTTAGAGGTAGATAAATCAGTCCCTCTTAAATCTTTTACACCAACGCGTTCGGCGATAGAAGTGACGGCTTCTAGGTCGTCACCTGAGATGATTTTAATATCTATATCATTTTTGTAGAAATAGCTAATAATTGAACTAGCATCGGGGCGAATTTCATCCTCTAGGCGAATATATCCTAAGAGAGTGCCATCTCTTACTACGGCTAGAGTGCGATAGTTTCCGGAGGCAGATTTTACCTGCTTGATGAGATCTTTGTCCTTGGTGATGAATTCTATAGCGCCGAGTAGATAGGTGTGTTCATCGGTTCTTAGGCCAGAGTGTTTGCGTTCAGAGGAGAAATCTATGATTTCGGTAATGCCTTCTATTTCGTCAAATTTGTTCTTTTCTAGGAATTTCTTTTTGAGGGCGGTGATGGTGGCGTTTTCGGTGGCTTGGTGGCTTAGAATTGATGCTAGGACAGTTTTAAAGGATTTATTAGTTTCGGTATAGTCGTGGACGGTCATTTTGCCGGTGGTGAGAGTGCCGGTTTTGTCTAAAGCTATAGTATCAACACGGGCAAGGGTTTCAATAGAATAGAGGTCTTGAACGAGAACTTGTTTTTTGCTTAATCTGATGGTGGCAAGGGCAAGTACGCTAGAGGTAAGAAGAATCAGACCTTCGGGAATCATGTTGATAAGAGAGGCTACGGTGCTCGTTACAGCGGTGGTGGTGTCGTTTT
This sequence comes from Candidatus Saccharimonadota bacterium, assembly GCA_017533605.1. Taxonomy (GTDB): domain Bacteria; phylum Patescibacteriota; class Saccharimonadia; order Saccharimonadales; family Saccharimonadaceae; genus Nanosyncoccus. The sequence continues at coordinate 26,604 of JAFWKF010000004.1, read as the reverse complement.
CCGCCACGCGGAAGCGGCTCCAGAGGAGCAGGATACCGATAGGAATGAGGGCAATAGAGATGTATTTAACAATGTTGTTCATGAGGGTAAAAAGTTTGGAGTCAGCAGTTTTGAGAGTATGGGCGGTGGATTCAATTTTGTTTAGGTCACTTTCGGCGCCAACAGCGGTGGCTTCGGCTTTGCAGGCGCCAGAAACTACAAATGAGCCAGAGATGAGTTTGTCGCCCGGGTGTTTGATGATATTGTCTTGCTCGCCAGTGATGAAGGCTTCATTTACCTCGGCATTTCCCTCTTTAATGAGGCCGTCTACTAAAATTTGATCGCCGAGAGAATAAACAATTAGGTCACCTTCAACGAGTTCGGTTTGATCTATTTGGATAGTTTGTCCATCTCTAATAACAGTGGGTTGTTGTTCGGAGATTAGGCGCATTTTATCGGTGGTTTTTTTGGCGCGAACTTCGTTGATGATGCTAATCAAAGTGTTAGCGATGGCAATTAGGATAAATAGGAGATTTTTGTAGGCGCCAACAGAGATAATCATAAGAGCCAAAATAATATTCACTATATTAAATAGCGTGAGGGTGTTTCTTAGGATGATACTAGCGATGGTGGTGCGGTTTTTGCGGGGAGTTTGATTAACCTTTCCCTGCTTAATTTTTTGTTGTACCTCTGCCTGAGTTAGACCTGTTAGATTCATGATTTAGTGATGTTTTAGTTTAGCTAATAGTTGATGAAGGCGGAAAAATAGTTGATTTACTGGGAGTTCATGGGCGCCAATAAGCTCGGTTACGCGACCGGTTTGCTCGCTGGTGAAGCCTTTTTTGAAATCATAGATGCCGTAGTCTTTGCTACTAGGGTCTGGGAGGCCGTTGATGCCATAGAAATTGTAGATTTTGAATTTGTTTTCGGCGGCGTATTTGATCATGTGCCACTGGATTAGATACTGGGCGTTGTATTCGCGCATGTATTTTTCGTCACTACCGGAGAAGAGATAGATGACTTCGTCGCCGTAGGTGATGAACATAGCGGCGCTCAAGGGAATCTTATCTGGCGATTCGGCTAGAATAAACTTTACTTCACCTCTGGGGCTAAAGAGGTCGTACATGGACTCGTAATAACTGAGAGGCTTATCTGTAAAATGGCGGCGCTTAGAGGTGGATTCGGTGATTTGCTTAAAAATATTTAATTCTTCTCTGTTTAGTTCGCGGACGGTGACGCCTTGTTTTTCGGCCTTGCGGACGTGGTTTCTAGTGTTGCGCTTGAAATCGGCAAGGATTTCGTCGGGGGTGCGATTTTTGATCTCCATAATAAAGAAGTATTTTGGCTGGGTGGAAGTGGTGAGTTTAAATCCGAGTTTTTGGAGGTTTTTAAGGGCTTTTTGGTGGTTAAAACCGTTTGGGATTTTCTCACCATCGCGACCACGTTCGGTGAGCTCGTAATTTGGGTCGACGTTTAAAACATAGCCATTGTGGGATTTGATGTAGGATTTAAGGTGTTTGATAAAAAAACTTAGTAGAGCGGTGTTTTCTAGATCGCAAAGGGGGCCGCCGGGGGCGTAAAAAGTGGATTTGCCTAGAAAGGTGGGTTTAGCGACTAACATGGTGGCGGCAACAATTTTGCCATCATCTTCAACACCAAAATAATAGGGGACCCAGCCGGACTGGGCGCGAAGCTCGGCGATTTCTGGGGTCTGATAGAAAGATTTATAGGGGGATTTGTCGGCAAATTGGCGGAATTCTTCGGGTTCTAGGGTGATAAATTTCATGTTAGACCTTTCTTAGTAAACGATTAATTTTGCGGGTGAGCTGATAGAGGCGATATTTGACGGGTTTAACGACGATATCATAGGTGCCGGCGTAATTTATTTGTTCGCCTTTAAAGGTCTTTTTAAAGCCTGTAAAGCCAGCCCATGGGTGATTTTTGGGGGCATTTTCTGGGGCAATTCCCCAGAAATCAAAGGTTTTGAGACCCTTTTCTTTGGCATCATAGATTAGCTGAATAGTGAGAATGCCGGTGGCGTGGAGTTTTCTTCCCTTTTCGGATTGAGCACCTTGAAGGTTATATCTAGTGGTTTTATCATCAAACACTAAGCCGGCAGCTACAATTTCCTTTTCATACTCTACTAAATACAAGGTGGCAAAAGGCTGGGCAAGCTCGGTTTTGAGGTATTCTTTGGAAAAGGTGTTAATTCCCTTTTTCTTGGCGAGGGAGGTTTGGAGTTTTAAGAGATATTTAATGTCTTCGGGATTGTGACTAGTGGTGATAGTAAGGCCGTTTTTGGCGGCATTTTTGTGATATCTTACTAGTCTTTCCGGAAGCTTGTCTTTCAATTCCCCGTTTTTTAGATCCAAAATCCAGGTTTCTTTGGGGTTTAAATCGGTGGATTTATGAGTGTTTTTAGGGAAAGAACTAATAAAACCTGGATTTTGAGGTTCTACGCGGATGAAAATGGATTCAGTTTGATCAGCAAGAATGGTGAGAGCTTTAATAGCTGCTTTAAATGAGGTTTTGTCGGTGGCAACAGGGCCGTACGGGACATATAGGTAATTACCTAAGGGGGTATTTTTTAAAATGGCTAAAAATTGGTAGTCGGTTCCCTGGTGGATGAAGGTGTTTTCACTTAAATCTTGCTGGAGTTTCTCCCATGCTTTTGACTGAAGTAACGGAATATTCATGAAATTATTATATCACAAATAAAAACACGTGCTTTTTATTGACTGCTTATGGTTTTTATGACATATCAAAATTTTCGGCTCTGGGGTACTTCCCTGGTCGTTTTTTGACTAGATTTTTACTTTAGCAATTACGTTCTTTGGTCTAACTTAGATTCTCGGTTGCTAAAGTTGCTCCCAACTACGGCACGCGGCGGTAGCTGTTGGCTCCATTTTAGTGCTTGTGCTTTGGTTTGTCAAGTTGGGTTGCCAGCGGCTGCGGTTGCTAGACATAAGGGAATAAACAGTTAAAGCGGCTATGCTTTTGTGGAAAAGGTTGCGGATTTTTGGTGTATAATTGGTTTATGGCTTATATCCGAAAATTCAAAACGACTTCTGGTGCGACTGGCGTGCAAGTGTGCTACAAGGAACAGGGAAAAGTGGTTAAGACCGTGCATATAGGATCAGCTTCAAGCGAGCTGAGGCTTTCTAAACTCTTAAGGAAAGCACAGGGAATTATAGACGGTGAAAAGGGTAGGCCGATGTTTAATTTGGATAAATATAACAAAAAATAAAAAAGGGCTGCGCTTTGCAGCCCCCTGTTGAGTGTTAGGAGCGGGTTTTAAACCCTTGTACAGTTTCGTTTTTGATAGTGCCAGCACATTTTACGACTGCGCCTTTGGTGACCACCGATTGTCTGATGATCGCCTCAATGATTGTGACTTCGTTGTGAATTTTGGAACCTTTGATTTTATTGGTTCCATAGATAGTGGCGTCCTCACCAATTGAAGAGTCAACGATAATTGTACGGCCACCGATGATGGTACCTTTATTTACAGTAGAATCTTCAATCCTAGCATAGCCGCAAGTGACACCTTCAAATCTGGTGTTACCAAAGATGATGGAGTCGCTGTGCAGCCAAGAATTATCTCCAAGGATGACACCTTTTTCTACAAATCCACCGAGTTCGCCTTTGTGGATTTTCTCCTTTTGATAATCTATGCCATTAAAGACAAGAATTTCAAAATCTTCAGTTGCTTTTATCTGAAAAACTGTGGCCAGCCTTTCAGAAGGGGTTTTTACTCTTATGTTGTTGTTTGTGATTTTCGTTACCCCAAATCAATCCCTCCTTAGTTAAAGTGCAACACTCAACGTTAAGTTACAGAGCAAAAGCTCATAGATATGATTGTAGCATATTTTGAAAAATATTTTAAATAATATCTAACTGCTGCTTGAGACGAGAGATGAGGGATTGTTTTTCGGTGATTTTATCCTGAGTTTCTTTGACCAGGTGAGCAGGGGCGCGTTCGGTGTAGTTGGGATTTTCCATACGGAGATTAAGAGCATCTAGCTCGCGACCGACAGCAAGGATTTTTTCAGTGAGGGCTTCTCTGTACTCCTTAATAACACTCTCTGGAACATCTAGGTAGATTTCATGATTGGCGAGGGCAAGACGGAGGCCACGTGGGGAGCCGCCTAGGTTATTAATAGCTGGGACCCTTGTTAAAGTCTTGATTAATAGCTCATTTTCGGCAACGAGGCTATCATTATCATATAATAGCTCGTATTTTTTGGCGTTATTGGTGCCTGGAAGGCTCTGTAAGGTGGTTCTGACTTCAGACACGATAATTCTTATGTTTTCAAAGTTTTCGGCTGAAATGGGGTCATATTGCAGCTTTTCGGGCCAATTAGTTGTAGCTATAAAGCCTTCTGTCCAAGAAATGTTTTGCCAAATCGCCTCTGTAACAAAGGGAGCAAAAGGATGAAGGGCAATGAGGAGAGTTTCTAAGGTTTTCTTTAAGAGAGCGGTATTCTTGAAAATCTTTTGGCTCTCTAAGAACCAGTCGGCGTATTTATCCCAGATAGTCTGATACAATGTTTCAACGGCTTCAGCAAAGCGATAGGTTTTCATGTCTTGTTCAACCTGTTCTAGACAACTGTTGATTTCGCGACAGATCCAGTCTTCACCCATATTATCAGTCGAGAAAGAGATGGCGTCTTCTCGGGGCGCGTCGCTCGCGCCCGTCGCCACGGGGCGAGCGCGCTCATCCTCGCCTTGCCAGGCTCCGGATCCCCTCGAATCCGCCGTCTCTTCCTCATCCACAATAGATTGGATGAGGCGAGAGATGTTCCAGAGTTTGTTGGCGAGATTGCGTCCGGCAATGACGGAATTCTCAGAGAAGGCTTGGTTCATGCCAGCAGAACGACCACGGAGAATACCAAGGCGGAAGGCGTCTGAGCCATATTTAGTAACAAGATCTATTGGGTTGATGACATTGCCTTTGCTTTTGCTCATCTTTTTACCGTGCTCATCAAGAACAAGACCGTGGAGATATACTTCGCGGAAGGGGACTTTACCGGTGATGTAGAGGCCCATCATAATCATGCGAGCGACCCAAGCAAAGAGAATATCGGCGCCGGTTTCCATGACGTTTAGCGGGTAATAGGGACTATAGTTTTCTTCATCCCAATCTGTGCAAACGATTGGCCAGTGGCTAGAGGAGAACCAAGTGTCAAAGGTGTCTTCATCGCGGACATATTTCACGCCACCTTTCTCAATCTCTTTAAGATTAGTACGGCGGTCAAAAATCCAATCCGGTTCATCGGTGGCAGAGGCGTCGTCTTTTCTAAACATTGGGATGGCGATACCCCAAGGAATCTGGCGAGAAATATTCCAATCTTTGAGATTTTTAAGATAGTCGATAAGAACGAGTTTTTTGTTCTCTGGGTGAAATTTAATTTCGTTGTCTTCTAGGTGTTCTATGGCGACGGCGGCGAGTTTTTTGACATCTACAAACCACTGTTCTTTAAGCATGGGCTCTAACACGGTGCCGCATTTGTAGCAATGAGCCACCGAGTGAACGATCTGTTTTTCGCCTTTTAAGAGGTCCTTCTCTTTTAAGTCTTTCAGAACTTGTTTGCGACAATCAGCGGTGGAGAGACCAAAATACTTCTCTGAAACATTAACCATGTGGCCATCTTCTGAAATCACCTGAACGCGATCTAAATTGTGGCGCTCGCCAACCTCAAAATCGTCAAAATCGTGAGCGGGAGTAATCTTAACAACACCGGTGCCGTATTCGGGGTCGGCGTGTTCGTCAGCAATAACAGGGATAAGGCGGTCGGTAAGGGGAAGTTTGACCATTTTGCCAATCAAGGATTTGTAGCGCTCATCTTCGGGGTTAACAGCGACAGCGGTATCACCAAACAGAGTTTCTGGGCGAGTGGTTGAAACAATTAGAGAAGCTGGCCTGTCTACTAGTTTGTACTCTATATCCCAGAGGGTGCCTTTTTCGTCTTTGTGCTCTACCTCTATATCCGCAAAGGCAGTTTGGTGCTTAGGACAATAATTCACGAGTTTTTCGCCCCTGTAAATCAGTCCGTCATTCCACATTTTTTCAAAAGTGGTATAGACACGATCAATAACGTTTTCATCTAGGGTAAAGGTGAGATCATCCCAGGAGCAAGAGGCACCAAGGGCGCGGACTTGGAGCTCCATATTGCCACGCTGCGCAGCGACAAAATCCCAGACTTTATTATAGAGGTCATCGCGGTCATATTCAAAACGGGTGTGGCCTTGTTTTTCTAGTTCACGTTCATAAACCACCCAGGTTTCAAAGCCGGCATGGTCAGCGCCTGGAATATACCAGGAAGAGTCACCTCTTAGGCGATGGTAGCGGGTTAGAGAATCTTCTAGGGCAATAGTGAGACCGTGACCAATATGCAAGTTGCCATTGGCATTAGGGGGTGGCATAACGATAGAAAAGGTTTTTGCTGTTTTTGATTCTAGGCGGTCGTCTTTGCCGTCGCCATCGTTATCTACAGGGTAAGTAGGGACTTGTGGCTTAAAAATACCGCTTGCTTCCCAGGCGCCGTAGATATCAGATTCATATTCCCCCGGTTCATAACTGCTTGCAAATTTCATGAATTAATTATATCACAAAGCAAGTTTGGTGCGGATTTCCTCAAATTCTTCTGGAGTGAGCTTTAAATAGCGGCCGTGCTGCCAAGTTTCATCGTAAGGTAATAAATGAACATGAGCGTGGGGGACATCGGTGCCGATAACCTTCCAAAGAGTGCGGGCGCCGAGAACTTCTTCCATGTGTTTAGAGAGTTTTTTAACGGTGGCCATGAGAGCTTGGTAGTCTTCCTCGGGAAGCTCGTAAATCTTATCAACCTCATTTTTAGGGATGACTAAAGTATGGCCCTTGGTTTCTGGGTTAATATCTAGAAAAGCAATAGTTTTATCGTCTTCATATATCTTATAACAGGGGATTTCGCCATTAATAATTTTTGTAAAAACACTGCTCATTTTTTGGATTTCTTTTTCTTGATAATTCGGTAGTAAATTTCGCTAAAGATGAAGGCAAAGATCAGGGCACCAACCACATCTATTGGAGTGTGCATATATGCATAAACGCGCCCAATACAGGTAAGAGAAATTAAAATAATCATGATGATTTCAAGGACAATACGCATTCTTCGGTCTTTGACATATTTTGGTAGAAATACAGTAGTACAGAAGAATACTGTGGCAACCACTAAAACATGGGTAGACGGGAAAGATGGTTCGCCGGAACCATTGGGGCGGGTAGGCATAAAACCTGGGAAAAGCTTAGGTAATAATAAGTCACAGATTAGATAAACCACCACCACTAAAGCAATTGGCAGAAGCATCCAGCGAAGCTGCTTATCTATTTTTTTGAAGGATTTACGCGTAATCCACTGGTGAAGACCAAGGCAGCCAAAAGCCGCTAAAGTTATAATTGATAAAATAAGTATGATATTAGTAATTGTTTCCCACATATTTTGATTATAGCATAAGTTTTTATAAAAAACAAAATTATGCTTGCTTTTTTAGGTGATATGTGATATAATATAGATGAGTTTGTTTTTGGACTCGTACTTTAATTGAAAGGTGGTGAAAATTTTGAATATTCTCACAGAGAGGAGCGACAAGTTTGAGACTTTCATTTCCTTAGGAAATGCCAAAAAAAGAGCGAAAGATGCTTTTAAGGCATATACTAGCGCCAGAAGGGCAGTCGCTGAGGCAAGTTCGCAGATGCAGTCTGCTTATGAAGAAAGACAGAAAGCATTTGAGGAAATGAAAGCTGAGCTCTCTAAAATCAGGGAAGCCCAGACTGCGGGTAACACCGCATGGGATGATTATAGGGCTATAGTAGCTCATAATGATCCTATCATTAAAAAAATACTCATAAAAGCGAATGAGCAGCATCAAGCTATGAAAAAATGTTTCGAGCTTGCTGACGAGCATCGTGAGAAAGGATTTTCCAGCGAGGCTTCAGCATATATGCTCGAGGCATACGATCATCGTGATGCAAGAGATAAGCTGAACGATGAAGTTCATATGCTTGTCGAAGAAAACCGACAAGCGAAAGAAGCTGCGCGTGCGGCAACCCCAGAGGTTGACAAAGCAGCTTACTATAGGGCAAAGAGAAGGTTCGAAGAGCAGAAAGAGCTTTTTGACTTAAGACTTGAAGCCCTTCGTAAGCTTAAAAAAGAGAGAGACGAGTGCATGTCCCGAATGGATGAGGCACAGATAGATTATGTTCGTCTTAGAACAATAAAAAATCATCACTCTTAAAATTATGCGCCGAATTTATATTCGGCGTTTTTTATTCTTTGTTATATCCGACAGGATAGGGATCCAATTTCGGTCGTACAAAAACAAAAAAAACGAGAATAAATTCTCATTTTTTTATTTTTGGTACGCCCGACAGGATTTGAACCTACGACCTTTTGCTCCGCAAGCAAACGCTCTATCCAGCTGAGCTACGGGCGCATATGTGGATGCTAAAGAATAAATCAAAAACATCCACCTAGAAATTAAATGAGCATCACCTTTTAGGTGACGACATTATTATAACATATTTTAGGATAAAATGGTAAAAATTATTTTTTAGATTTCTTTTTTATTTTTTTAATAATGTCGCTGTGGGCGCGAAAGCCGTAGCGGCCATTTATAGGATCTTTAAACAACAGATTTTTGAGTGGAGCGAGGGTTAGCGTCATATAACAGCCAAAGAAAACAAAAAGACCGATACAAGATAAGTACTGGGCAGCATGAGAAATAGGCGAAAGAACGAGCACGCCATAAAAGGATAATTGACTTAGTAAAATAGCTATATAAAAAATGCCGATATCGATGACGAGAATAGATTTTTTGGAAAAAGAACGATAAGAATAAAATAGAGCTGGGATAACTAATACGAGAATAATTAGACTGAGAAGTTTGGCAAGAAAATAATTTGTATAAGCACCATAGAAGAATCCATCATAGAGACTCCAGAGTAAAGTGGCGGTGAGGGCAAGTTTAATATGCTCCCAAGTGGATTCGTTGACTGCGGCAAAAAGCCCAACGGCGCGATTGTGGTGGGACCATTCGTAGAGAAAATGAGCAAGTGTGCCGAGTACAGATATAACAATTACTCCTAGCCAGAAATTGAATGTATAATCCATAAGCTCATTATAGCATATTGGTTATGATTTAAAACTGGGAAGTCTATGATATAATGCTAGATGGAAGAGTGGCCGAGTGGTTGAAGGCGCACGACTCGAAATCGTGTGGGCTAGCAATAGTCTCGGAGGTTCGAATCCTCTCTCTTCCGCCACTAAATGGAAGATGATAATAGAATAGAGATATATAAGGGTTTGACTGGTGAGGTAGTTTTTAATGTTGACGCGAAAGAAGAAACTATTTGGGCAACACCAGAGCAAATGGCAACTGTTTTTGGAGTGCAAAGGCCGGCTATCGTAAAGCATTTAAGTAATATTTATAAGAGCGGTGAACTGAAAGAGTCGGCAACTTGTTCCAAAATGGAACAAGTTCAGGTTGAAGGTGGGCGAAAAGTAGTAAGGACTAAAAAATTATACAATTTGGACGCAATTATTTCGGTAGGATATCGGGTAAATTCTAAAAAGGCGACTTCCTTTAGAATTTGGGCAACGAATGTGTTAAAAAAATTCGTAACAGATGGAGTAGTAGTAAATAAACGGCGTCTTGCGGAGTTACAAGCTAAAAAGGACGTAAAGAAGCTACGTGATGTAGAAAAAATGATGGGGATTGTGAGAAGATTAACAACTAGTAATTTGCTGAATGCAGGCGAAGCTAATGGGGTTTTGGAGGTAATTTCGCGATACGCTGGTAGTTTTAAGACTCTGGAAGAGTATGATGAAGGCTTTATAGATTTATCATTTATGAGCACGAAAAAGCGGATAAAAGAACTAACCGTTGAAATGTGTAAGTCCGCAGTAGAAGATTTAAAGAAAAATGTAAAAGGTTCGGATTTATTTGGCAAGGAACGAGGTGGAAGCTTTGAGGGAAGTATGGTGGCAATTTTTCAAAGCTTTGACAATGAAGAGCTGTATCCGAGCGTGCCAGAGAAGGCGGCTAATTTGTTGTATTTTGTGATCAAAGACCACCCCTTTTATGATGGTAATAAGCGGATTGGGGCTTTACTATTTATTCTGTTTTTGACCTTAAATGATTGCCATTTAACAAAAAATGGCGAAACTAAAATTTCTGATAGAGCTTTAACGGCAATTGCGTTACTGATTGCTGAGAGTAAACCAAGTGAAAAAGACTTAATTGTAAATCTGGTTTGTAAATTACTAGAGTAGTTTTGGGATTTTTAAGAGTAGTGGTATAATGAGGGTATTATGGTAGAGAAGGGAAAAAACCGGAGCAAAAATAAAAAAGGTGGGCTAAAGGCGCAAGCACAAAAACTAAAAGCTAAAACCTTAAAAACATATTACGGCAACCCGATGCGCGATATGAAACTAATTACAATCACCGGTACTACTGGTAAGACGGTCGTGGCTCATTTTGTGCATGAAATATTAAGGGCTGCCGGTGAACAGGTGGCAGTGCTGGCAAGCGACCAACCATTTAAGGTGGGGATGCTTCATAAATTTTTGTCCGATGCTTGGAAGGCGGGAGCAAATTATGTAATCGTGACGGTACCAGCCGAAGGACTTCGTGATAATGTGTTTTACGGACTGCCAATCAATGTTGCAGCGATGACAAATTTTGTGACAGCAAGTTTGTCTGATATGAACCCGGAAGAATACTTGGAAAATGAAAAGACTCTATTTGATATGGGACCCGAGATAGTGGTCTTAAATCATGACGATATTAATTATGATACTTTTGAAGAGTTTAAGGGAACAGAAAAAACTGTCAGTTATGGACAGTCTAGCTCGGATGTAAAAATATTGAATTCCAAACTCTACAATAAGGGAACAGAGGCCACGCTTTCAATTAAGGCAGAAATTGTTTCGGTAGCATCATTTGTACCCGGAGAAACGGCGGTGTCTTATATGGCCTGTGCAACCGCAATCGCTTCGGCGCTTGGTATTGATAACGAAAAAATTATTGATGGAATAGCAGAATACTTACCGGAGTAATTTCTTTACTACTTTTATGTCTTCAAAATCGTGGGGGCCGTCGGCACGAAGAATGGATTTTTCGTGGCCTTTGCCTAAGATTAAAACGAGATCACCTTTTTTAGCCATATCAAGAGCTAGTTTAATGGCTTTTTCACGATCTAATTCTTTAAATAAGTCTTTATTTAAGACTTTGCCTACCTTTTCGGCACCCTGAATGAAGCCAGCGGCGATTTTTTCGGGATTTTCATCGCGAGAATCGTCTTCGGTAATAATAACAATATCAGAGTGACGGCCGAGAATTTCGCCACGGATTGGGCGAGTAGAAGGATCGCGACGACCAGCGCCACCGTGAACGGAGATAATGCGGCCTTGGTGGTTTTTGACAGAATCAAAGACTTTTTCAATGGCATCTGGAGCATGGGCATAATCAACAATGACCGTAAAGGGCTGGCCTTCATCAATTATATTCATACGTCCTTCAACACTCTCTAGGGATTTAATACCGGATTCTATTTCTTCGTTTGAGAGATTAAGTTTTTTACCAACTACAACAGCGGCAAGCGAATTATATACATTAAATTCGCCTGGAATTTGTGTCTCTATATTTATATCACCACATGAATATTTTACACCGCTTGTGGCTAATTCTATGGATTTTGCTTGAAAATCACCATTTTTTATGCCATAGGTTGAATAATTATGGGTAAGTTTTTGGTAATATTTTGTGGCTGGATCATCTGCGTTTAAGACGCTGTATTTAGCCTTTTTAAAGAGTTTACCCTTGGCGGCGCGGTAGTTTGCAATAGTTTTGTGATAATCTAAGTGCTCGTGAGTAAGATTAGTAAAGACCGCTATCTCAACTGGGATGCCAAGAGTGCGAAATTCGGCGAGAGCGTGGGAAGTAACCTCTAAAACTAAGAATTCTGCACCTTGTTTTTGGATTTCAGAAATACGCTTATTAAGAGTAAGGGCATCTACAGTAGTCATGTGATTCAGCTCAGGTTTTAAGGTTTTAGCACCGTAAGCCACAGTAGTCATAAGGCCGGTCTTATGACCAGATTGGTTCAACATGTGCCAAATCATGAAGCAAGTGGTAGTTTTACCATTGGTACCGGTGACTCCTATGACGCGAAGTTTTTTGCCTGGAAAACCATATTTAATGCCGGCAACAGCAGCTTGAGCCCAGTGATAAGGAAGTACGGCTTGATTATAAAATGGGAGTTTTTCTAAAAGCTGTTTCATAAGATTATTATAACACTAGCGATAATGTTTGAGAGAATCGATTGGGTTTTTAGAGGCGGCTTTGAGGGCCGGATAAATACCAAACATAATCCCAACTGCGATGGTAGTTAAGAAGGAAACAATAATTATTTCCCAGCTGATATATGGAGAGAATGGAGTAATAATAGAAATAATGAAGGCTAAGATGTAGCCTAGGACAAGGCCAAAAATACCTCCGATGATAGAGAGAATTAGAGCTTCAAATAGGAATTGCATTAAGATATTACGAGAGGAAGCGCCAACGGCTTTTCTAACACCAATTTCGTGGGAGCGTTCAGCGACTGAAACTAACATAATATTCATGATGCCAATACCGCCGACTACGAGAGAAATAGCAGCCACGGTAGTAAGCATACCGGAAACAATAGTAAAGAGAGAACTGGCCGGATGAGTAATATTGTCACCATAGGCAACGGTGAAATTTTGATCGCCGAGTTTTTGCTTAGTGAGTGTTTCTTTAATATCGTCGGTTATTTTGGCGAGACTGTCGGTGTTGGCAGCTTTAATATTAATCTGTTGAATTTGGGTTGAGCCGGTAATTTTGTCTAAACTCTTAATATCCATGATGAGAGCATTATCAAAGTCCACATTATCAAAACTGATGGATTGGTCAATTTCATCAAGAACGCCAACTACCATGAATTTTTCACCCATGATACTGACGGTTTTGCCAACGGTGGAGTTGATAGTATTAAAGAGAGCCAGAGAAAGGGTATGGCCGAGCACAACTGAGTTTTCTTCGTTGTTTTCGGTCAAAAAGGCGCCGTAGCGAAGAGCTAGGGGCTCAATTTTAATAAAGTCTAGATTAGTGCCAAGCACCGATACGGATGAGAGTGTGTTTTTTTCCGAAGCGATAGTGTTAGTGGAAATAGCGATTGGAGCGACAGCTGAAACATCTTCGGTTTTAGAAATAGCCGAAATATCCGAGAGAGTAAGGCTACTTTTTTCAAAGGTGTTGGCAGAAGTAAGTTCGCCAATAATACTATCTAGAGTGTCTTTTGTAGATTTAGGGCGAACAACAATAAGGTCGGAGCCAATTTCATTAATTTCGCTTCTGACGAGGTTAGAAATTCCACCCATGAGGGAGAGAATTAAAACAATGCTAGCTACGCCAATAGCAATACCTAGGCAGGTTAGGAAAGAACGAGTGCGATTCTCTTTGATAGAGGTACGCGCAAGTTTAAAGTGGGTTCTAAGTAACATTGCCATTATTTTTTCCTCCTAGATTTGTGACGTTTATGAGGTTTAGGTAATTCTTCCTCGGTAGATGAATCAGATTTCTTTTTGATTTTGACGCTGATTGGCTGAGGAAGATTTTGGTCAGCAACAGTTTTAACATCAGTGTCAATGTGTCCATCAAGCATATTAATAACGCGAGTAGCATAAACTGTAAGAGCGGGGTTGTGAGTAACCATGATGATAGTATTTCCTTCTTCGTGGATAGCTTTTAGTTCGTCCATCACAATACGAGAAGAGCGAGAATCGAGGTTGCCAGTAGGCTCATCGGCAAGAATTATTTCTGGGTCACTAACAATGGCGCGAGCAATAGCTACACGCTGTTGTTGGCCGCCAGATAATTGATAAGGTAAATAGTATTCTCGCTCTTGAAGGTGAAAACGTTTAAGAGCGGTGGAAGCATTTTTAAGTCTAGCAGTTCTAGGATAACCGGTATAAACCAGTGGGAGTGCAACGTTTTCTAGAACTGGTAAATCTTCAATGAGGTTAAAGTTCTGAAAGATAAATCCAATTTTTTTAGCACGAAGACTGGCTTGACGGCGGGCGGAAATGCCGGCGACATTCTCGCCATTTAAGATATATTCGCCTCTTGAGGCGCGGTCTAAAAGACCGATAATATTAAGAAGGGTGGTCTTGCCGCAGCCAGAGGGACCCATAATCATAATAAATTCGCCACGTTTGATGGTGAGATCAAAATCTTTTAAGGCGAAAGACTCGGTATCACCATAGCCGTAGCGTTTGGTTAAACCTTTTAATTCAATTAAGACATTTTCGCTCACTGATTACTCCTAAATTTTTATCCATGGCGGAAAGGACAGGAAGTGGATCCTCGTCTTTCCACCTAATGGCGGAAAGGACAGGATTCGAACCTGCGGTACGGTTGCCCGCACACACGCTTTCCAAGCGTGCGCCTTCAACCACTCGGCCACCTTTCCGTCTTTAAATCAGTTTAGCATGTTTTATTTAAAATTTAAAGCGATAATACAATGAGATTTTCAATGTGTGGAGTGTGAGGAAAGAAGTTAAAAGTTTGGACGGATTTAATCTTATATTTTTCTAATAGAAGCTTAACATCGCGAGCCTGAGTGGCGGGATTACAAGAGAGATAAATAATTACCGGAGGACAAACATCTAACAACTTGTTAATCAGTTTTTGGTCGCAACCGGCGCGAGGAGGATCTAAGATAACGGTTTGGGTGGGTTGAATAAAATTAAGTGCTTCTTCTGATTTGGCGAAAACTGCAAGAGGGGCGTTTTTTCGGGGCGCGTCCAAAACCCCTGTCGCCACAGGGGTTTTGGCGCTACTCCTCGCCTTGCCAGGCTCCGGACCCCCTTCAAAAACCCCCTCTTTGCAGTTTTCACATAACTCTCTATAAGCATGCTTATCACATTCTACTAGAGTTAGGTTTTTGTCGGGGGCGGTGGAGAGGCCGATAGTGCCGACACCGGCGTAAAGATCTAAAACCTCATCGGTAGTAATGTGCTTTTTAATTTCTTTAAGGGCCATTTCATAAACTGGAAGGTTAATCTGAAAAAAACCATTAGGTGAATATGAGTAAGTTTTGCCCATTATTTCATCTGTTAAGTTCCTAAAAACTGGGTGAGGTTGATAATTTTCGTAGAGCCCACCGGAGACTTCGCCTTTTTGATTACAACGCAACAGGAGAGTTTGATACTTACGAGCTTCTTCGCCGCGGGCATTTAAATCATCGATTATTGCCTTGGCATGACTAAAGATTTCTGGGCGTTCAATTGATGATGCTTTAATCGGTATTTTACGATGTGAGCCGCGTTCGTGAAAGGCGAGCTCAATTTTATTAGTCTCTTTATTCCAATAAAGAGCATATTCCATTTTGTTACGATAAAAATAATCCTTGTGGTCGGTAAAGATTTGGGGAGTAGGGAGGATTAAACTGTGTTCCCGGAACATTTCTACTACTAATTCTTGTTTTAATTGTAATTCGTAATCGTAATTTATAATTTGCCAAGGAGAAGTAGAAAGGAAGCATTTATCTTTAGGTTTAGCGCGATACTCTGAATAATTAGATATTTTGGTGGCTAAAGCTTTAGTATAACTAGACTTATTTTTAAGAACTATATATTCTAAGACGGTTTCGTGAGGCAAAGCGCCCCAAAAAAAGATTTTTTTACCACTTTTTAGTTGGCCTAAAGCTTCACCGCCCGGCACAATTTTTTCTACAAATACTGGCTCTTTTTCCATCGCTTTTAATTATAGCAAATTATGTTATAATTTTAACTAGAAAAGGTTAGACAATGAGCGCAGAAGAATTATTAAGAGCGAGTGAAAATTCGGCGATTAAGGGGAGCTATTTTACTGCTAAAATTCCAACAAAGAACAAAAAGGGCTTATCTCTCAAAAAACTGGCTTCTTTTGGCGCGATGGCATTTTTGACTATTGTTATTTTAATAGTTGCATTAGTTTTTGGGGCTGGTAATTTAATTCCTTCGGCAATTTCAGAGAGATTGATTGAAGAAACCGATGTACAATATGCTGACGCGGTAGAAAGCAAAAAACTGGTTTTTCAGCAAGCTTTGTTTGACGGTGAAATCCCGGAAGACACTGCAACAATTCTGGCAAAAAATGGGGTATTGGTAGGATATATAGACAACAACGAGTTTGTTGAGAGTAATCATGCTGAGGGAGAGTTGGTTTTAAAGATGGGTGATAGTATCATCACGGCAGAGAATTTTATTGATGAAATAAATGTAAATGTAGAATTATATAATGCTTTTAATAATGCAACTTACTCTAGAGCAGCATATTATTATGATGAGTCTGCGATGGCGGTGTTTAAAAAAATTGGCACTAACAGAAATAATTACACGAGTGAATCGGATTTTGACGAAGTGATGGCTGGAAAAATTGGCGAGGGGAGCAATATCGAGGTAGATAATGTAAGAAAGGTAGCTAAAACCAGAAAAAATGAAGATACTGGCGAAATTGAGACCTATTATGAATATGAAACTTATGGAGCGGCAAGTAATTCCGGCAATAGTGCAAGCGGATTTATTAGTGGAGTAGCAAGTAAAAACTTAGCTGATACAAGCGAAAAAGCAACATTAAACGCGGCGGATTCTTTAAAAGTGGCTGATACTATTTCTAAAGAGCAACGTTCTAGTTTATTCTTTGTAACTTTCATGGAAAATATTAGTAAGATGAAGGCCGGAGAAGGAAACGAATCAAAAATTAATGAGTCAATGAATTATTTATATGAAACTCATGAAAATGAGGTGGTGAATGTAAAAACGGGTGAAATAGTGAAAGTTTCTGGAACTGCAATGGATTCACCGAGTTTATATGCAATTTTATCTGGTAATAAGGTTAATACCGAGGCGGTAAATAATTATTCTTCAGACAGAATCTTAAAAACCGTAGAAAATCAATATGGCGTCTCTAGTAGTGATTCGGTTTTTACAACTGTAAGTTCAGCTAGTTCAAATGTGAGAGGCTCAGTAGCGAGACTATTAGATAATGGCTCGGCTGAAGCCTCTTTAGAAATACTTGATAAAACTTCACCAATAATAACTAGCTCTCTAGTTGATAATTCGTATGAAACAATTAAGGGAGTAAATGCTGGTGAGTTCTTGGTAGAAGGGGCAATAAATGTAGGAAAGGAACTAGCAAAGGCTAGCGGGGGGACTGCGGGTGACGGCGAGGCAGTAACTCAATATGCACGCTTAACTTCCGACATACTAGCAATGGATGCGCGGGCAGATAGATTAAATAGGAGCCCACTTGATGTCACTTCTAAAAATACATTTTTAGGCTCGATCTTTTATAATCTTGCGGTGAGTATGCGAGATTTCAGTGGAAATTCTTTAACCTCCGGAGTAAAAGTGATGTCTGCAAGTGTGAGTAGGGCTGTTGATTCGTTACTACCAGCTAGTTTTGCGGATGAGGCCGAGGGTTATTTGACTTCATTTGGAGATTGTGAAACATATAGCGCTATTGGAGCAGTAGGTTCAGCGCAATGTTCAGAAATTGTAACTTTTGATACTTCTACACTTGATAATCCATTTAATGATGCTGGGTTTGTAGAATTTGTAGAAAACAACACAAGTTTAGACAGTAATGGGGCAAGAACTATTAATACTAATTCGGCGTTGGCAAAATTTATTATCTATAATAATGAGAGAGTTACCCCACTAGGAGTAATGGATGGAGGAATATTAAACTCTTTGTCAACTGACTCATCGTCAGTATCATTTGCTTCTAATATTGTAAATATGATTGAAAACTTTTTGGGGTCCTCGGACAGTAATAAAAGGGTCGCCTCAGGCGCAGCTTACGTAAATTCTAATAACAACCCGGATTGGAATACTTATAAATATGCGCAGAGATATGTGTCGCTAGCTAGAGCAACGGAATCCTTAAAACAATATAGCAACGATAGTACGGCATATAATAATATTAGATTCTTTGAGGGGGAAGAAAATCCGGTTGTGGCATTTCTAAACCAATATAATAATATTGCTAAATATTCTCAACGCTAGTAATTATAATTTGATTTTCTTTAAAATTATTAACAAGATGTTTTCTGCGCTGTTCATCTAATTCCGAAAATACGTCATCTAGAAGAACAAGTGGTTTAGTATTAGTTTTTTGATAAATGAGATCTGCCTCGATAAATTTTAGAGCTAAAATAATAGAACGAGTTTCACCGCGAGAGGCGGAACCATTGGCGAGCTTTTGATTAAGTCTAAAAAGATAATCATCGCGATGGATACCGAAGGTGGTGTGGCCTATAAAAATATCTTTTTGATAATTTTGCTCTAGGATGGTGAGATATTTTGCTTCAGACTTTTCTAAGATTTCAGTGTTGTAAATAATATCAACCTTATCTTTATTACCCATAATAGATTGATATTTTTTAGTAAAGTTGGAATTAATTTCTTTAATGTATTCTGCACGCAGGTTGGATAGAATTGACCCATATTTTGCGAGTAAAACATTCCATGAAAACAAATCGGAAGGAGAAAGATTTTCTTTTTTTAAGAGTTCATTTCTTTGCTTTAAGGCTTTGTCATATTTTAACAGGGCATCATTATAGCTTTCATTAAACTGGCTAAAAATTTGATCAAAATACTTACGGCGAGAACCAGGTGAATGGGAAATTAAGTTTAAATCTGAAGGAATAAATAGTATTACTGGGTATTTTTGTTTTTTGGGCAGGCGACGAGTCTTTTTATCTAACACTGTAAATGATTTTATTTTACCATCATAGGTAGCGATAGTTTTAGAGCCATTTTCTAACTCCATTTCGGCGCGATAAAATTCTTTACCCCTTTTTAAAATTTCTTGATCAGTGGCACGAAAACTTTTACCACGGGTTAAAATATAAATAGCTTCTAAAACTGAGGTTTTACCGCAGCCATTTTCGCCGTGAATAATAGTAGTCCTATCTTTACAGTTTAGAAAATAACTAGTGTGATTTCTAAAGTTTGTTAGTTTAATTGATTTTATAATCATGAATTAAGTGGCATTATGATGTGATTATATTTATTATTTTTCTTATTTTTAAGAAGAATTGGAGCGAGACTGTTGGAAAACTCAATAGTTATTTCTGGTTCTTCTAGGGAATTTAGAGCATCAATAAGGAAGCGAGAATTAAGACTTATTTTACCTTCTTCTTTAATAGTGGTTTCTATATCTGAATTATTTTCACCATATTCATTAGTAATAGATTTAACTGAGAAGGTTTTTGGCTTCTTAGTTTCACAAATAATTGAACCACCAATAGAGCGAGAAAACAAAGCGGCTAGTTTCGTAACGCGGAGCAATTCCTCACGACTTAAATCTGCTTTAATATTGTTTTCTTTAGGAATAAGTTTTTGATAATCTGGGAAACTAGCATCAATTAATTTAGAAATAATTTCAATTTCTCCAAGACGGAAGCGAACTAGATCATCATTAAAGGTAATTTCAATTTCATCGGTACTATCATTAATAGCTCTTAATACTTCTTGAAGGGAAGAAGTAGGTACAATAGCAAAGATATCGTTTTCTACTTTATTGATAATTTGTTTTTCGGCGAGACGATATCCATCGGTAGCGGCAATATGAAGAGAATTATTAACCGTATTAAAATATACACCAGTAAGAGCCGGACGAGTGAGATCGTTGGAGCTAGCTATCATAACTTCGTTAATACTATTTTTAAAGTCTTCGGTGTTAATTTTATAAACTACAGCGGTTTTTTCATTAATTTCGGGGAGTTCAGGAAAATCATCAGCAGGGGACCCATTAATGGTAGAAGAATACTTACCAGCTTTGATAGTAGCTTTATCTCCTTTAGTAGTGATTTCAACTGTTTCGTCTTTAGGAAGATTAGAAATAAATTCAGCTAGTAGTTTAGCGGGCAGAGTAATAACACCATCTTCTGAACTAGAAACAGGAAGGAAATCACTAATTGCCATATCCAAATTAGTGGTAATAACAGATACTTTCTTATTACTTACTCTAATTAAGGCATTATTTAGAATTGGTAAAGTTACCTTACCAATTGCAATGCGGCTAACATTGCTTAAAGCTTTATTTAATTTTTCTTGCGAAACTTTTATTTTCATTTTTAGTCCTTTCTATTATTTATTAATTTAGTAGTTGTAGTAGGTGTTGTGGAATAGTGGATAAAATTGGCTAAGTATAGAGAAGAAATATAGTGGAAAAAAGTGAGTAAAATAGTGGGTAATTTTTGAAAAAGTGGATAAAATTTTAAAGAAAATAAATTATACACAAAGTTATTCGTGAAAATACACGGAATTTTACACATAGTTTTGCACGGATTAACCATAAAGTTTCTCCTTAATTTCTTCAATTTGATCACGCAGGGTGAAATTGAGTTTAAGGTCTGATTCAATCTTTTTAACTCCATGCATAACAGTGGTGTGATCTTTAACACCTACTTCAGCAGCAATCTTATTAGTACTAAGCTTTAATTCTTTTGATAATAAGAACATAGCAACTTGGCGAGCAGTTTTAATATGGGCGACACGAGATTTACCACACATTTCTTTAACGCTTAATTGATAGTATTTTGCAACTCTTTCTACAACTTGTTTAGATGATACTGGGCGGAGTTTACTAGTATGACTAACACTAATAGCGCCTTTATTAATAAGTTCTAGTGGAGTTAGGCCGCGAACTTCTGACATGAGTAAAATAGCGGATAACTCGCCTTCTAGATCGCGAATATTAGTATTAACGTTTTCAGCAATATATTCAATGGCTTCTTGTTCTATTTCGGCATCAATTTGTTCGGCTTTGGCGCGCAAAATTGCACATTTATCTTCAAATTTAGGAAGCTGGAGATCAAAAGCACCGGCCCAAGTAAGACGAGAAGCAAGACGTTCATCTACGGTTTTAATTTGAGAAGGTAGGCGATCACTAGTAACAATGATTTGTTTATTTAATTGATAGAGATCATTAAAAATATTAAAGAATTCTTCTTGAGATTTTTCTTTATTGACGATATATTGGAAATCGTCAATAATCAAACAATCTAATTTACGAAACTTGAGGTTAAATTCTTTTCCTTTACCAGCCCTTACGGCATCAACAAAATCTGAGTAGAAATGAGAAATTGGGGTGTAGAAAATTTTATAGTCTGGGTTACGTTTTAAAAGTTCATTACCTATAGCTTGAACGAGGTGGGTTTTGCCTAGACCTGGACCACCATAAAGGAAGAATGGGTTATAGCGAGAACCCGGCGAATCAATAATGTTGCGGGCGGCAGAAACAGCTAAGTCATTATTTGAACCGATAATAAAGTTGTCTAAAGTGTATTTACTGTTGAGGCCGGTACTGATAGTAGTTGAATTATTTTTGGTAGTTTTTAAAATTTTAATACGGTTCTTGATTTCATCAGGAGCGGTAACCTCACGGGAGCGAGCCTTACTTTTAGTTGGAGTATTTACTTCAAAATTAAGGGTTTTAACTTCTAGATTATTATTCTTAAGGGCGGTAGTAATAATAGATGAATAACGAGAACGAAGTTGTTTAACGTAGAAAGTGTTTTTGACGCCGATCACGATTTCGCCGTTTTGAGTGGAAATAAGAGAGGTGTCTTGAAACCAAGTGGAAAAATTAGCTGGGGAGAGCTGTTGCTCAATTTCCGCGAGCGCATTTTGCCAAACGTTATACATTTAACCTCCTTTACTGTGGGTATTATAGCACGGCAGGGCCAAGTTTTCCACAGGAAATGAGGGTTTTTAAAAATATGTTTTAATATAAAAATGGAATAATAGGGAAGAAAGTTTCCACATTTTGATTTAAGCCCCTAAAAACGTAGTGGAAAACTTCTTGAAAAATGTGGAAAAGTGCGCTATACTATAATAAGTTTTTGAAAAATTTTAAAGTTTAAGGAATAATATTTTATGCCAAAGCGTACTTATCAACCACACAAGAAACAACGCAAGGTTGAGCATGGTTTTAGGAAGCGCAATGCGACTAAAAATGGCCGCAAAGTTTTAGCTAGGCGTAGACTCAAAGGTCGTGCACGCTTAACTGCTTAAAGAAGTGCTATAATAGAATTGTATGCTAAGCAAACAGTTTAGATTTCATTCCCGTGGTGGAGTGAGATATGTATATCAGTATGGAAAAACCGTGCGGACACGGAAGATGTCGCTGGTTTTTTGTGATAATCCAAAAAAATTTACAAGGTTTGCGGTGGTGGTTTCTAAAAAGGTTGAGAAATCCGCTGTAGGAAGGAATAAAATTAGACGCCGGATTTATGAGATTTTGCGAATTAATCTAGATAAGATTCCAAAAGAGCGTGATTATATTTTTGTGGTATTTTCAAAAGATGTAATGAAGATGGATTATAAAGAGTTAGAAAAAATTGTGGGCGAGCTGGTAGAAGAGAGTAAAGTGTGATATAATTAAACGAATGGACAAAAAGAGTGTGAAAAAGTATATTTATTGGGGGATTTTTATATTATTTGTGATTGGTTCGGTTTTGACTGGTAGTCCGTTTAATCTGATTGATTTGATAATTGTAAGACCGATCGTAAATATTCTATTTGTAATCTTTAATCTGGTGCATGATTTTGGTCTTGCAATTATTATCTTTACAATAATTGTGAAGCTTTGCATGTGGCCGCTTACTAAAAGACAGTTGAACCAAACAAAGCTGATGCGAAAATTACAGCCAGAGCTGACGCAGATTAAGAAAAATTGTAAGGGTAATAAACAGTTAGAATCTTTGCAGACGATGGACCTTTACAAGAGATATAATGTAAAGCCATTTGCATCAATTCTGACTTTAATAATTCAACTTCCAATCTTTATTGCAATTTTTTCAGCAATACGCGTAATTGCTACGCCGCTGCCACAAGATAATTTAATGAACCGGGCATATGAGATTGTAGCATATGAGGGTTCAGAGATTAGTGAATTAGAAATAAAACAGGAAGC
This sequence comes from Candidatus Saccharimonadota bacterium, assembly GCA_017533605.1. Classification (GTDB taxonomy): domain Bacteria; phylum Patescibacteriota; class Saccharimonadia; order Saccharimonadales; family Saccharimonadaceae; genus Nanosyncoccus. The sequence continues at coordinate 3,594 of JAFWKF010000004.1, read as the reverse complement.
ATATCTGGCGGATCTAACTAATGAAGAAATTTCTGCTGAAGAAAAAACAGCGTATGATTTTCATCCACAACTGCTTGGTTTTATTAACTTAGATGTAAAGGCTAGCGATGTGCTGACTGGTAAGTTTTCTTGGAGTGCGTTGTTTATTTTGGCCTGTGCGATTATAGCGTCAGTAGTGCAATACTATGCAACGAAGCAACAAATGCCTTCTGGGCAATCTGAGAAGAAAAAGAAGTTCCGCGAAATTTTGAAGGAAGCTAAAGAAGGTAAAGAAATTGACGAGTCGGATATTAGCGGTATGACGACCGGGCAGATGTCTAAGATGATGCCAATAATGATGTTTATCATTATGTTTAATTTAAACGGCGCGCTTGCGTTTTATTACTTCTTAAGTAATATCTTTACAATAATTCAGCAAAGAATGGTGCTTAATAAAGTTAATAAAGAAATTGATGATATGACCGATAAGGCAGTACTTAAAGAGCTTAGAAATATTAAAGAAGCTGAGGTGGTTGAAAACAAAAAAACAGGAACAAAAATTACTCGTATCTCCGCAAAGGATACTAAAAAGAAAAGGAGAAAATAATGAATAAAGATGAATCAATAAGATTTGCGGCGAGATACTTAGAGGATTTACTGAGTTTCTTTGGTATAAACGTAGCAGTGTCTTCAACGATTGACGATGAGGTGATACAGCTTTCTGTGCCTTCTACGTCCTTAAATTCGCTTTTAATTGGGCGAAACGCGGATAATTTGAGGGCTTTGCAGCATATTGTATCAATGGCGCTGGTGTCTAAGGAAGCGGAAGTGACAAGAGTAAATGTAGATGTAGCTAATTATAAAAAACAGCGCGCAAATAGGATTGCAGAAAAGGCCGAAGGGTGGATTAAGAAAGTGCGCGAAACTGGTGAGCCAATGGAAATTAATTTAAATGCAGCGGATAGAAGAATTGTACATAAGGCAGCGCAAGATTATTCGGATATTGAGACGCATTCGGAGGGGGAAGGAAGAGACCGAAAACTTATTATTGAGAAAATAAGCGAAGAATAAATAATTACTCAACTTAAAATTACGCCAAGATAAAAATTACAACAGTAGGCAGATTTTGTCGGAAATTACAGTTTCCTCCAAAATCTGTACAGTCGTAATTTTTATATGGGTAATTTTAAATGTTTCGTAATTTTTTATTCTTCGCTTTTAATTACAATAATGAAGTCGTAGTCGCGGGAAATGTCTTCGGGGAGGGTTTCGGTAGAGGAAGAGGTGACTTTATATCTTTCTTCAAGAAGTTTTTTGGTGCCTGGGGCGGTGTCAGTTAAAGCATAGAAGGTATATTCTTCGGTGAAGGTTTCGCCTGAGGTGTCGCCAACAGAAACGTTAACAAAACCATCTTCTTCTAATGAATATTGCTCGGCAGTGGCAACACCTGGGGTCTCAGTGGCGTTTAAGACCAAGATGGAAGCATCTTCGTAAACTCGTGGATCGTTATCTAATGATTTTTTGATAAAGCTTTGAATTTTGGTGTAGTTGCCTGCACCGCCAACTGGTAAGACATAGGAAATACCGTTAATAGTGCCGGTAGTCATGAGGCGTTCTGGTTCGAGAAGTGATAGTTGGCGAATATTATTAAAATCAAAATTAGCGGTAAGATGGGCAAGAGATTTCATTTCATCAACAGAAAAGTTAGTACGAAGATTGTCGCCTAAGGTACTAGCGAGACTAATAATGTCCGTAATTGAGAGGTTTTTTTCAAAGACCTTGTCTTTGATACCGATAAGAATCTTTTGCTGAGATGCACCGCGAGAAAAGTCGCCTTCGGCTGTACCATGGCGAGCACGAGCTAAACCTACAGCCTGGGCGCCATCAATAGTATATTCTTTACCAGCTTCAAAGACTGCACCGGTATAATAATAATCTTGAATGTCTTCATCTAGGGTAATATTGATTCCGCCGAGAGTGTCAACAATTTGCATGAGTGAGCCCCAGTTCAAATGGGCGTAATATTGGAAATCAAGACCGAGAATATTACCGACTTCTTCCATTACAGCAGTATTTGCTTCGGCTTCTTCTTCTATAGTAGCGTCACCGCTTCCGCCGTTGCACCAGTAAATTTCGTTGATTTTACTGGTGGAAGTACAAGTAGGGGAAGCTTTAAGGTCGCGTGGGAGAGAAAGCATAGCGACATCGCCAGTTTCTTGGTTTAAACTAATAACCATAATGGAGTCGGTGAGTTGTGCGCCATCATGGGTGCCGTTGCCTTCTTCGCCGTCCATATTGTAACCGCTAGTGCCGATTGCGAGGATATTAGTACGTCCGTTTTCGTCGGTTTTTAAATCTACATAGGTTTCGTCTTGGAAAATAAGATCAAAGACATTACCTTGACCACCAGTAATTTTAGCAATAATATCGTTGCCCCACAGGATAAACCAGATTACAGCACCAATTAAGAGTAAGAGAATAATAATGACAATAATACCGAAGATCTTGCGTTTTTTGGTGGGTTTTTTCTTTTCTTTCTTTGCTTTTTTGGACTTTTTAACAAGGTTGACATCGGTGGCTTCTAATTTGCCGTTTTCTTCATTAAAATTAAAAGCTTGAACTGGGGCGAGGAAATCTTCAGTGGTGTTTTTATTAGATTCAGTTGGGGCCTGTGGTGGAGTGGTGGTGGTTTTAGGCTTTTTAGGAGTTTTAGGGGTAGTAGTTTTAGCCTTAATTTTAGTAGTAGTCTTTTTGACAGGCGCTTTTTTAGAGCGCTTGGTGACTAGCCCATCAATTGATTTATTTTTATCCATTGTTTATAATTATAACATAATGGCTATCAAATTGACAAAAAAACAATTAGCGGTTTTGAACTTTTTGGAGGATTTTACAGAGGAAAATGGTTACTCGCCGTCATATAGAGAATTACAGGCAGGACTAGGATTGTCGTCAGTATCAGCAGTGGCAGAACATATTGATAATTTGGTTTCCAAAGGCGTCTTAAAGAAGGTGCCCGGTGCGGCAAGATCATTAGAAGTTTTGGATTATAAACACGAGAAAACTGTGGAGCTATTTAAGATAAAAATGGCTGAGTGCTCAGAAGAAGATAGAAAAGTTTTAGAAAAGGCGGGCGATATACTAGGTTTAGATTTGGAAAACTAATATATGAACGAAAATAAAAACAGAGGATGGAGAATTGCTGAAACAATACTTTTAATATGTATTATTGGTTTAGTGTTTTTATTAAAACTAAGTACAGACGCAGCTTTATTTAAAAAGGAATACAATAAATTTTCAGATAGAGGCTTAGCAAGAATAAATATAGTATTAGACGGTATCAGTTTAAAAGAAATAGACGAAGGTTCTAAAGAAACAAAATATGAAGGGAATAAGCTAGTTCTATATAAAGATAAACAAATAAAAGTATTTAATAATGTAGAAATAAAGGGGCGAGGAAACACAACTTGGTTAAAGGAGAAAAAACCTTATCAAATTAAGCTTTCGCATAATGTAGATCTTCTTAATACCGGAAAGTCAAAGAAATGGGTATTGCTTGCTAACAGCCTAGATAGCACACATTTAAGAAACGATATTGCAATGATGCTTGCCGAAATG